>JAKAFS010000010.1 GCA_021817825.1 Deltaproteobacteria bacterium | reverse complement strand
AATCGACTTTGTTAGCGTATGGCATGGCAAGTCTCCTTTCGGTGGCGTTTTTGGGGCACAAAAACTATACCGGTGAAAAGGGAGACTTGCCTTTCTTTTCTTCAAACATAGGACCTGCGAAAGCGGGAATCCATATAGTTCCAAGGAATACCGTCATGGCCAAAAAACTCTCTTATGAACGCTACGCCTGGTTCCATGGACGTGTGAAGTCCGGCCGATTCCCGAATGCCGCACACCTGGCGGCGCATTTCGACATCTCCCGCAAACAGGCACAACGCGATGTCGCCTTCATGAGCGATCGACTCGGCGCTCCCCTGCGCTACAATCATGAACGCCGGGGCTACCTGTACGAGGACGGATGCTATGAACTGCCTCCCGTCTGGCTCAAGGAGGAGGAACTCCGGGCGTTCTGTCTGGCCCTGAGGCTGGCAACCGCCATCCCGGACCACGCGTTCAAGGATTCACTGCATCGGATGCTGGAGAAGTTCCTCTCCCTGCGCTCCGCCGATTCAGCGCCCGCTATCCAGGATGTCGAGCAGAAGGTATCAGTCAAGAATGTCGCCTACTACCGGGTCCCCGAGGCCATATTCCATGCCGTCGTCGGCGCCCTCTTCGGCGATCGCACCTTGAAGGTTACTTACCATACCCCGCACAAGAACGAGACAACAGAACGGACTATTCGTCCGCTGCACCTCCTATGTTACATGGGGAACTGGCACCTGATCGCCTTCTGCGGCCTGCGCAAGCAAATGCGTGACTTCACCCTTTCGCGCATCCGCACCGTACAGCTCTGCGGCGAGCCGCTCGCTCTGCCACCAAGCCTCCCTCCGATCAAGGAATACCTCCGCCTGAATTTCGGCGTCATCACGGGCAAACGTTCTACAGACGTGGTATTGCGTTTTACGCCCGGCGTCTCGCCCTGGATCGCCGAGCAGGAATGGCACGAGGCCCAGGAGGTCTCCGTCGGCAAAGATGGCAGCCTGCGCCTGCGTTTCCCCGTTTCCGGATTTGCGGAGGTCATCCACGAGATTCTGAAGCACGGGGCCAGCGTCGAGGTTGTTGAACCCAAGGAACTCCGAGAAATGATCCGGGGAGAAATCAGGAAGATGAGCAAACTGTACCGATAAATTGCAGCAGCCGAAGCTACCAGAATTTAGCCTAAATTATTCACATACAGTTTGATGGGACATCTTTTGGGGTAGTGAGGGTGTTATGGTGTGTTCCAAGAAGCACCTCGGGCTCTACGGCAGCTTCAGGATTCCATTTCCATTTTTGAGATTCCACATTGGAATATCTGTAATCGGATAAGGAGGTAAACGATGGACGTTATCCAGATAGAGACGGTCGAACGGAGGATCTATCTTATCCGCAAGCAAAATGTCATGTTGGATAGAGATCTGGCCAATCTGTACGGAGTTGAAACAAGGGTGCTTAATCAAGCAGTAAGAAGAAACATTCGGAGATTCCCAAAAGATTTTATGTTTTCGCTGACCCGCGAAGAGATCATGGACTTATCACAAATTGTGACAAGTTCTGGAATCAAGCATGCGCCGAACGTCTTTGCATTCACTGAACAGGGTGTCGCCATGCTGTCCGGCATACTAAACAGCGAACAGGCTGTCCAAGTCAACATCGCCATCATGCGGGCCTTTGTGAAGCTGCGTGAGATGATCGCTTCTCACAAGGATCTGTCCAAGAGGCTTGACGATCTTGAAAAGAAATACGACAGCCAATTCCGAATCGTCTTCGATGCCATCCGCGAGTTGATGGCCCCACCAGCCAAACCGCGAAGGAAGATCGGCTTCGAGGGAGGAGCATGAATATGTTTGTTTGAGATTCCTTTTGCACCTCACGGTAGAGCGTGCACATAGGAATAATCATTGATTATAGCCTTATAACTAAAAACAGCAGAGTGAATTATGATTCATTTTTGGGCAAAAACGGCTTCGGATGGAACACCCGGGATATCTGCTTATGACCACATGGTAAACGTGGGATGTGTGGCCCGTTGCCTTGCAGAGATGTCGCCGAACCTACTTGAAAGATTCGATCTGGATATGAAAACCATTGGAGCGCTCGCGGCACTCCATGACTTGGGCAAGATATCTCCCGGCTTCCAAAGAAAGTGCGAAGCGTGGCTTGTTGAAAATGATTTGAGCCGAATCGATCTGAACGGGTGTTGGGATACGGCCATGGAATCGGACCATGGCAGGGTATCCCACGCCGCCATCCAGGATTTTTTGATGACGCAAAATAGCTCCTGCGATTCCGCCCCGTGGCTAGCCGCTGTTCTCGGAGCACATCATGGCAGGATAAAGTATTTTCCCAATCCTCGCGGAATTAGGCCGCCGCTGATCAAGCAAATTACAGAAAGCAGAAGCGGCTGCGATTGGGATCGCGCTCGGCAGCAATGTGCTCAGCAGTTATGGGGCTATTTCTGTACAGGAGATGCCCTCCCTTCACTGACCGAGGAGTCAGCCGCCATCTGGTGGCTGGCCGGGCTCACAACGGTCGCCGACTGGATCGGATCCGACGAACGGTTCTTTTCCCCTGTGCACGGAACCGCGGCCGAAGACGTTTTTGCGCGTGCACGGGAGGCGCTCCAGGCTATCGGCTTTCTTCCTCCGGTTCTCGATAAGGGCCTTTCCTTTGAAGATCTCTTTGGATTTTTCCCCAACGACATGCAGCGCAAGGCCCTCGATACCATTTGCGGCCCCGGGGTCTATGTGATCGAAGCCCCGATGGGTACAGGCAAGACAGAAGCCGCACTGGGAGCGGCCTATCGGCTGATGGCGTCGGGCAATGCGTCGGGCATCTTCTTCGCCCTTCCCACCCAGGCGACAAGCAACCGCATTCATCTTCGCATGAACGAATTCATACGGCGGATCGCGCCAAATACCCCGGGCGGCCGCCTCATCCATGGCAATTCCTGGCTCATGCAGTCCGATTTAGGGATACGGACCACTGCATCGGACACGCAAAGTGCGGGGCATGACGACGCCAGAGTTAGCCGGGATTGGTTCGCGTCGGCAAAACGGGCGCTCATCGCCCCCTTCGGCGTCGGCACCGTTGACCAGGCACTGCTCGGAGTGGTCGCGGCGAAACACTTTTTTGTCCGCCATTTTGCCCTTGCCGGGAAGGTGGTCATCCTTGACGAAGTTCACTCCTACGATCTTTATACAGGAACGCTCATCGATAAACTCATCACCACTCTCGAAGCCCTGGCCTGCACGGTCATCGTGCTTTCGGCCACACTCTCGGGCAAACGCCGTGACAAGATCACACCCAGTCCTGGTGGCTCCTCAAATGATGACAAATTATCCTACCCGCTCATTACCGGACGCAGGGAAGGTTCTCCGCTCCAGCCTGTTCCGGCAGCCCCTCCGGAATCGCACCCCGTCAAGATCGACTTCATTGACCCGGAGACCGCGGTCCGAGAGGCCATCGAGGTCGCCCGCAACGGCGGCGCGGTCCTTTGGATATGCGACACGATCGCAGCAGCGCAGAATCAATACCGATATCTTACCGATCTGATTCGAAATGAGTTTCCGATCGGCCTTCTCCATTCCCGTTTCCCTCACTGGCGGCGCGAACAGCTTGAAGACGAATGGATGGAGAGGTTCGGGAAATCCGGCAAAACCCGGTGCGGATCGATTCTCGTCTCCACCCAGATTGTCGAGCAGAGCGTTGACCTCGACGCGGACCTCCTGATTACGGAATTGGCGCCTGCCGACATGCTGCTCCAGCGTCTCGGACGGCTTTGGCGGCATGAACGCGGCAAGCGCCCCATTCCCGGACCGCACCTGTGCATCCTCAAGGAAGCCAAGACGTTAAAGGAATTCCGCAGCATGGAGCCAGAGGAAATCGTCGAGGCCTTTGGGGGAAAAGCACACGTATACGACCCCTATGTGCTGTTGAGGACGCTTCAGTTATGGAAAGACCGCCCCCAGATCGTCATCCCAAAACAGATACGGGAGCTGATCGAGGGCACATACTGCGACAGAGATGACGAGCCAAAATCCTGGGACAAACTCTTCAAAGATCGGTTTGTTCGAAATTCCAACGAACGCTTCAAGGCGGCCATGAGCAGCAACTACTGGCAACCGCAATTGCCCGATGCCGAGGGGATACAAACCCGCCTCAATGAGGTGCCGACGGTTTCCGTCATACTCTGTCACAGCATCGACAAGTACGAAGCTGCTTTCCTCGATAAGACGGCAGGCGAACTCGGAGGGGAAACCTTCCGATTTGCCACGGCCCAGGCGATTCATAGAAATTTGGTCAAGGTTCCGGAGTATTGCTTCGAAAGCGTCGTGCCCGAGCCCAATTTTATCAACTATGTTTACGGGAGCCAGTGCCTCGGCATCGTGAGTAAAGGCGGTGAGGTCATTGCAAAAGGTTTGAAGAGTGACACCCGCCTTTCTTACTTTGACGCGTTTGGACTGGTCATCGAAAAATTATCATGAAAGGAGGAGATATGAATGTTGCCTTTGACCCGTGGATACCCGTAGTGACCGCTGCGGGCAAACCCCAAATGGCAAGCCTCTGCACTGTGCTTGCCGAAGGGAAGCAGTTTGCGGACCTGGCGGTACGCCCCCATGAACGGGTCGCCTTGATGAGACTGTTCCTCTGCGTAGCCCATGCGGCGTTGGATGGCCCGAGGAACTACGCCGAGTGGTGCAGGGTGCCGCAAATGCTGCCGGGAGCGATACAGAAGTATCTCGCCGACTGGCAGGACTCCTTCGAACTGTTCCATCCCGAGAAACCCTGGCTACAGGTAGCGAAGTTGAAGTGCACCGATTCAGGGAAGACGTCTCCCGTTGCCCTGCTCGATTTTGAAATGGCAACGGGTAACAACTCGACGCTGCACGACCATGGCGGGCAAGCACGTTTCAGACAGATCACCCCGGAACGGATGGCATTGAACCTGGTGACTTTTCAAAATTTCTCCTCTGGCGGTGGCGCTCCTGTCGCACAATGGGAGACAATCAAAACAGGTCAAGTAGGCAACCCCGATGCACCATGCCTGTCTCAATCCATGGTCCATTGCCTGTTACGGGGGCAAAACCTGCATGAAACGATCCACCTGAATCTGCCGACCTATGAACGCATTGGCGTCGTCTATCGCGAGTTTTCCACTGTCAAAAAGGAGAAAGAAGCCAAATTCACGGAGGTACCTTTTGGCAGACCCGTGTGGGAACAGTTCCCCAACTCTCCGCAGGATTATGCATCCATCGAGAACGCCACACGGACCTACATCGGCCGGTTGGTTCCGATTTCGAGGTGGATTCGTTTTCATGCCGATACGGATCAAATGATTTGCTGCAATGGCTTTAAGTATAACACCTATAAGGACGGCTTCCCCGCAGAGCCGACGGCGGCAGTACGACTGATAACGAAGAAGGACAAAAAGGGGATTGAATCGGTGGAAAGAAGGGTGGTCAGCGCCAGCCCGAACCGGTCTACATGGCGGGAATTATCCGCCCTCCTCACGAAGCGAGAAACCGAGGGACTGGGCGGATCTTTGGCAATGGAGAACGCGCCTTACGACGCGGCCTATGATTTTCAGTTCTGCGCTATGACGCGGGACCAAGCATCAATGGACATTGCGCTTGAATCAGTCTTCCATATCACGCCGTCTTTCCAAGCCAATCTACCCATCTACCAGACCGAGGTGATCTACGCAGAGAGACAATCACGCAAGCTTCGCTGGTCAATAGAGGAATATCGCACGGCCGTTGACAACGATTGGCGCCCCCGCGTTCAAAGAACCCAACCCAAGGAACAAAACGCATTGAAAGACAGGCTGGCGCAAACAGCGTTCCTTTCGTACTGGACCGCCGTAGAAAAAAATCTTCCTCTCCTGTTGGCACATATCGAGGCGATTGGCACGGATGCGGCGATCCCCACGCGCGAGGCGTGGCAGAAAATGCTCTTCCGCAACGCATGTACCGCCTACCGCGTAGCCTGCGGGCAGGAGACACCGCGGCAGGTGCGTGCCTTTGCCAAGGGATGGCAGAAATTGACCGCCCGGCGGGACGAACCCGAATCTGAATCAAATGAAACCAAGGAGGTGAGTGATGAGCCGACTTCTTGAGCGACTCCGCAAGTACAAAGACGACCGGGGGATGATGGCCAATCTTCGCTGTATTCTCGTGGATAACAAGAAACATCGTGCCTGGCCCGCGTTGAATCGTCTTGGGGTGGGGATTGAAAATGACATTGCCTCGTGGGTTGCAGGACTGTATGCCACCCATCCCGAAATAACATCTGAAGGAAATTTCGGAATCACCTGCAAAGCCATCGAAAAAAATAGGAGAGAGGAATCCAACAAGGAAAACAAGCTGACATCGACCGAAAGGAGGTTTCAGCATTTACTCGCAGCCGAGAGAGGCGCGGAGTTGAACGCCCGTGTCTTGCGGTTGGTTCTGATGGCAAAGTCACAAGGAGTGCCGATCAATTACGAGCAACTCGAGATCGATATGCGTTACTGGGGCGACAGTACCAAAATAGAATGGGCGAGATCTTATTGGACGCAGGGTACGGAGCCACTCGCCGAGGAGGACATATGAAGTGGCTGGCTCGCTTGGATGTTGACGCAGAAACCGCTTGTGCGGAGCGCATTGTCGACAGCTATGCCTGGCACAAACGGGTGTGGGAGGATTGCTTTCCTGGCGCCCCGGATGACCATCGGGATTTTCTCACCCGTATCGACCAGGGCGAAGGCACATTCCGGGTCTGGGTTCTTGCCGAGAAAAAACCTCTGCGGCCCAAATGGTGTTCACCCGAGAATTTTGCCATCAATGAGGTATCGCCTTCGTTTCTCACCCATCGCTATTACGCCTTTGACCTGCGGGCAAACCCAGTGAAAACCATTGCACAGCGCGGCCCAGATGGAGAAGCCTTGTTACGTGCTGACGGGAAACGCAAAAGCGGGAAAAGGGTGCCCCTGGTAAAGCAGGAGGACCTGCACGACTGGCTTGTCCGTAAAGGTCGCGTCCGCTGCCGGGATCAAAAGACCGGGCTGGATATCCCGGGAGGATTTCGAATTGTGGAAGATAGACCTCTGGAAATCAGCCCGATGGTGGAAAGCCATTTTCGGAAGAAGGGGCAGGACGGCTACCACGGCGGCGTTCAATTTCGCGGCATTCTGGAAGTCATTGATCGAGAGAAGTTCATCGAAACCTATCAGTCGGGTATCGGCAGCGCCAAGAGCTTCGGCTTCGGCCTGTTGCTGCTTGCGCCCATCAACCTGTAACGCCAAGAAAGGAGCATCCTAATGAAACACCTGGAACTGCACATCATCCAATCCGTCCCTGTTGCCTGCCTGAATCGTGACGACCTCAACTCTCCGAAGACGGCGGTCTTCGGGGGTGTCCAGCGGGCGCGTGTGTCGAGCCAGTCCTGGAAACGGGCCATTCGCGAGATGGCCAAAGAGATTTCTCCTGAGCGGTTCAAAGGAGAGCGTACCCGTTTGATGTATGAACCCTTGGTATTGTCATTGAAAACGGCGGGGATGACGGACCAAGACGCCGATGACGGCGCAAAGAAGATTGTCGACGCCCTGGTGAAGCTCGATACCAAATCCACCGACAAAGTGAGATCTACCACCCTCTATTTCTTATCCCCTCTTGAACTGGAAACTTTGGCCAAGACTTATGCCGAATCAAAGGATATCAAGAAGACGCTCAAGGCCGTCGATGCCAAGTCTCTGAACGATGCCGCCGATATTTCCCTTTTTGGCCGCATGGTTGCCAACGACCACTCCTTGACCGTCGAGGCGGCCGCGATGTTTTCCCATGCCCTCTCCACGCATAAGGTTGATAACGAAATCGATTTCTTCGCCGCAGTGGACGACCTGCAACCGAAAGAGGAATCCGGTGCCGGCATGACCAGCACCCTGGAATTCAACTCTGCCACCTATTACCGTTTTGCGGCCCTCAACCTCGACATGCTCACCGATGCAGAACACTTGGGGAGCCTCTCCAAGGAAGAGAGACAGAATGTGGTACGTACTTTTGTGGAGGCGACGATCAAGGCGATTCCGGGAGCGAGAAAAAACACTATGAACGGGAATACACTTCCGGGTTACGTCCTCGGCATTGTCCGCGAAAAAGGCCATCCGATTCAACTAGTCAATGCCTTTGAGACACCGGTTCGTTCTTCATCGGGCTATGCCGCCAAATCGGTTGAACTGCTCAAAACAGAATACGGCAATCTCATAAAAACGTGGGGAGTCGAAGCTGTTTTCGAGAAGGCAATCCCCGATGTCGGACTGAAACCTTTTCTCGATGGGGTGGTGGAACATGTCAACTGATAAATCTTATTTGGCCCTTCGTCTGGAGGGGCCCCTTCAATCCTGGGGTTTCGACAGTCAATACAACCGCCGCAACACAGGTCTGATGCCGACCAAGAGCGCCATTGCCGGCATGTGCTGCGCCGCCCTAGGTTGGTCACGCGGAAGCGGAGAAGAGCGGAAGTTTCTTCTCTCTTTCGGAGAGCTCAAGATGACGGCGATTGCCATCCCGCGACGGGGGGTGAAAAAAAACCTACCCGCACAGCGGCTGGAGGACTATCACACGGTCGGCGGCGGTTACGGCCCCAATGATCTCGCCGAGCGGCGCAGTATCACCGTATCGGCCGAGGATGGAAAGCCAAGAGCAAAAAATGGGCAAGCCCTTGCGGTTCTCACCCGTCGCCAGTACCTGACGGACGCCTCGTTTGGAGTCCTACTCGAAGGTGATGGCGCTTTGTTGAGAGAAGTGGCTCTTGCTCTTTCCGATCCGAAATGGGGAATCTGGCTGGGACGTAAGACCTGTATCCCGACAGCCCCTGTACTTGCCGGCTTGATGAACAGTTATGACGATGCAATACGGCTCATCGTCGGAGACAAGCCCCTTGCTGCTTTTATGCGCCAGGAGGATGCCGCCAGTTTTTCCGACGGCCTGGATTCCATTCCCGACATGGCGGTGTCTTTCGACCCTGCTCATAGAATGTTTGTCCCAAGGAGAGTAACAACGGTACAAGCATCATAGAACCCATAGAGTCAGAAATCGGAGGGCGTCATGGAAACTAAAATCGTTCTTTTCAGAGGACAGGGGGTCCGTAAAACACTCCAACACAACGAATGGTGGTTCGTCGTTGAAGATGTGGTCTCGGCGTTGATCGACTCCAAAGACCCCAAGCAGTACATTCAGCGTTTAAAACAACGAGATCCGGAACTTGGCAAAGGATGGGTACAAATTGTACATACCCTTGCCGTCGAGACCGAGGGTGGGAAGCAACGTATGCTATGCGCCAACACCGAGGGCATCTTCCGCATTATCCAGTCCATCCCCTCCCCCAAGGCCGAACCTTTCAAGCGCTGGCTGGCCAAGGTCGGCTATGAGCGGGTGCAAGAAATCGAAGATCCGGAGCTGGGAACGAAGCGGACCAAGGCGCTTTACAAGGCCAAAGGGTATTCCGATGCCTGGATAGAAAAGCGGATGCGTGGGATCGCGATCCGGGAAGAACTCACCGATGAATGGAAGAAACGGAAGGTCGGAGCCGAACCGGAGTATGCGATCCTGACCGCGGAAATCGCCAAGGCGGCCTTTGGCGTAACGCCCAGCGAACACAAGGAACTGAAAGGGTTGAAACGGGAAAACCTGCGCGACCACATGACCGATCTGGAACTGATCTTCTCGATGCTTGGCGAAGCGGCGACCACGGAAATCACCCGAGTCGATGATGCGCAGGGATTTACCGAAACCAAAGAGGCGCCCGCAAAGGCGGCGAAGTCGCCGGAACCGCCCGTAAGGATCTGGAAAAGAAAACCGGGAAACGGGTCGTTTCAACAGAAAATTATCTGACCGAACCGGAAAGCAAAAAAATGCTGGAGAAGAAATGAGCGAACCTATTCTGCCTCCCCTGAAACCAATTCCCATGAAAGACAGGGTATCTGTTGTCTTTGTGAAAAAGGGAAACCTCGATGTCCTTGACGGGGCTTTTGTCGTCGTAGACAAGAATGGCGTCCGCACCCACATCCCCGTGGGCGGCGTGGCGTGCATGATGTTGGAACCGGGAACGCGGGTGTCCCACATGGCTGTCATGCTGGCGGCGCGGGTCGGTTGCCTCCTGGTCTGGATAGGGGATGGCGGCGTCCGGCTTTATGCTGCCGGTCAACCGGGCGGCGCTCGGGCGGATCGGCTTCTTTTTCAGGCGAAGCTTGCCTTGGATGATACGGCCCGTCTGAAAGTCGTCCGCAAGATGTACGCCCTGCGGTTCAGAGATGAGCCGCCGGAAAGGCGCAGCGTCGAACAACTGCGAGGAATTGAGGGAGTGCGGGTGCGCAAGATGTATGAACTCCTCGCCCGTCAATATGGTGTGACGTGGAAACACCGCAACTATGACTATACCGAGTGGGAAAGCGGCGACATCCCCAACCGTTGCCTCAGTTCGGCAACCGCCTGCCTCTACGGGATCTGTGAGGCCGCTATCCTGGCGGCGGGATACGCTCCGGCAATCGGCTTTATTCACACGGGCAAGCCGCAATCCTTTGTCTACGACATTGCCGATATCTTTAAGTTCGAGACGGTGGTTCCCGTGGCATTCCGAATTGCAGCCAAGTGCCCGAACCAACCGGAACGGGAGGTCCGGGTGGCCTGTCGGGATTCTTTCCGGCAATCCAGGATTCTTCATCGGATCATTCCGATGATCGAGGAGGTTTTGACAGCCGGCGGGTTGGAAAGACCGAAAACACCTGAAGAGGCGGTGGAGATGGCCATTCCGAACAAGGAGGGTATCGGCGATGCTGGTCACCGTGGTTGAAAACGCACCACCCCGTTTGCGAGGCCGACTGGCGATCTGGCTCTTGGAAGTCCGCGCCGGGGTTTATGTGGGTAAGGTATCCAGACGGGTGCGCGAGATGATCTGGGAACAGATTGAAAAGGGAATTGCTGACGGCAACGCCGTTATGGCCTGGAGTACCAACACAGAGTCTGGATTCGACTTCATGACCTTGGGGGCCAATCGGCGCATACCGGTAGAAATGGATGGTCTTAAGCTGGTATCTTTTTTACCAGAGAACGACGGCCAGAATGGACGGAAATGTTGAACTGGGTTTGCATATTTTCGGTAGAATTATGTTCTTTGAAAAATGAATCTCCTCGCAGCAAGCTGCGAGGTATCTTAAACAGCAAGGAACGAAGCAAGCTTCGGGGAATTCACCCCGAGAGATTAAATAGAAAATCAATGACATAGAAGAAGTGTGTTCCCCACAGACGTGGGGATGAACCGAGGTCGAGAACCGTCTTATGGCTCGCCTTGAAGTGTTCCCCACAGACGTGGGGATGAACCGCCCGCATTGTGGACCTTTGCGGGAACTATAAGGTGTTCCCCACAGACGTGGGGATGAACCGTCCATCATGTCGTCGCGGGTGGTGAAGGTGCGGTGTTCCCCACAGACGTGGGGATGAACCGTTCGTGCAGCCGAGGGTGGCCGATGCCGAGCCGTGTTCCCCACAGACGTGGGGATGAACCGATTCTGTCAGTTGCCGCGATCTATCTTTCTGCGTGTTCCCCACAGACGTGGGGATGAACCGTCTCCAGGATTGGGACCATTGCCGACGAATAAGTGTTCCCCACAGACGTGGGGATGAACCGAGTGGCAATCTGACGGATCATTTTCCGATACCGTGTTCCCCACAGACGTGGGGATGAACCGAACAATCTTCCCGTTTTCGTCCGTCCGGTGCTGTGTTCCCCACAGACGTGGGGATGAACCGGTCTTGTCCGGCACCTTGGAGATGATCGAAAAGTGTTCCCCACAGACGTGGGGATGAACCGAGGCGACGACGTGAGGATAGATATTCGCAACGTGTTCCCCACAGACGTGGGGATGAACCTGGCCATCGAAAACGCCCCCCGGATATCCAATCGTGTTCCCCACAGACGTGGGGATGAACCGGCCTGGTCAGCCAGCTCGGACAGCGTGATCGGGTGTTCCCCACAGACGTGGGGATGAACCGGAATGACAAAGGAAGAAATGATCGCACGAATGGTGTTCCCCACAGACGTGGGGATGAACCGATAGAGCATCTTTTCCAGGTCCTCGAACTCCTGTGTTCCCCACAGACGTGGGGATGAACCGGGCGACCTTCAGAGGTGAAAGGGCTTCATCGGGTGTTCCCCACAGACGTGGGGATGAACCGGTCAACGTCCCGGCGCTCTGTCTTCCAAGGGGGTGTTCCCCACAGACGTGGGGATGAACCGAGGAGATTTCACACGCACGACGCGCGGTGGATGTGTTCCCCACAGACGTGGGGATGAACCTCAGGCCTCACCGGAAACGAGACGTCCTTCACCGTGTTCCCCACAGACGTGGGGATGAACCGCCGTGAAGCCTGCCGGAAAGACCATCCGCATAGTGTTCCCCACAGACGTGGGGATGAACCGATAATCGTTTGGGTACCACTGAAACGCAGGAGGTGTTCCCCACAGACGTGGGGATGAACCGCTGAGTTCACGCATCACCTCACCAAAAATCTAGTGTTCCCCACAGACGTGGGGATGAACCGTTTTGATCCCCTTCTGTTTCTATCGACAACAAGTGTTCCCCACAGACGTGGGGATGAACCGAATTCCCGGAGATGCTCAATATTCGGGAGGTGGTGTTCCCCACAGACGTGGGGATGAACCGAAGAACCCTCCCGGATAGTACCAGGAGTCATCGTGTTCCCCACAGACGTGGGGATGAACCGGTATATTTATTGCATGGAAATAAAACCAGTAAGTGTTCCCCACAGACGTGGGGATGAACCGGGAGTTACTGGAGTATCTCATGGGATGTGCAAGTGTTCCCCACAGACGTGGGGATGAACCGTACCTATCTAATCTCTCTTGCCTCTCAATATTGTGTTCCCCACAGACGTGGGGATGAACCGAGAGATGGAGTCCTATAAAATAGAATTGCCTGGTGTTCCCCACAGACGTGGGGATGAACCGCTAGTAGATCGTAATGGTTACGAATGGTTCCGGTGTTCCCCACAGACGTGGGGATGAACCGACAATCTATACAGCTTTTCTTACAAATTTGATGTGTTCCCCACAGACGTGGGGATGAACCGGTATCTCCTGCGATCATATACATATTTACTATGTGTTCCCCACAGACGTGGGGATGAACCAGTGACGCTCAAACCGGCCCCGCCCAATAAATCGTGTTCCCCACAGACGTGGGGATGAACCGGCCCGCAGGACGTAGAGAGCGCAGAGGCCAAGGTGTTCCCCACAGACGTGGGGATGAACCGAATGATGGATATTATGCTCATATGCCGGAGTTGTGTTCCCCACAGACGTGGGGATGAACCGGTGTTCGCTAAGTTCGTTGTTGCCTGAGTATAGTGTTCCCCACAGACGTGGGGATGAACCATTTTCGGTCACATCCGCCGTGGCGACCACATCGTGTTCCCCACAGACGTGGGGATGAACCGAATATCAGGAGGCTTATGATGATCTTTGAAGAGTGTTCCCCACAGACGTGGGGATGAACCGGTAAACGGGGATTATGTAGCCGATACCCGCATGTGTTCCCCACAGACGTGGGGATGAACCGGTGGGCGTCGTTCCGTTTGACGATCTCCTGATGTGTTCCCCACAGACGTGGGGATGAACCGTTCCGCCGTCAGCCGCTCAGTTTTATGATAACGTGTTCCCCACAGACGTGGGGATGAACCGGCCTTGCCCTCAATGTGCTTGCTCTTGCGCGTGTGTTCCCCACAGACGTGGGGATGAACCGCCTACAAAGGCGCTAAAGTCCTGATCGTCAGAGTGTTCCCCACAGACGTGGGGATGAACCGTGATCCACCTGGACGAGATCCGGAAGCCGGATGTGTTCCCCACAGACGTGGGGATGAACCGCAGTCTTGCTCGGCGGACGATTTCACATAGACGTGTTCCCCACAGACGTGGGGATGAACCGAGATAAGAGACGCCAAGGGGTTGTGGCAGGAGGTGTTCCCCACAGACGTGGGGATGAACCGTCCCACTGGTCAATGGCCACCGTGAACCCGTAGTGTTCCCCACAGACGTGGGGATGAACCGTCATATGGTATGCCGTTTTCGTGAGGCAGATTGTGTTCCCCACAGACGTGGGAATGAACCGTCTATGATCTCATCTCCGAAGGCCAGAAGCGGGTGTTCCCCACAGGCGTGGGTTCCTTTCTGACGTCGGTTCGGCGGACTAATCAGGACGATGTCATTAGATTGAACAAAAGAGAAATAGTCGTCTTCTCCGGGAAGTGAAAATGAAAAGGGCATGCGGCGGGGCCTCCCACCAACCCCGCATGGCGCTCCCGCGAAAACCGCGGTGCTACGGCCGGGAGATTCTCACCGTGTCACGCATGCCCTCGTCGAACGAAAATAGCCCCCTACGGACGAAAAAGTCAATGCGGACGGTGCCATTCCCTCCGGGGGAGTCGAAAAAAATCTTGATCTGTACAGTCAGGCCGATGGCGGTTACTTGTCCTTCGCCCGCCGTGGAATGGCAGCTTCGCAGGGAACGCCGACTTGGCAGAGGCCGCAGGCGTAGGTCTCGATACCGAATCTTTCCAGAATCGATTTTTCGCAGATGGTGCGATTGTAGCTCCGGCACTTGACCTTGTCGTGCCCGCCTTCCCGGCTGACGGCCTCTGCCGGACAGCGCTTGACGCAAACGCCGCAACTTCCGTCCTTGTAGTAGAGGCAATAGGCGTGGGAATCTTCATAGGGGCGCGCCGGCAGCTCAACGGCGATCCTGGCCACCACGGATCCCAGGCGCACCGCTTTCCCCTTGGGCGTAATCAGTCCTTCACAGAGGCCGAAGGTGCCGAGTCCCGAGGCGAAGGCTGCATGTCGCTCCGACCAACTGGAGGCAAAACCGTAGCGCGGGGAGTTTTCCCGCTTGAAGTGCGGCGAGCTATGCGGCGTCATCGCTTGAAAGCCAGCCTGAGCCAGGGTCAGGACCACATGGTCGTGCAGCCTGGCGTTGAATTCCTCCCCGTACTTTCTCGCCAGCGCCCAGCGCTCCGCCGGCAGCTTCTCCTCCCGGGCGTGGTCCCGCCGGGTGATTTCCGTCTGCGGCAGCACCCAGGCAATCACCGTCAATTCGGCCGGCGCAACATCGATTCCCGGAAAGGCCGCGGCAAAGGCCTCTGCGGGTGTCCAGACAAAAGAGCCGATATCGGCCTTGAACCTTTCGTAAAGGGGGTCGTCGCCGCGGGAAAAGCCAACCAGCGGCTCATCCCAGGCCGGTTCGTCGTCCGTGCCGTCGGGACGCAGGCGATTCGCCTTCCCCGCCGCATAGGTGCGGACGGTCTCCCGGATCCACTGCGCCGCAGCCGATGGTCCTTCCCCTTTTCTGGTCATCGTTTCTCTCCTTTCGCGATCGTTCCACCGCCCTTCCGCTCCCGCACCCGGTTAAAACGGGTCCTATCGGTCGATGGGAAAGAAGAGCCGTTCTTAAAATCAGCCGCCGCTTTCATCCATCGGTACAACAGATGGAAATCGGGCGCAAGCCCTTTTCTTCTTCCCGCCGTTCCTTCCCCTTGGCTTCGGTCGCTCGGCAGGACGGGCCCATGCCCCGACGTCGCACGGTGCAGGCGATGTCCGGATCATCGGGAAGAAAGGCCGCGGGAACTTGCCGACGGTTCATCTGCCCCACGTTCGACGGTTGCAAAGAAGCCGGGAAGCGGGTAAAAAGAAAACTATATGTTCGAGATTTCAGACAACCCTGAGGAGGTGGCGATGGAAACGGAAGCGGTCGAGGCAGGGAAAAGCGTCAGCGAAAGCAGCGTCGTCATGGCGCAATTGATGAGTCACCAGGACATCAACACGGCGGGAAACGTCCACGGCGGGGTGATCATGAAGCTCATCGACACGGCAGCCGGCGTTGCCGCGATGCGCCACGCCCATAGCAATGTGGTAACCGCCTCCATCGACCGGCTTGATTTCCACAACCCCGCTTATATGGGCGATGTCTTGACCCTGAAGGCCAGCCTCAATTACGTGGGCAAGACTTCCATGGAAGTCGGCGTCCGGGTGGAAACGGAGAACCCCCGCACCGGCGAACGGCGCCATACGGCCTCCGCCTACCTCACCTTCGTCTCCCTGGACCCCGAGGGGAGGCCGCGACCCGTTCCCCCGCTGACACTGGAGACCGACGAGGAACGGCGACGCCATCGGGAGGCCCGAGCCCGACGGGAGGCGCGGCTGGCAGAGAAGAAGAAGGAAAAGGCCTGCCAGATCCAAAAGGAATCTTGCGGATAAGGGCCCGCTTCAGATCAGCAACAGGTTTTTCCCGACCCACAACCGGTGTCGCCGCCGCAGCAGGGTTGATCGGTCCTGCCCAGGATGACGTTGATGATGGCCGCGGCGCAGCCGACACCGGCCTGCACCGTCACGGCTTCGGCCGGGCAATTCCGGCGGCAAGCCCCGCACTCCATGCAGGCATCGCGGTCTATGATCTGCGCCCGCCGCTCCTGCATTCCGAACACGGCATGGGGGCAGACCTCCAGACACATCCCGCAGCCGATGCATTTCTGCTCGTCCAGGGCGAGGGTTGTCACATCCTTCAGGTACGATAAACGGTTCATCTCTTCATCTCCTAAGTGACCAGGCGCGCCGCGATCCAGAGGACGCAGCCGCCGAGCGCCAGACCGATCTCCAGGCGAAGCGCCCAGCGCATCTCCTTGTTCACGCCCGAGGGGGAGGTATAGGTGGAGCAGCCGGTGAAGTTCATCGCCAGATAGGCGGTCAGGGCCGGGATCATCAAGAACCAGGCCAGCATTCCGAGCCACGCCACGCCGACGAAAGCCGTCAGGAACCCATAGGCGAGGGCGATCAGGATGCCCAGCCCAAGCCCCTTGGTGGTGAAGGCCCGCCCGGGAAGAAAGGGCAGCAGAAGGGGAAAGAGAACCGTCCCGGCCAGGACGGCGCTCAAAAAGGCGAAGACGGCCCAGGTGCCCTCCCGAAGCGCGTCCTGCCAAAAGCCGCCGGGCCCACCCAGCCCCCCGCTCAGAAACAAAAGGGGCGCGATAAGTGCGGCCGGTTTGAGCGCCGCCACCAGTTCCACCGGGATCAGGACCGCCCGCTCCCGGAGGGGAAAATCTTTCCGCCGCATCGCCGGAGTCGCCTGGCCGCCGCCATCCAGATAGGCCGGAAGGTCGCCGGCGGCGATCGGCCCGTAATGGACGGTAAATCCCGACTGCTGCTTCACCAGATGGGCAGCGACCCCCGGCGCGCCCAGTTGGGGAAGGATCAGCGACCGGTGAGTCACGACCTCCTTCAGACGGCTGGCCGCGATCCTGTGGACCACCTCCTCGGTGCCGAAGGTCCCCTTTCCGGCGGCGCACCAGACATTGATTCCCTGCGTATCGAGGACGAGGATCCAGGTGTCGCGCCCGGGAAGGGCGCTGCGCAGCGCATCGAAACTCATCTTGTAGTTGGCCGTGACCAGGACGGGCGATTCCGGTCCCGGACGGCCCAGGGCATAGAGCCCCGGATCGATGGCATAGTCCATTCGGCCTACGCCCCAGCGGGCCTTGATCGTTCCCCAGTGGTCAACCCAGGTCAGCGACGACGAGACCCGCGGCAAGGGCCCTGCCGGCGACGCAAGATCGCCGATGACGAAGCGCCGTTCCCGGTCCGCAGATTGCTGCGGCGCCATATCCGAACCGCAGCTGCATCCGCAACCTTCGCCGCCGGAAGCGGGCCCGAGGGGCAGCATCACCTTGGGGCGTGCTTTGGGGTCGTTTTGGTTCATTTCTTCACCTCCTTTGCGTTCATGCGCAGCAGCGGCATTGTGCGGCCGCCTTCCTGATGGCCGTCGCGAAGATCCGCACCGCCTCCAGGACCCCATCCCTTTGGCCGGCGGGGATATTCCGGTCGATGCCCGCGAAAAAGGCCAGCAGACAATCCCGGACCTTAAGATGGGTTTCCCGGCCCGCTTCGGTCAAGGCAAGTTTGACCGCCCGCGAATCATGGGGGGCTTTTTCCCGTCGGAGGAGCCCCCTTCTCAGTAGCGGATTGACCAGACGGGTGGTCGTGCTTTTTTCCACCGAAAGAACACCGTGCAGCTCCGCCAGATCCATCTCTCCCTTTTCGGCTACGGCATCGAGGATGACGAACTGATGGAACGTCACTCCCAGACAGATTGCCTCGTCCCGGCTGCAACAGCGGATCTCGCGGAAGAGCGTCATGATGACGGTGAATATTTCCCGGCAATGTTGTTCATGATTCGTCGACATGGTTGTGCCATACAACTATAAAAAGATCCTGTCAACCAAAAATTTCGGAGAGGCAGCCGGAGGCAATGAAAGCTATGAAGATCACAGGCAGGCTGGGATTGTTGACAACAATGGATATGTGATTGACATGCATCCCCCTTGTCCTTATACTTCGCCCCCTGACGAATAGCCTATTCCACAGGGCAGCATTCACGCGGCGCTGCCCTGCGAACCTTTCGACCGAAACGTCAAGGAGACCGATCATGAATGAAAACCAGACAGAAGCGATCACCGTCGTGTCTCCGGAAGACATCTTCCGGATCCTGACCCATTCCGTGCAGTCGGTTCTGACATCGGCAACGAACGATGCCATCACCTATTCACCCATGGTGCAGTGCATTCAGAAGACCTGCCTGAAGCCCGATATCGGCTGTTTCGTCCTCTTCAGCGGCGATTTTACCGGGCTCGTTCTCTTGAACTTTTCCGATGAGGCGGCGATGGAGATCTACAGAAAATACATGGTCAGCATGGGCATGCCGGAAGAAGAGCTGGCAACGAGCTACACCGCCGACGAGGTGGCCAACAGCCTGGGAGAGTTGATGAACCAGTGCATCGGGCGCTTCAGGGGCGATCTGGAAAGGGAAACCTGCATCTTCGTCTATCAGAACCAGCCCAAGATGCTGGCGATCACCGAAGCCGTGGAGATCTCGGTCGAGGCGTCGATCGACAAGCCGCAGCTCCGGAAGATTTCCTTCAAGACCGCCGACGGCAACCGGTTCTATATGGAAGTCTCCTTGGGAAACATGAATTTCTACTCTCTTTTTCCTTTCCAGAAGCCCGAGGAATTCGATGTAGACGACATCATGGCGGCCCGCAAAGACCAATAAGGCGGCGGCCGCGACGGGACGCGGCGCCCGGCAACGGAATCCCGATGATGCAATCCTTCGCCTCCTGGAAAAAACGGGTACAGGCCCTCAAGCAAGACACCTTTGCGCTTGGGCTTGCCTGCCGCGATCCGCGGGTTCCCTGGTACGCCAAAGCCCTGGCGCTGGTCGTCGTCGGTTATGCCCTCTCCCCGATCGATCTGATTCCCGATTTCATTCCCGTCCTGGGGTATCTGGACGACCTCGTCCTGATCCCCCTGGGGATGATGCTCGTCGTCCGGCTCATCCCTGCCGGGGTTCTTGCCGAATGCCGCCGTCAGGCCGAGGAGAGCATCGGCAGGGCGGAGCGGGCCGGCAAGATTGCCGCCGCGGTCATCCTCCTTGCCTGGCTTCTGATCGCCATCCTCCTCGTTCGCTGGTCTCTGCGCCTCCTTGCCCCCTGACCTCTCCCTGGCGCTTCACTCTCCCCTTCCGGGGAAAAGATCCCGATTTTCCTTGACAACGGTGCCGCATTTTCGCTACTCCATAACTCCGTGTACAGCGGCTCTTTCCCCCTACAACCCACTTAAGAGGCCATCGCCATGAAGGATCATCAGAAAGACGAACGCTGCCGTCAGATCTATGAAACCCTCCTGCCGAACATCGCCGATTATGTCGCCCGCTATGCGAAGGGGCGCCCCTCCGAAACCGCCATCATCGAACACAACACGAACGAGCAGGTAAGCTGGAAACAGTTCAACACCTCCGTTTCGGCCTTCGCCGCCAAGCTCCTCTCCATCGGCCTGAAAAAAGGGGACATCGTCGCCACAAGCCTGCCGCTGCTCAAGGAGCATGTCTATCTGATCTACGCCTGCTACCGGATCGGCATCATCGTGGCCCCCTTGGATCTGCGCCTCAAGGCCGGAGAAGTCATCACCTGCATGGGCAAAATGAAGCCGAAGGCCTATTTCTTCCTCGGCAAGACACCGGTCGTCGATTTTCGTCCCCTCATCGGCGAGGTGATGGCGGCCTGCCCGTACATCCGTCACTGGGTGCAATTCCAGAAGGAACCGGACCTGATCATGAAGGGCGCCGTCGGAATCACCGATTTTGCAAAGGACATCAAGAAGGTCTTTCTGCTTGGCCTGCTGACGGGCAAGGTGCGCAAGGCGCGCCGGGCGGTCGGCAAAAGGGACGGCGCGCTCATCATCTTCACCACCGGCTCCACGGGCTCTCCGAAACCGGCGCTGCTGTGCCACGAGAACATCCTGATTCAGAATATCGGCCTCTGCGTGGGTTTCGAGCTGGTCCCCGCCGACCGGATGCTGATCAACCTTCCCGCTTCCCACGTGGGCTGCACGACGGAGCAACTCGGGACGATCATCTTCGGCGGCGGCACGGCGGTCATCCTCCATATCTTCGATCCGAAGCTCTCCCTGGAGGCGATCCAGAAGCATAGAATCACCGTCATCGGCCAGATCCCGGCCCTCTTCAACATGGAGTGGCGGCTCCCCGATTACGGGAAGTACGATCTTTCCTCCCTGCGCTTTGCCATCTACGGCGGCCAGGCCGTCCCCCGGGAGTTTCTTGCAAAAATGAAGACCATGGCCCCGAGGATCGGTACGGGGCTGGGGCTCACGGAAACGGCGGGGTTCTGCACCTATACGAACGTCGATGCCGACGTGGACGAGCTGGCTTTAGGGATCGGCTACGATTCCCCGCTCTGCCCCCTTTCGATCCGCAGCCTCATGAACGCCGACGGAACCGCCGGCGCCGAAAAGCCCAAGGGCGAAATCGGGGAGATCTGTTTTTCCGGACCCCAGATCTTCCTCGGCTACCTGGGCGATCCCGAGAACACCGCCAAGACGGTCTCCCTGGAGGGAATCTGCTATACCGGCGATGTGGGCTACTATGACGACCAGGGGCTCCACTTCTCCGGCCGGGCAAAGCTGATCATCAAGCCCAAGGGGTATCAGGTCTTTCCCGAGGATGTGGAGAATCACATCCACGGCAAGCTCAAGGGGCGCCTCGGGATGGTGGCCGTTATCGGCGCGGAGCACGAGGTCTTCAGCGAAGGGATCGTCGCCTTCGTAGAGGCGCTGGACGGCCAGACGATCACCGCCGCAGAGGTGATGGCGGCCTGCGGCGACATCTCCGCTTATTCCCGGCCCTCTCATGTGGAGATCCTCAAGGCCGGCGAAATCCCCTTGAACCGGGTGGCCAAGACGGATTATCTGAACCTCCGGGAACGGGCCGCCCGGATCGTAGCCGACCTGCGCGCCCGGGGCGGCTGGGACCGGGGGTAGCAAACAAGGATGTGCGGCTGTTTTTATCTCTTGACCGACCAGGCGGTGATGATGGCGCGCTTTGCCGCCGAGGGGGGCGCTTTTGAAGCCCTGCCGCCCGGTGATTTCCTTCCCGGCCAGGTTGTGGTCGCGATCGCGGACAAAGAGGGACGCCGCACCGCCCTGCCCTTGCGCTGGGGGCTCATCCCCGGGTGGGCAACAGACCCGGCCATCGGGAGGAAGCTCTTCAACGCCCGGGCCGAGACCCTGTCCGAAAAACCGAGTTTCAAGGAGGCCTTCCGAAGCCGCCGCTGCCTGATCCCGGCCGACGGCTTCTACGAGTGGACGGGCGAGAAGGGGAAGAAGCAGGCCGTCCGTTTCGGACTTCGTTCCGGAGAGCCCTTTGCCATGGCCGGTCTCTACGAAACCTGGCGCGCTCCGTCGGGGGAGACGATCGGCACCTGCACTATCGTCACGACGGAACCGAATGACCTTATCGCCCTCCTCCACGACCGGATGCCGGTGCTTCTTCCCAAGGACAAAGAGGCGCTCTGGCTCGATCCTAAAGTCCGCGATCCCGAGGCACTCCGGCCGCTCCTGGTTCCCTACCGGTCGGCGGAAATGGTGATCGAGACGGCGGCCCCTCACCCGCCGCCTGCCGGTCCCGCCAGGAAGACCGGTCGGGATGAGGAAATTCAGACCTCTCTTTTCGATCCTCCCAGGGACCGCACGGATGAATGAGGATCGGGAGACGGGATCGACCTTGCCGGCGCAAAAAGTCATTCAAGAAAAGAGGCAGGATTCATGAGCAACACGCTTCACATTACCAGCGGCGACTGCGCCGGGGGGCTTCTGAGCAAATCCGGCATTTCCGGCGAGGTGTTCGTCTGGCACGACATCCTCTACGAGGGACCTCGGAACCCCGGCTGGCCCGAGGACGAAACGCTCCAGGCGCGAGCCCGATTCCTCGAAGAGACGACCGCCGGGGGACTGGACAGGGATTTCATTCTCCGCACGCTGGAAAACCAGTATCGAAAACTTGCCGCAGCCGCCGGGTATGAACGGATCGTCCTGTGGTTCGATGCCTGCCTCTTCGATCAGGCGATGCTGGTCCACATCCTGGCGTGCCTGCGGCATTTGGGAATTCCAAAGGCCGAGCTACTGTGCGTCGCTGCCTTTCCCGGGGTCGTTCCTTTCAACGGCCTCGGCCAGCTCCAGCCTTTGCAACTGGCATCCCTCTATGGCAATCGGCACCCGGTCACCGAGGCCCAGTTCCGCTTTGCCAAGGTGGTGGATGGGGCATTCGCGACCCAGGATTTAGGAAGGTTCGAGGAGCTGGCCGCCCTTACCGACGCGCCCCTGCCCTGGATTCCTGCCGCGGTGACGCGCTGGCTTCAGGAGCAGCCGGATCCGGCGACCGGCATGGGAAAGCTGGAAAGCCTCGCCCTGGAGGCGATCCGCAGTGGTTGCGAAACCCCAGCGGCGATCTCTGCCGCCGTAGCGGCGGCAGAGACGCCGCCGCAATACTGGGGAGACATCACGCTGTGGGGCAAAATCAACTCCCTGGCCGAGAGAAACCCACCACTGGTCCGAATCTCAGGGCCAGCAATAAAGCTGCCCCAATGGCAGAGCGGCCTGGACTGGAAAGAATTCCGAATCCAGGCCCTGCCAAATCCTTCCTGGGAGCGTTCAGAAAACCCGAGCGGTTCTTAATGCCCTTCGCTGACTTTAGTTCGGCGCTTCGTGACAGGTGCCGCAGGTAAGCTCTTTGGTATGGTGACAGGTAAAGCAATACTCCGGATTCGCCTTTCCCATCGCGGCCGTGCCGGCCGGAGTCGGCGGCATGGCGTGCACCTTGTGGCAGTTGATGCATTCCGGAATGTCCTTGGTATTGTGGCGCACGTACATGTGCGGCGAATGCTTCTCGCCCTTTGGCCACACATAGTTGGAACCTGCGGCCCTGAGCTTGTCGTAAGGCCCGTGGCAGGAAAGGCAAGTTTTCGTCGTATCCTTGGTCCCGGGCGCTGTTTGAGCCGACGAAAAGGCGGCGGATAGAGAGAATGCGAGTACCAGAAACAGGGCTCGCACGATATTGCGCTTCATGAAACATCCTCCTTGTTGATCTTTCCGTGGAACTGGCGCCAACTTCAGTGCCGGTCGGCTCCCGGGCCTCAGGGGCATTGCGAAAGGACCGCCGGCGAGGAAGCGGACAGATGATCCGCTCCCCCGCCGGGGAATCACATTCTCTTACCGGGGCAGGCGCGTGCTCCGGAACAACTCCGCACCTACGATACGCCCCGGAACATTCAATGTCATCGGCGCTGTTGAATTACACCGCTTTTTCCTTCACGGCATTCTCGCCCGCCACCCGGCCGAAGACGAGCAATTCGCAAATGTTGCTGCCCGGAGAGAGATACAAAAGGCCATGGATGGAGCCGCACTCGCCGGCCGCATAGAGATGGGGAATCGGCTTGTTGAAGGCATCGAGGACCTGGGCCTGGGCATTCTTCTTCGGGCCGCCCGTGGTCATGGCGCCGCCCGGATACATCTTCAGGGCATAGAAAGGCCCCTTTTTGACAGGGACCAGGCTCTTGGGGTCGCGCTCGAAATCGTGATCCACTTTTTCTTCGCAGAATTTGTTGTACCTTTCGATCGTGGCCCGGAGGACTTCCGGTTTCATGCGCCCTTCGTTTTCCCTGTCCGCCACGATCACCTTGGCGAGTTCTTCGATGGTCTCGCCTTTCAGCAAGAAACCGCTCTTGATCTCGTCGACATAACCTTTGCTCCAGTCGTAAAAGCGCTGCTGCGTCTTGCCGTCGGCCAGAAGGCCTTTCGAGGCGGTGCTGCAAGGCTCGCCCAATTTCAGCGCCGTATCGTCGAAGACCGAGTAGCAGGGGATGGCCGGAAATTCGGGCACTTCGTTTTCGAACACGCAGGCCTCGATGGGGAGGCTGCTCGACGGCAAGGGAAGTTCCCGGAAAAAGCGCTTGCCGTATTTGTTGACCAGGATGAATCCCCGGGGCGTGCCGCCTCTGAATCCCGGTTTCACCCCCGGCATTTTCGGCGTGAGCCGCCCGAAGATGGAGTTGAAATGCCACATCCCTGCACCGACCTTGGCGGCCATGCGGATGCCGTCGCCGGTATTGTCCGGATTCCCGTAGAAGTAGGCCGGGGAAGCATGGAAGAAATTCGCCACCAGTTCCTCATCCCATTCGTATCCGCCACAGGTCAGGACCACGGCCTTTTTTCCCTTGATCGCTATCTTTTTACCGCCCTTTTCAGCAATCACGCCGATGACCGTTCCTTTGGCATCGACAACCAATTCTTTTCCCGGCGCTTCATAGACGACCTTGATCTTGTCTTTCCGTTTCTTGATATTCTCGTCCAGGATCTTGAAGAAGACCGGGCCGCCGCCCATCAAGGAACGGCGGTCGATGGCGTCGGCGCCCGGCAAGTTGGGGAATTCTCCCCGGACCCCCGTGGAAGGCGACACCTTCCCGCCCATCTTTTCCACCCACTGCGCATTGGTCATGGCATACTTGCCCCAGACATCGCAAATGTCCCGGGGGGTCTTGCCCCATGAGGCGGCAAACATATGGTCCGACGCCTTTTGCGCATCGGTCGTGCAAACGAGAGAACCCGTGGCCGAACGGATGTTCGGGGTGTGGCGGATGTTGGTCGGCAGGTCGTCCGGCTGCTTTTCGATGATGATCACGGTCGCCCCCAGGTCGGCAGCCGTGATGGCGGTGACCGCCCCGGCGCCGCCGTAGCCGATGCACACCACGTCCGCCTGCATGTCCCACTTCTTCGGAACTGCCGCCGCAGCGGTCCTCGCGCTGCCGAGCACGCCGGCGGCGGCCACCCCGGCGCTTCCCAATACCGCGCCTTTCAAAAGGTGACGCCGGCTGATCGCGGTCTTCTCTTTTTCTTTCAATGCCATAGTTGTTTTTTCCTTTCTGTTCGGTTGGTTAAAAAGGAGACGACATCTATAAACAGCCCATTTTCCGGCAAGAACGTACTTTTGCGGTGCGGAAGTATACGGAGGGGAGTCAGGCGAGTCAAGGAAATTGTATACAATCTATGGGGGTGGCAAGGATTGGGGCGCCTCGGGCTTGAAGAATAATTGATGCATCATATTGAGATGTTGAAAATTATCTGCCTTTTGACATAGCGTGACCCAGGATTTTTTTCCCGCCCTAGCCGAGAGCCGGTTTGTCGATACTTTGGGGTCCGACAGCGAATGAGGGCGGAATTGCTAAATTGCGCAAAAAGGGGTAAAGTTCCGGCCATGGCAAAGTTGACCTTGGAAGAGTGGCTCGCGCGGCAGTCGAAGGACCGGCGGTTCATGGAGAACGTCCGGGCGCTCCGGAAGATCCCCGCCCGTCCCGGCCAATTCGCCGACTTCCCGGCCTGGGTCCATCCGTCGCTGAAGAAGGTCCTTGCGGACCGGGGGATCGAAAAGCTCTACAGCCACCAGGCCCTTGCCGTCGATCAGGTTCGCGAAGGCCGGAGCGTCGTCCTCGTCACACCGACGGCGAGCGGCAAAACCCTCTGTTACAACATCCCGGTCCTCCAACGGATCCTCGAAGCGCCCGAGACGCGCGCCCTCTACCTCTTTCCCACCAAGGCCCTCGCCCAGGACCAGATGCACGAGATCCACGGACTCATCGGCGCGATGCAGGCGGACATCAAGACCTACACCTACGACGGCGACACCCCCGACGACGCCCGCCAGGCGATCCGCCGCCAGGGGCACGTCGTCGTCACGAACCCCGACATGCTCCACGCCGGGATCCTGCCCCACCACACGAAGTGGCAGAAACTCTTCGCGAACCTGCAATACATCGTCATCGACGAGCTCCACGTCTACCGGGGCGTCTTCGGCTCCCACCTGACGAACGTCCTGCGGCGGCTGGTCCGAATCTGCCGCTTCTACGGCCGCGACCCGGTCTTCATCTGCTGCTCGGCGACGGTCGCGAACCCCCAGGAGCACGCCGAGCGGCTCCTGGAGCGGCCCGTCGCCCTCATCGACGAGAGCGGCGCGCCTGCCGCGGCCAAGACCTTCATCCTCTACAACCCGCCCATCGTGAATCGGGAGCTGGGGATCCGCCAGTCCGCCCTGACGCCGGTCCGGAAGATTGCCGCGGAATTGATCGAAAACGCGATCCAGACGATCGTCTTTGCCACGAGCAGGCTCAACGTCGAGGTCCTGACCAAGTACCTCAAAGACCAGTTTGCCAAAGGCAAGCCGGTGGATACCCAGTTCGTGACCGGCTACCGGGGCGGCTATCTGCCGAACCTGCGCCGGCAGATCGAGGCAGGCCTCCGGAACCGGGAGGTCATGGGGGTGGTCACGACCAACGCCCTGGAACTGGGAATCGACATTGGCGATCTGGAAGCGGCGCTCCTCTGCGGCTATCCCGGCTCCATCGCCAGCACCTGGCAGCAGGCGGGACGGGCCGGAAGGCGCTCGGGGCAGAGCCTGGCCATTCTCGTCGCCCGCAGCTCGCCCCTGGACCAGTTCATCGTCGAGAACCCCGAGTACTTCTTCTCCCGTTCTCCCGAACACTGCCGGGTCAACCCCGACAACCTGCTGATCCTCATGCACCACATCAAGAGCGCCGCCTTCGAGCTTCCCTTCGAGAAAGGCGAGAAATTCGGCGGCGAAAACCTGGAGGAACTCCTCGATTACCTCGAACAGAAGGGGATTCTCCACCGGGTCAGCGACCGCTGGCACTGGTCGGCCGAAAGCTACCCGGCCGACGAGGTGAGTCTCCGGAGCATCAATCCGGAGAACGTCGTCGTCGTCGATGCGACCGAGGCGGGCAACCACCGGGTCATCGCCGAGGTGGACTGGGACAGCGCCTTCACCGCCGTCCACACCGATGCGATCTATATGGTC
Organism: Deltaproteobacteria bacterium; assembly: GCA_021817825.1. Classification (GTDB taxonomy): domain Bacteria; phylum Desulfobacterota; class Syntrophia; order Syntrophales; family UBA5619; genus JAKAFS01. The sequence goes on along the minus strand of JAKAFS010000010.1, from coordinate 31,300 downwards.
GAATCGCAGCAGTACTACGTAGACAAGCTGGACCTGGAGCGGAAGACCGCCTATGTCCGCAAGGTCGAGGTGGAATACTACACCGACGCCATGACCTACACCAACGTCCGGGTGATCGACGCCTTTGCAAAAAAACCGGGCCGGGAGATCCTCGTCGAGCACGGCGAAGTCCAGGTGGTGAGCAAGGTGGTGGGCTACAAGAAGATCAAGTTCTACACCTCCGAGAATCTGGGATACGGCGACGTGAACCTGCCGGAAAAGGACATGCACACCACGAGCTACTGGTTCACGATCCCGAGGGACCGCCTGGCCAATCTCTCGTACAGCCAGGAGGAGATCATCGACGGTCTGGCGGGACTCGCCTACGCCCTCCACCACCTGGCGGCGATGATGCTCATGGCGGACCTCCACGACATCGACCGGGCGATCGGCGACAAGAGCGGCGAGTGGTTCGTCAGGAAAGACCGCAACTGGCGCACGATCACGACGGCGCCCGGCAACGAAGAGGGCGCGGCCCCGACGATGGACGCCTTCGACCCGACGATCTTTCTCTTCGACGCCTACCCCGGCGGGATCGGTTTTTCCGATCTCCTCTTCGAGCGCCACGAGGAACTGCTCGCCTCGGCCCGGCGGCTCATCCAGGCCTGCCCCTGCACCTGCGGCTGTCCCTCCTGCGTGGGCCCGACCCTCGAGGTGGGGCCCCGGGCCAAGGAGGCGGCCCTGGCAATTCTGGGGCTCATCCAAGCGTGAGGGCGCGGGCAGCCTCGCAGAGGCTCTCCAGCCACCGCGCTCAGCAGAAAAAAGGATTGAAGATTCTCCGCTACTTGCGGTGGAGAACGCCAATAACTCTTCTTTACAATGAAATAATATCTTGTTAAGCATCCCGCAGTATGATGAGGAATGCAGGGAGTGTATCGTGTCACCACAGCAACGCGCAGGGTATGAAATATGAAAAGGCCATTGGATAGCGCCCGTGCCATAGTTCAGGAGATTCTTGCGGATGTCGAAAAGCGGTCGAACACGGCCAAACTTGACGTTGCGGCCTTAAACGATTTACAGGGGCAATTGCGCCAGATCGAGGATGACGTCTCCGCTGAGTGCCTGCGTGGAATCCCCCGTAAGTACATTTCCATCATCCGCGAGAAGCTCGGCGCCGAGGTGATCGATGCCCTTGAACCCGGCAAACTCGGCGTGGTGTTCAGGAATCGCGACCGCATTGAGCAGGTGTATATAAAAATTGCCATTCTTCTCGAGCGGTATCAGCTGGCGCAGAAAATCGCCCAGAATAGTCTGACGGAGGTGGACCGTCTTAAATTTGTGCAGAAAGAGATGGCGGAATCCCAGATCGCCAACCTCCAGGAACTTGAACTGGCCGAACAGGGCATGCGGCATATCCAGTGGCTGGTGGATATCCAACTTGTCCCCTTTGAGAAGGCGATGAGCCGAATCCTCAATTTTCTCAATGCCAAGCACATCGAAGTCTTTCTGTTCGACGATGACAAATTGCTGACCTCCAACCTGAATACCGACGGGAACGTTTTCGTCTACAACCAGCAGAAGGAAGAAAGTACGGAACCGCCGCGTGCCGTTGGTCAGGCGACTTTTCAGGAAGTGCAGGAAACCATCTATGAGGTTCCCTTGACCGTGGAAGGTCGCCAGATCGGTCATTGCCGCATCCTCTGCACAAAAACAGAAGATTTCGACAGGGATATCTGGATCAAGAAAGTCGATTTCGTGGCCCCGGTGGCCGCCCGCATTATTGAGGCCAATCAAAACCGGCTGCTGGCCGCCAAGGTCTATACCGACGATCTCACCCAGCTGTATAATAAACGCAAGCTTACCGAGCAGATGGGTCGTTTGTTCAAGCAGTTCAAGACGGGGCGGAAAAAGCTGTTTGTCGCCATGATCGATATCGACAAGTTCAAAACCCTGAACGACACCTACGGCCATCCCGTTGGGGACAAAGTCCTCAAGACAGTGGCCCAAGCGATCCGGGAAGGGGTGCCCTATGCCTACCGATACGGCGGCGAAGAATTTTGCGCGGTCTTTTACGGCTACGAAAAGCAGGCGGTGCTCGATATTATGGAGGACCTGCGCAGGAATATTCAAGCCGTCTCCTTTGCCGACCAGGGCATCGATCAACCGATTACGATTTCTGTAGGAATTGCCGAATTTGAGGTGTCCATGAACGCCGTGATGGATGCCATCGACCAGGCCGACAAGGCGCTCTATGTCAGCAAGGAAGACGGGCGCAACCGCTGCACCTATTATGACGATATCAAAGACCGTTATCTTGCCGATGCCAACCGCCTGCGTCAGAAGAATCTCATGCTGGAAGACGAGATCGAACAGCTGCGCCGGAAGCTGGTCGGCGCAAAGGACTAAAGACCCGCTACACCCTCCGGGCTCCTCAACTTCGACTGCATCCTGAGGACCCGGAACTCAAGAAAAAGAGCATTCCTGCGGCCTACGGCCGGCTTTTCGCCGCCATCCTCAGGCCTCTATCGTTGTCACACGATCATCCGAAAATCGCGGTTAAAAAATATTCTCCGCCTGCGGGGGAGGCATTTCTCTCACCTTGAGCGGCGCCCGAGGCAAAGGGCCTTTCCTCGAGACGAAGGCCGGTCGCATTATTGGCACAGAACTTGATTGATAGATCTTTCGATAATGAAGTCAGCCAGCGTTGCCGAGGGCGGACCGGGGTCGCAAGTTTCCCCTTTTAATATCCGCATTCCGCAACGATCAACGGCAGTTGCGATGATTAAAGGAAACCTGGGTCCGGCGCACTCGTCACGAGAAATAAATCTTGGGAGGGATTTATGAAGGATATGAAGTTACGCACCAAGCTGATCTCCGGCTTTGTCTTGATGGCCTGCATCATCCTGGTGGGAGGCGCCGTAGGCTCCTACGGCATCTACCATACGGAAAAGGCCTTGAACGCCGTCAACGACATTTACCTGCCCGCTGTCAAATCATTGGCGGAACTCAAGGAGCAGCAGACCGCCCTTTGTCTGGCGGAGCGCTCCCTGCTGATCGCCGAGTTCACCAGTACCGACGAACTCAAAAACCGCCAGTTCGGCAATGCCGATGCGGGGTGGAAAAGGATGCAGGACGCCATGGCCAGGTACGAGGCGCTGCCCAAGGGCAAGGAGCAGACGACGCTCTGGGAGACCGCGAAGCCCTCCCTGGAGGCCTGGAAAAAAGACTTTGACAAGTTTCTGTCGCTGATGAAGGAAAACAAGCGGGATGAGGCTCTGGCCCTGACGAACGGATCACTGAGCAACAGCTTCTCCGCCTCGGCAAAGAGCATCGACGAGCTGGCGGCGCTGAGCCTGAAGGAAGCCAAGGAGAATGAGACTCGGTCCGAGGCGGCGGCGCGCAGCATCCAGCGGCTGGCCACCTTCGGGAGCGTCTTCGGCATATTGGTCGCCCTGGGGTTCGGCATCTTTTTCCCCCTCATGATCACCAAGCCGATCAACCAGGCGATCCTGGGACTGGGAGACGGGGCCGACCAGGTGGTGGCGGCGGCTTCCCAGGTCGCCTCGGCCAGCCAGGGGCTTGCCGAGGGAGCCTCGCGCCAGGCCGAAGTCATCGAAGAGACCTCCGCTTCGGTCGAAGAGATGTCGGCGACGACCAAACAGAATGCCGAAAACGCCGAGCAGGCCAGTGCCATGATGTCTCAGGAGGCCCGGGAAAGCTTCCGGGTGATTGCCGGAAAAATGACGCTCATGGAAAAGGTGATCACCGAAAGCGTCACCGCCAGCGAAGAAACCTCAAAAATCATAAAGACCATTGATGAAATCGCCTTCCAGACCAACCTGCTGGCCCTGAACGCGGCCGTCGAGGCGGCCCGGGCCGGTGAGGCCGGCGCCGGTTTTGCGGTGGTCGCCGACGAGGTCCGGAATCTGGCCATGCGGTCGGCCGAGGCGGCCAAGAACACCGAATCCCTTATCGCCACCTCGGTGCAGAAGATCCAACTCGCCTCTTCCCTGTTCGTGGAAGCCAACGACGAGTTGGAGCACAGTCGCCAGATTTCCAGAAAGGTGCGGGAGTTTATCGGCGAGATCGCCACGGCTTCGGGAGAGCAGGCCCGGGGGATCGAACAGATCAACGAGGCGATCCACGAAATCGGACGGGTCGTCCAGCAAAGCGCCGCCCATGCGGAAGAGTCGGCAAGCGCCGCCGAAGAGATGAACAGCCAGGCCCAGAGCATGAAGGAGCATGTGGATCATCTGACCCGCTTCATCCAGGGCGCCGGAGCCGATTCGCCGGCGGCGTATCACCGCCCGGGCCGACCGCAGCGGCCGGTTCGCCCGGCGCTTCGGCAGCAAAAGGTCCTGGCCATCGGCATGGACCGCCGTCACTAGGCAGAGGGAAAGGGAGAAGGCACGGGTCCGGAAAAGGACGACGGCGGTCCTATTTGGTCCGGGTGAGGGGGATCTTCAGCCGCTGGTCCTCGGCAGGCCCCGCGGGAAGCAGGATCGGCGTCTGATCCCGGTTCATCTCCAGGGAGGCCAGGGCCGCCACGTGGGCGCGGACGAACCGGTAGAGTTCCCCCAGTTCGACGACCCCCTTGCCGCTCCCGTCCGCCTCGCCGCGGAGGCCCCGGAGCAGGTAATAGGTAAAGAGGCCGTGCTGGACCTTGTCGTAATCGGAACTGACCTGGGCCCCGTCGGCCGCGGCCAGGACCGTGACCTTGCCCCCGGCCAGGACGGGATTCTCGATGGAGATGGTCAGCGGCCGCGTCCCTTCGCCGGTGACGCTGCGCCCCTTGGCCCCGGAGAAGCAACTGTCGAGGAGGACGACGACGTTTTTAGCCGAAAGGCCGCTCAGGGCCCGGTACATCTTCTCCAAAGGATAGAGCTGGGAGGGGTAGTCGGGATTCCCCTCGTAGGGGACGATGTAGGCCTCCTGCCCGCTGTTTCCCGGGGCACCGTGACCGGCGTAATAGACGAAAACGGTGGAGTCCTTGGTCACCCGCCGGGGGAGCCACTCCTGGATCTGGGCCTCGATGTCGCTCTTGGTGGCCTTGCTGTCCGTGAGCAGTTTGATGTTCGCCTTGGGGATGCCGCCGATGTTCTCCAGGTGCCGAGCCACCACCTCGGCGTCCCGGGAGGCGTATTTCACCGCCGGGATCACCTTTTCCCGGTACTCACCGATCCCCACGACGAGGGCGTAGTTGTCCGGCGCGACATGTCCCTTGACCTTGGCCGGGATATCGTCCACGTTGACCTCGGAGATCACCTCGACGACCTCCTGGGCTTCGGGAGCGCGCAGGGCGACCCTGAGGACCCGCGAATCCATCGGGGCGCCCGTCTGCCCCTCCTGGAGCGTGATCCGGAGCGAGGCGGTCTGCGACGGGACCTGGGCGGGAAGCTTCCCCTTGAACTCGGCGATCTTGCGTTCCCCCGGGCCGACGGCGCCGAGCGTCTTTTGCTCGCCCAGGACACCGACCAGGGCCGGGGTCCCCGAGAGGAGCACCCGGACATCCCGGGCGGCCCCTTCCCCTTTGTTCTCCACGGCCACGGTCACGACGACCTCTTCGCCCCCCTCCAGAACGCTGTTGCGGTTCTGGTCCCTGAGCGAAACCTTAAAGGCGAGCTGCGGCAATTCCGAGATGACCTCCACGGTCTCCCGGACCTGGCCCGGCCGGGTGGCGATCTTCAGCACCTTGTCCTCCGCCGGGGCGAACCCTTTCGCCTCCCGGACCGCGACCCGGATCTCGGCCGCTTCGGCCTTTATCTGGACGGGCAGGACCGCCTTGAATTCCGCCGTCTTCTTCTGGCCTGCGGCCAGATCGCCCAGGACCCGTTTGTCGCCGAAATAGCCGATCAGCGACGGAGAGCCCGAAAGGAGCACCTCGACCTCTTGGGCTCCGCCCTCGCCTCTGTTTTCCACCTCCACCCGGAGCGCCACCTCCTCGCCGCCGTCGAAGACGGCATTTCCGGAGGATTCGCTCACCGCGGCGGCCATCGTCAAAACCGGCGGACCGAGCGCCTTGGCAGGGGCGACGGGAGACGTGGCCGCCAAGGGACCGGCAGAGGGCGCCTCCCGGAACTTCAGATAGAGATATCCCTTGCCCCCGCCGACCGTCAGGGGACCGCCGCCGGCGATGGAATAGGGACCGCCCAGAACGCCCCTGTCGAAATCGACATAATCAATGAACCAGTCATGCTTCCACGCCGAGGTCCCCACGACCATCCAGGTCCCGAAATAGGTGCTCGTGTAGCTGATCTCCCGGGCGGATTTGATGGAGAGCACCCCCTCGGTGTTGACGAAGAACATCGGGGTGGCATTCCAGTTCACCGACGGGGAGACCTTGAACTTGATCTCCAGGTTCTCCCGATCCACATAGAGGACGTCGCTGAACGTCAAGGCCTTGACCGTCGCCACGCCGGGCATCGGCCCTCCCTGGGCATAAAAGGAAAAGGAGTCCTTGGCCTGTTCAAAGGCTTTCCCGGGCTCGCTTTTCTCGGGAGGGTCCCCTTCGACCACGGTCAACTCGGTATGGGTGTTCTTCTTTAAATAGTTGAAGAGACGGACGAGGAGATCCTCCTTCGACGAGGTCTCGCTCATGGTGTCGCAGCGCTGGTTTTCACAGAGACTGACGACCTGCGGCCGGACGGTCGCACAGCCGCCGAAGATGAAGGGCAGCGAAGCTCCCAGGAGCAGCAGTAGAAGGCCAAGACCGGCGAAGGGCCTTCTTAAAGACGGAAGCGATTTTTCGGCATGTCCTGCATCGATAGGCATCGGATCCCCTAAGGTTTTCCCGGATAAAGGTTTGTTATCTCGCCGCCTTTATCTCCTCGTCCCTGTAGTGGAGCAACTCCCGGAGGAGTTGGTCGCCGTCCTGGTCGAGCCGGGGCGCAGGCGTGAACTTCTCCTTTTCGATCTCCGACATCTTGATGGGGTTGCCGATGATCTTGAGGGTCTTGCCCGCGCCGCAGTCGACCTCGGGCACCATGTTGCGGCTCAGGACCTGCGGGTCCGTCAGGGCCTTGTCCACCGTGTTGATCGGGGCGATGGGGATGCGGGCGTCCATCAGGGCCAGCCACTCCTCGCCGGTCCGAGTCAGAAACAACGCCTCCAGCTTTTCATAGAGGGCCTTCTGATGGGTGAAGCGGTTCTCCCGAGAGCTGAACCTAGGATCCTTGGCCATTTCGGGCACACCGGCCAGGGCGCAGAACTCGTCGAAGATCCGCTGAAGATTGCAATCGAGGACAATCTCGAAGGTTTTCGTCTGAAAACTCCGGGACGGATGGACGGAGGCATGGCCCGTGCCCAGCGGCTGGGCGATCTCGCCCCCGCTCAGGTAGTATTGCCCGCGATAGGAGAGCATGGCGATCTGGCAATCGAGCATGCTGATGTCGATCTTCTGGCCGCGGCCCGTCTTTTCCCGCTGGTAGAGGGCGGCCAGTATCCCGTGGGCCGCGAAGATGCCGCCCCCGAGATCGCCCATGGGCACCCCCTGCCGGACGGGCGGGCGGCCCGGTTCGCCGGTGAAACTCATGATGCCGCCCCGGGCCTGGACGCAGATGTCGAAGGCGGGCCGGTCCTTGAAGGGGCCGGTGGAGCCGTAGCCGGTGATCGAACAGCAGATGATCCGGGGGTTGAGCTCCCGCAGGGCCTCATAGTGAAGCCCCAGCTTTTCGATGACGCCGGGGCGGTAGTTGTTGACGACCACATCGGAGATCTTGACCAGATCCAGAAAGGCCTTCTTGCCCTGCGGCTTCGTCAGGTTGAGGACCAGACTTTTCTTGTTGCGGTTGTAAGCGATGAAATAGGCGCTTTCCCCCTCGACGTAATGGGGAGGCATCCCCCGGGCGCCGTCGCCGGTCCCCGGCTTTTCGATCTTGATCACCTCCGCCCCGAGATCGGCCAGGAGCAGCGTGCTGTATGGTCCGGCGATAATGGCCGAAAGGTCGAGTATCCTCACACCCTCTAAAGGCATCCGCATGTCCGTTCCTCGTTCTTTCAATGTTTTTGGCCCAGGGCGTGAATAATGAGGTCGGCGGCCGCCTCGACCGTGAAGTGGCCGGTATTGATCACCAGATCGTAATGGGCGGGGTCATCGACCTCGGCCCGGAAGTAGCGTTTCATGAACTCGTGCAGGTTGTTGTCGAACCGTTTGATCTCTTCGCCGGCCTTTTTCTCGTCGCATTTCAACTCCGCCATGACCCGTTTGATCCGCTGGTCCAGCGGCGCGACGGTCAGCACATGGAAGGCGCCCGGAAAGCCTTTCAGGATGAACTGGCTTCCCCGCCCGTGGATCACCAGGGCCTGGCATTTGGCCATCTCCTGGATCACGTGCTGCAAGCCGGCCAGGTAGTTCTTGTCGTCCAGAGGGAACTCGGCCAGGGGCATGTACATGTCGAGATAGCCGCTGTCGAAGGCATAGTTGCTCTTGATGGCCTCGGCGATCCGGCCCAGAAGCGTGCTGGGGGGCATCTCTTTTTCGATGATGGCTTGATTGGAGGTGCGCAACTGTCGGGCGACATCGGCAATGATCTTCTGGTCCACATAGTCCAGACCCAGCTTTTGGGCAACCAGTTCCCCGATGGGGTGGGATTCGCTGCCGCGCGGTCCGCGAATGGTAATGACGGGCATTTCTTCGGTCCTCCCTTCACTATGGCGGATTCAGGGTTTTCGGGCGACGCCGGAAGCAATGGTCGGCTCCGGCGCGCCTCTCCCCAGTTGGTTCACCTTTTACACCTTCCCCGGTGATGTGTCAAATGGGGAGTCACCCAATTTCAGGAGGTTGGAAGGGAAAAAGTTGACCGTTGAACTTGTCCGGAACCGTGGTATCATGCCCCCCATGAACGTGATCGACCGATTGCAGCGCCTAACCGGCGAGCAGCAAGCAAATAAAGCGTCCTCCTCGACCGGCGACGGGCCCCGGGCCGAGGAGATCCGCGCGCTGCGCGCCCGGATCGAAACCATTCTTTCCCGGCGCCCGGAAGGGCGGCGTGCCGAAGCCCCTGGGACTGCACGGGGGAACGCCGTCCCGCTGGAATCGCTCGTGGCCGGAACGGAGATGAGCAATGCGGCGGGATCCTTTTTTTGCGCGCACCAGGTGGCCAAAGGTTCTTCCCAACATGGCGAGCGCTGCATCCGCGATCTGACGCCTCTCGACATGGGCCTGCTGGCCGTCCTGGCGAACGAACCGGCGCTGCGGGCCTGCGAGTATCGGGAAGCCCTGTTCCTGGATACGGAGACGACGGGACTGGCCGGCGGCGCAGGGACGGTTCCCTTCCTGGTGGGTCTCGGCTGGTTCGAAGGGGAGGCCTTTGTGACCCAACAGCTTTTCGCCCGCGATTATGCCGAGGAGGCTGCCGCGCTGCTGTGCCTGACGGAATCGCTCCAAGGGAAGCGCTTTTTGGTGAGCTTCAACGGCAAGGCCTTCGACGCCAACCTCCTGGCCAGCCGCTTTATCATGAACCGCCTGCCGGACCCTTTGCGGGGGCTGCCCCATTGCGATCTGCTCCATCCGGCCCGGCGGCTGTTGAGCCATCGCCTTGCCGACCGCCGGTTGGGCGCCTTGGAGACGGCGGTGCTGGGATTTGAACGGGAAGGGGACATCCCCGGCAGCGAAATTCCCCAGCGCTACTTCGACTGGCTCAGACGCAGGGATGGCCGGCTGATGGCCGATATCTTCCTCCACAACCGGCTGGACATCCTGTCGCTGGCGGCCCTGGCCGCCCACCTCGTCGGGTTGATCGATTCCGACGGCGAAACGGCCCGGCACCCTCCCGGCGATCGACTGGCCGCGGCGCGGCTTTTCCTCGCCCGTTCCTGCCCCCAAGAGGCGATCCGCCTCCTGGGTCCCCTGGCTGCCTGCGGCCTGCCGGAGACGGCCCAGGCGGCCTGCCGCGAACTGTCGCTGCTTCACAAGGGGGCCGGAGAGTGGACGGAGGCGGCAGCGCTCTGGGAGGAGATGGTGCGGCGCAACGGGGAGAATGTTTTTGCCTTGACGGAGCTCGCCAAGTGGTGCGAACACCGCCGGCACGACTGCCGGCGGGCTCTGGAATTGACGGGGCAGGCCTTGGGCTCGCCGGATCTTAAGCCGGAGGAGCGGGCCGGGCTTGTCGCCCGGCGGGAAAGGCTGGAACGAAAGCTGGCGACTCCGGTGCGGAAAAAGACCAAACCCGCTCCGAAGCCGCCTCTTTAGCTACCCTACCCTATCCCGCTTAGCAGGCGAACGAAAGAATCGCTTTAGTTGGCCTTGATCTTGGCGTCCTTGAGGACCTTGTCATAGAGTCCCCAGTGGGCCGTAATCAGCTTGGCAAGCTCGGCAGGGGGCTTATAGGCCAAAGTGAAGCCCGTTCCGGAGAGCTTTTTGGCCACCTCGGGATCTTTCACCGCCTTGGCCACCGCGGCAATCAGCTTGTCGGTGACCTCTTTGGGCGTTTTGGGGTTGGCGAACAATCCCATCCAAACGTTGACCGATACATCCGGAAGCCCGACGTCCGCCCCCGAGGGGACTCCCGGAAGTTCCGCAATTTTCCTGGTCGCCAAAAGGATCCTCATGTCGCCGGACTTTTGAAACTGCATCACGCCCGGCAGGGTTCCGCACCACCAATCCAGATGACCGCCCAGAATCCCCGTAATGACCCCCTGTATGGCCGGATAGGGCACCAATTTGCTGTCCAACTTGGCGTCGCTTTCGATAGTCTCGAACATGATATGCGCCTCGCCGCCCAGACCCGAGATCGCCCCTTTGAGCTTCCCGGGGTTGGCCTTGGCATATTGGACGAATTCGTTAAAAGTCTTGAAAGGCGTATGTTTTCCGACGGCCATCACGCCGGGCGTATCGCCGAGATAGGCCAGGGGCAGCAGATCCTTGCGGGGATCGAAGGTCGGATTCTTCGCCAACTGGACGGAGGAGATCACCGCCGCACCGCTCGCCGCGAGCAGGGTGTAGCCGTCGGGCTTCGTATTCAGGAAGGCCAATGAACCGACCAGTCCCGCGCCGCCCGCCTTGTTTTCGACGACCACAGGGGTCTTCAATTCCCGGGAAAGGCTCTCGCCGATGGTCCGGGCTCCCAGGTCAAGGAAACCACCGGGAGGGAAGGGAACGATGATCGTGATGGGCTTGGTGGGAAACGCTGCCTCCTGGGCGAAAACGCCCGCCGGACAGACGCCCGAAAGGAGAAACACAGCCAGCACAGCACACAAAACGGTTTCTTTGATTCGCATATCAGCCTCCTTGATTAGTAAAAAAAAGAACGACTACTCCTCGCCGGCAATCGCTGAGGAGAACTTCCTTTTCTTGAGCACGGCAGTCAAAAGGATCCCCAGGGCGACGAGCAACAGCGCGGCGCAGATCGGACGCTGAACGAAGACCAGCAAACTTCCGTCGAAGGAGATCATGGCCTGCCGGAAGGCCATCTCGATCAGGGGACCCAGAACGAACGCCAATATCAGGGGCGGCGTCTCGAAACGCAGACGCTTGAGCACATAGCCGAGCACCCCGAAGGCGAAGGTGATGACGACATCGCTGAGGTTGTTGTTGAGACTGTAAGATCCGAGGAAGCAAAAGAGCAGGATCAGGACCGACAGCAGGTTGGCCGGAATCTTCAGCACCTTCACCCAGAGCGGGATCAGCGGCAGATTGAGGATGACAAGCATGGCGTTGCCGATGTACATGCTGGCCACCACCCCCCAGAACAGATCGGGGTTGGTCGTGATCAGGAGCGGGCCGGGCTGGAGTCCGTAGATCATCAGCGCCCCGAGCAGGACCGCGTTGAAGGCGTTCGACGGGATGCCCAGGGAAAGGAGCGGGACGAAGGAACCCACCGCCGCGGCGTTGTTGCAGGCTTCGGGCCCTGCAACCCCCTCGATGACCCCGGTTCCGAATTTTTCCGGGTGTTTCGAGAGCCGCTTTTCGATGCCGTAGGTGAGGAACGTCGGGATCATCGGCGACACGCCGGGCAGAACCCCCATGAAGAAGCCCAGAAAGGTCCCGCGGGCAATCGCCCCGCCCGAATCCTTCCAATCCCGGAGAGTGGGCAGGAAGCCCTTGATGCGGCCGTCGAGAACCTCCATTTTGATCTTTGTGCTGAGGGTCTCGATGACCTCGTTCACGCCGAACAGTCCGACCACGACGGGGATGATGCCGATCCCGTCCCTAAGCGTGGGGACGCCGTAGGTGAAGCGTTCCCGGCCGGTCAGGGCGTCCATGCCGACGGTCCCCAGGACCAGCCCCAGGGCCACCATGATCAGCGCCTTGACCATCGATCCCCGGACGAGGTAGGTCACGAGCACCAGAGACATCATCATCAAGGCGAAATACTCGGGCGTATCGAAAACCAGGGCCGCGCGGGCGAGGGTGGGCGCCAGGAACATCAGGCCGACAACCCCCAGGGTGCCGGAAATGAACGACCCCAGCGCAGCGATCCCCAGGGCAGGTCCGCCCCTGCCCTTTTTCGCCATCTCGTGACCGTCGAGGCAGGTCACCACCGAGGCGGCCTCGCCCGGGACGTTGACGAGGATCGAGGTGGTCGAACCGCCATACATCGCCCCGTAGGCGATTCCGCACATCATGATGATCCCGGAGATGGGGTTTAAGTGATAAGTCACGGGCAGCAGCAGCGCCACGGCGCCGATCGGTCCGATCCCCGGAAGGATCCCGACGAGCGTCCCGGCCAAGCAGCCGATGAAACAATAGAAGAGGTTCTGCGCCTGTAGGGCGATGGTCAGCCCCTGTATCATATTATCCATGAAATGCTCCAGTCCATGTGGTCCGGCCCGACTGCCAGGAGGATCGGGATGAACGGCAGGCTACCAAGGGAAAATCCCCTTGGGCAGGGGGATACCCAGCCAGAGGACAAAGACCAGATAGTTGCCTGCCGTCACCAGAGCGCCTTTCGTGAGCGAGCGCCACCAGGGTTCGGTTTCGACAATGCGGAACAGGAAAACAACGAACAGCAGGGTGGCCAGAACGAAACCCAGCCAGTGGACCGCGATCGCGTAGGCGAACAGGGATAGGCAGAGGGTAATCACGGTGGCCCGCCGGCTGCCCGTTTTTGCCTCACCCGACGGTTCGCCGCTCCCCCTCCTCTTCAAAAAGGTCCCGATCAGGAAGACCAGGGACAGCAGACCCATCGCGACCCCGGCGCTGAAGGACAAAAAACCCGGTCCCGGCTGGCCGAGGGTTCCCACGCCGAACGCCAGGGACTGCCAGCAGATGAAGGCCGCCAGGCCCAGGAAAAAGAGGGAGGAATAACGATCGCTTCTGAACATTGGTTTTCCCTTTCATCAAGATAGCGCGCTCCGGCCAAAGGAACCCACGGGGAAGGATCAACGCGCTTGTTCCAGAAGCCTTCCGTAGCCGGCCACCGGGTCCTTGATCCCGGCGATCTTGAGACAGTGGTACATATTGGCCGGGACCGTCGTCACGACAGGCAGACCGAGGTCCCGCTCCAGCGCCGATAGCATCTCCAGGGTGCGAAAACAACCGCCGGCGATGAAGATCGCATCCACATCAGGGCATTGCTGATGGAACTTCTTCACCTCGCCGTAGACCTCCCAGGGGGACATCCGGAACCCCTCGAAGGCATGGGCGATGCTGTGCGACTTTTGCTGGCAGACCGTGAATCCCCTGTCGGTCAGGTACCGGACCGTGTACTTCGTCACTTCTTCGGACGTAGCGGCATAGACGCTGATCTTCTTGGCACCCAAGGCGCTCAGGGATTCGGCCACGGAGGAAGCCCCCGTGGTCGCCCGGACGCCGGTGGACGCTTCGATCTCCCGAATCAGGGCGGCGTCCCCTTCGACGCCCAGGACAAAGCCGGCGGCCGTGGCCTCGTAAGTGATGACGTCGGGAACGGCCTGGGCCAGCAATTTGGCCCCATAGAGGGCATCGCCGCGCATCTTCTGGAGGTTCTCCAGCGTCAGGGCCCCCATCGCCACCCGGCTTTCCAGCGTCACGACTCCCTCGGGGCAGAGGACGCGAAACTCATAGGAACAGTAGCCCGTATCGACGGCCGGGATCAGAATGCCGATCTTGGCCTTCCAGCCGAGAGGCCAGGGCTTGAGCACTTTCTTGTTCATGCGGCAATCCATAAGTCAGAACACCTTTCAATGTGGGGACAGCACCCCGATTCAGAATTCGAGCAGTTCGCTCTCCCCCGGCCCGCCCCGGGTCACTTCATCATGCTCACCAGCCACAGGCAGATCCCCGGGAAGGTGTACATCAGGGCGATGGCGATCACGAAGATGCCGAGATAGGGAAAGATATCGGGGATGAGTTCGTCCATGGGCACCTTCGAGATGCCCGAGAGGATGAAGAGTCCCATGCAGAAGGGCGGCGTGAGGAAGGCCACCTCGAGCCAGAGGACGACGATGACGCCGAACCAGATCCCGTTGAACCCCAGATGGGTCATGACCGGATAGAGGACCGGAAGGCTCAGGACCATCATCGAGACGGCATCGAGAAACATCCCCAGGATGATGTAGACGACACAAACCATCAGAAAAACGATCAGCGGGCTAAGCCCATATTGCATGATCCCGTTGAGGACGTAGTCGGTGAGCCGCAGGTGGGTCAGGATGAAGGTCAAGATCGAGGCCCCGATGATCAGGAACATGATCATCGAGGTGGTTCGCAGCGTCGCCAGCGCCCCCTCGTAGAGCAACTTGAAGAACCCCTTCCGCTGATAGAAGAAGGTCAGGAATATGGAACCCACGGCGCCGAAGGCCGCCGCCTCGGTGGGCGTCGCCACGCCGATGTACATGGTGATCAAAACCAGGAAGATCAGGATCGCGATCGGCCACATGGCGGCAAGACCGGAGAGGTTCTCGACGAAATTGAAGTGCTCGCGGGGCGGAAAAAGATGGGGCTGGGCCAAGGCGCGGATGGCGATATAGATGCAGAACATCGTTGCGAGCATCAAGCCCGGCATGATCCCGGCGATGAAGAGTTTCGAGACGGACTCGCCGACGAGGGAGGCATAGATGATGAACTGCATGCTGGGCGGAATCAGAATCCCCAGCGTACCGCCCGTGGCAATGGTGCAGGCCGAAAAGGCCCTGGGATAGCCGCGTTTGACCAGAGCCGGGTAGGCGACGGCGGCCACCGTGGCCGTGCAGGCGACGCTGGAGCCGCAGGAGGCGGCAAAGGCGGCGCTGGTCCCGATCGTCGTCTGCAAGATCCCCCCCGGGACGCCTTTGGTCAGCTTTCCCATGCCGTCGAAGACGACATCGTTCATCCCGCTGCGCATCATCATCTCCCCCATGAAGATGAAAAGCGGCATGCAGGTCATGGCAAAACTCGTCCCCCGGTCGTAGCAGATCGTCCCGATCATCCGCAGGCCGTTTTCCCAGCCGAAGATCACGACCGACATGGCCATCCCGGCAAGCCCGAGAGCCCAGGCGATCTTCGTCCCCATGGCCAAGAGAATCAGCAACAGACCGACGGTAATGAAGAGCATCATCGGATCGGTCATTTTGCCACCTCCTGAGCCGATTCCGGCGAAGCGACCTGTTTACCGCGGAAGAAGGCGAAGGGATTGTGCTTGCCGAACACCAGTTCGATCAGGAGCATGATCGTCCCCAGAACCATGACACAAGCGAAGGGCCAGATCAGCCACTCGGTGGACATGGATCGTCGTTCGGTTCCGAAGAAATCCATGACGGCCAGGGAGGTGCAGACCAGGACGATGACCGTCCAGAACACCTCGATGACCCAGTTGACCTTCGCCAGGACCGCCCGCATCCCCCCATTGAGACGCTTGAACAGCAGCTCGATGCGGATATGGGCATTGTCCTTTTCCACATAGGCGAGGCCCAGGAAAGTAATCCCCAAAAGGAGGAGGCCGGAAACCTCATCGGCAAATTCGATGGGGCTGTTGAAGAAGTATCTCATGAGCGCGCCGATGGTCATCAGGAAGGCCATCACGACGAGCATGAGAAACATGAGCCGTTTCCATATCTCGGCAAATAGCATGGGGATATACTCCGATCAAATCGTTCTGAGCGGCGGCCTCTTCCTGCTCGCCGGAGACCGCCGCTCAAGAGTTGGTGTTTACGGGAATTCTATTTCACGCCTGCGGCGCTGAGCATCTTCGCCAACCGCGCCTGGGCCTCGGGACCGGCCTTGGCGGCGTTTTCGTCGAGAAGCTTGCGGCCCACTTCCCGCATGGCATTCAGGACCGCAGCCGGCGGCGTGAAAAACTCCACCCCGGAGGCGGCCAGGTTCTTCTTGGCGATGGCCGCATCGTCGTCGCGGACCTTGTTGTAGCCCTCTTTCTCAAGCCAGGCCGCGGCAGCCTGCACCTGCGTCTGAATGGCGGGAGGCAGTTTGTTGAAAGCATCGGCATTCACACCGATGAACATCTTGACGTGCGACTGATGGACCATGTTGGCGACCTTGACATACTGATAGAACTTGTCATCGTTGAATCCCTGGAGGCTGGTGTACAGACCGTCCACCATGCTCCGTTCGAGGGCCATCCCCACCTCTTTGCTGTCGATCGTCGTCGGGACCATCCCCAGCATCTTGGCCTGATTGGCCATCGCGGCGCCGGCAGTCCGGATTTTGAGCCCCTTCATGTCATCCAGGGAATCGATCTTTTTCTTGGTGAACATCTCGGTGGGGGCGCCGATGCAGGTGGCGAGGATCTTGACCTTGTACTTGGCCAAGAACACTTTCTCCATGTCGGCCCGGACCGCGGCATAGGCCTTGGCCTCTTTTTCCGGCGTATCGAAGAGATAGAAGACACTGATCTCCTTCAATTCAGGCATCAGCCCCTCGCTGATCGAGGCGGAAATCTCGGCGATGGGCACGATCTGATCGCGGAGCGCCGTCAGGGTATTGGGCTGGGTGAATCCCAGGACCGACGAGGGATAGACAGTGATGACCAGTTCGCCATTGGTCCTCTTGAGGACTTCCTGGGCGAAGGCGTTCCAGGCCCGGGTATAGAACTGGTTGGGGGAGAAGCCGCTGTGCATCTTCCAGGTGATCGCGTTGGGTTTGGCCGTCACGGGTTTCGCCTCTGCGGCAAAGGTGGCGGTCGCCCAGCAAACACAAAGGAGGCAAATGCCCAGAATCGCTGCCGCTCTTGCCGCTCTGCTCATCTTCTTATCCATGTCTCATCTTCCTTTCGGGTGGAGTGATGGTTACAGGCCAAGCAAGCGCTCGACCCCTGGGGATGGGAGTGACACCGGGCACGTGGGGCTGCCCCGGACGTACCTATCCTAACGGGAGCAAGTATTATAGAGGCTCCCCTTTGTCCAATCAGTTATTTCTTGGGGGGCTTTCATTTTATCTATCACCTCCCGATCGATGGCTGGAAGCGGATCCGAGCGGCGCGCTATGACGCCGAGGCATGGAGAATGCCCGTCCTTAACCTAGCGCTCACATCTTGAAGAGCTTGCCGATCAGTTGCGCCTTTATGAGATCGCCCTCGATCTTGAGTTTCCCGGAGGTGAAGGCCTCCAGCGCCGGCAGCGTTCCGTTCATGAGGGCGAGGAAATCCGCCGCGGCGATGATCAGGGTACAGCCGGGATCCAGGTGTTTTCCCGTCTCGATCCGGCAGGTTCCATCCTTGACTTCGGCAAACCACTCGCCGCCCCCTTCGCCGGTGATCGTATACTGGAACGTGCAATGAATTCCCGCGGCCTTCTCGGCCCGGAAGACCTGGGGCATCTTCGCAAAGACGGATTCGACGGACGCAACAGTCCCGCGGGCGGCTTTCTCTGACGGTGCGGCAGGTTCGGCTTCGGCCGTCTGCACCCCGTTTGCCACGGCGGCTCTTCCAGCGTTTCGGATCGCGCCTTCCGCACGCTCGCCGTAGGCAAAGAGTCCGTGATCGATGACCGTTTCCCCGGTCCGGACGTTCACCGTTCGCCAGAGGGCCTCTCCTGCACCGGTTTTCCAGATCTGGGTCCGGATCGGATCGCCGGGATAGAGAGTCTTGGAGAAGCGGCAGGCAAGACGCCGGGCAAGCTCCGGTTTTCCCGGGATGAGACTGGCAATCAGCGCGCGGCAGGCGAAGCCGTGGGTGCACAGGCCGTGCATGATCGGCCGGTCGAAACCCGCCATCCGGGCAAATTCGGGATCGACATGGAGGGGAAAGATATCCCCCGAGAGGCGATAGAGGAGCGGCTGGCTGGGCGAGGGGGTGGCCGCGACGCAAAAATCCGGTTCCCGGTCGGGAAAGGTGATCGTTCGGGACGGGGCGGCCTCGCCGCCGAAGCCGCCGTCGAGGCGGGCAAAGAGGGTGAGGATGCTCGTAAAGAGCGTTTCGCCGTTCGAATGGGCGGTGGCGCTTTCGGCCACCACGAGGGCGCCCTTGGGTCCCTTGTCGTAGTAGTGGGTGATTTGCCCCTCGGTGGTCAGGGTGCCCGCAGTGGGGATCGGCCTGTGGAAGATCAGTTCTTGCTCGCCATGGAGGACCCCTGCCAGATTCAGGTTGGAGGCGAGGGCGGCCTGGCCGAAGAATTCAAAGACCGCCGCAATGGAAAAACTGGGGAGGGCCTTGAGGTTCTTTTCGTAGGTGTAGTCCAACTCGTCGAAGCCGGCCCCCACGCCGAGCGCGTAGAGGACGAGGTCCTTCCAGTCGTACGTCTTGGTCAGGGGGCCGATCTTTTTGCCGATTGCATCCCGATTGAGCGCCATCCGTTCTCTCCTTCGCCGTCTGTAAAAAGAACTGTCCGATCTTTGCCGGGTCGGCCGATCGAAAAGCTAGAGGAACGGGCGGGCGCTGTCAAGGGAATTTTCCGTCAGCGCCGGTCCAGCTCCCCGCGGATGGCCATGCCGATCCTTTCCCGGATATAGGGCTTCCTCACATAAGGACCGGCGCCCAGCTCCCTGGCCCGGTGCACCCGTTCCGTTTCGGCAAAGCCGCTCACGATCACCGCCTTCTGGCCGGGACGGATTTCCAGCATCCCCTGATAGGTCTCCAAGCCGTCCATTCCCGGTTCCATGATCATGTCCAGAACGACGATATCCGCGGGCTTTTCCCGGAGATAGGCGAGGGCTTCCTCACCGCTGGCGACGGCGTCGACCCGGTAATTCAACCGCTCCAGCATGCTGACGGCCAGTTCGCGCTGCTCTAGGATGTCGTCCACGACGAGAATCGCTTCGCCGGACCCCATGTATTCCGAAGGGTCAACGGGAAGATCCTGCGCCATTTCCTCCCGGGATGCGGGGAAATAGAGGCTCATGGTGGTTCCCTGTCCTTCGCCGCTTTGGACGTGGATGTATCCCTGATGGTCCTTGACCGCCCCCCAGACCACCGCCAGCCCCAGACCGGTGCCGCTTCTGCCCATCACCTTTTTGGTGTAGAAAGGCTCGAAGATCCGTTTGAGATCCTTGGCCGGTATCCCCTCGCCGGTATCGGAAACGGACAGAACGACGTAATCGCCCTCCTGCACCTCGTCATATCCCGGGACGGGCCGGTCGAGATAGCGGTTGTGCGTTTCGATGGTCACCGCTCCGGCATCGGGAATGGCTTCCACGGCGTTGAAGAGGAGATTCATCAGGATTTTCCCCAAATGGACGTCGGATCCCAGGACCGGGAGCAGTTCCGGTTCCAACACGGTCGTGACGGCGACCGCAGGGTGGAGGGACGAGAGCTTCTGGCATTCGGGGGTGTTCAGCTGGTCGGTGATGATCCGGTTGAGGTCCAGAGTGGTTTTCGCATGGATCCCGCGCCGCGCCAGGGTGAGGAGGTCCTGAACGATGGCGGCCGCCCGTTCCCCCGAGTTCATGATGTTCTGAGTGTAGCCATAGGTGCGGCTGTCGGGATCGATGTCGGAAAGCAGCAGCTCCGAGTAGCCGACGAGGATGCCCAGGACATTGTTCAGGTCATGGGCCACGCCGCCGGCCAGGACCCCCAGGGCCTCCATCTTCTCCGCCCGCTGGAGGCGCTCCTCCAGGTTCCTCTGCCGCTCCTCGTCCCGGAGATGCTCCGTGATATCCCGGGTGATGGAGATGATATGCGGGACCTCCCCGAACTTGATGATGCGCGCCGCCATGACGGCCGTTTTGACCGAACCGTCCTTGCAGCGGAAATCCGCCCGCAGCCGCCGATAATAACCGGTCTCCTTCAAGCCCCGCACCAATTCCTCCCGATCCGCCGGGTTGCACCAGATGTCCTGTTCCAGCGAGGTCCGTCCGACCGTCTCCTCGCGGGTATAGCCGGTCAACTGCGTAAATCCTTCGTTGATGTCTTCGTACATCCCGTCTTCCAGGCGGTTGATGTTGATCGCATCGGGGCTGGTCTGAAAGGTCATCCGGAAGCGCTCCTCGCTCCTGCGGAGATCCGCTTCGGCTTGCCGTTCCTTGGTCTGATCTCGGAAGATAAGCGCCACACCCACGATCCGCGCCTCTTCGTCCCTGATGGGCGAGCCGGCATCGGCGATGGGGCGCTCCCGGCCGTCGCGGGCGATGAGCAGGGTGTGGTTGGCGAGTCCCACGATCACTCCCTTTTCGAGAACGCGATGCACCGGATTTTCCACCGAGGCGCGGGTCTCTTCATTGACGATCGTAAAGATTTCGCCGACGGGACGTCCTTTGGCCTCGGCTTCGCGCCACCCCGTGAGCGACTCCGCCACCGGGTTCATCTGCAAGACACACCCTTTCGCATCGGTCGTGATGACGCCGTCGCCGATGCTATAGAAGGTAGTGCGGAACCAGGCCTCCGATTCGTCAAGCCTTTTCCGGGCCGCACGCTCCTCGGTCTGATCGCGGAAGACCAGAACCGTTCCCGTAATGGCGCCTCCTGCTTCCCGGATCGGGGCGCCGCTGTCGGCGATGGGGCGTTCCTGTCCGTCGCGGGCGATGAGCAGGGTATGGTTGGCGAGCCCCACGATCGTCCCCTCCTGGAGGACCCGGCGGATGGGGTTTTCCACGGCGAGCCGCGTCTCTTCATTGACGATCCGAAAAACCTCTTCGACCGCCTTGCCGCGGGCGTCGGCCTGGGTCCAGCCCGTCAGGGTCTCGGCGACGGGGTTGAGCATCGTAATCCGGCCTTCCCGGTCGGTGGCGATCACGCCGTCGCCGATGCTCATCAGGGTGATGCGGTGCCCTTCTTCCTTCAGGAGGCGATCGCGGTAGTGGCCCTTTTCGTTGCGTTGCCAGAGCAGGCCGACGATGGCCGCCAGGCCCGCCAGGATGCCGATGATCAGGGCGATGATCAGCCAGGCGCTGAACCGCCATTGGGAAAAAACCTCCGCCTGGTCGACCTTGGCGATCATGAACCAGGGGGAATCGGGGACGGCCTTCAGGACAGAGAGGACCGGAACACCGCGGTAATCGCGCCCTCCGACGATGCCTTCTTTGCCCAGAACGGCCATGACGGCGGGAACTTCCCGCTGAGTCAGGGGGATCCGCAGCTTGAGGGCGGTCCCGGCCCGGTGGCGCAATTCGTTCAGAAAGAGGACGGAGTCGCCCTCTCTGCTGACCAGAAGGGTTTCACTGCTCAGACTGGACGAAGGATGGGACTGGAGGAGCCGGTAAAGAAAATCGTCGGCATCGATCCTCAGGATCAGAGCGCCGAAGGACTGCCGCTGAACCTCTTCCCATCTGCTCAACGGGGCCACCACATGGAGATGGGGGGTATCGGCGGGATTTTCGCGGTGGAGGTTCGTGAGCAGGGGACTTTCCCGGCGCTGCGCCTCCTCCAGGGCTGCCAGCAGCGCAGGAGAGAGCCGGTTCGGCCCTTTTTTCAGCCGCCGACGGATCTGGCCGTCGTTGTCCACCAGGAAAATGTCACGGTAGCCCTGACGTTCCAACAGGTGTTCCAGGCGGAGCAGTTTCGGATCAACGTTGCCCGGACCCGGCCGGCGGATGATCTGCGCCGCGGCATCCAGAAAGTAAGGGTTGTCCACGACCAGCGCTGCGTTCTTGAGATGCAGCGCGCGCCAATGCACGATTTCATCCAGCTTCAGCTGGGCCACCGCCATCAGCGTCTCTTCGCTTTTTTGGAGAAGCCGCTGTTCCTGAGCGTGATAAAACCAGCTGCCGCCGCCGATGACGCAAGCCGCAGCCAACAGGAAGATCAGCATCAATCGTTTGGGGATGAACCTTTTTTCCATGGCGAGATCCTTTTCAGCAGGCAAGATGCCTTTACAAAATGGGTTAAGATACTTAGCCTTCTTTCATAAGTCAAAGTGTTTTTCCCATTCGGGGGGTTTCCGATTCACGTTTTTGGCTCCGCCACAATCGAGTTGACATCGACCCTGCGTTTCTTTAGAGTTTAATCAGCTTTGTTCCGTGTCAAGCGGCCCTTAAGGATTGGGCGGCCCTGTTGTGACCCGTTGCAATCCCTTGACTCCCCTGGAGACGCGACAGATGAAAAAACCGCGCTGGCTGCTTTTTTCCGTTTCCCTCTTTGTTCTGCTCTGCGCCATCCTCCTTGCCTTTTTCTATCGGGAAGCCAAGCGGGAAGCCTTTGACAGCCTCAACGTTCAGCAGTCGCTTCATGCCCGGCAGGCGGCCCAGGGGATTCAAGACTTCTTCGGCCACTGGACGGCCACCCTGGCCGCCCTGGCAAAATCGCACCATATCATCGCCCTCGATCAAACCGGCCGGGAAGCCATCAACGACTTTTATCAGGCAAACCGCCGGCAGGTCCTGGGCATGACCCGCGTCGATGCCGCAGGCCGGATCGTTTACACCCTTCCCTATGACCGCCGCCTGATCGGCAGGGACATCTCCTCCCAGAACCATATCCGCGAGGTGATGCGCACCGGCAAGCCCACCATCAGCGATGTGTTCACCGCCGTCCAGGGCTACCGGACCGTTGCGCTCCACGTTCCTGTTTTCGCGGGGGAGACCTACCGAGGGACCCTCGCCGTCACGCTCGATTTTCACTCCCTGGCCGGACGTTATCTCGAAGTGATCAAGATCGGCAAGACGGGTTATGCCTGGGTGGTCAGTAGGGACGGGACGGTGCTCTACTCTCCCCTGCCGGAGCATATCGGAAAACCGATCTCCGCAAGCGGCAAAGACTCTCCCTCTCTTCTGTCCATCGCCGGAGAGATGCTCAGAGGGCAGCAGGGAACCGCCGACTACCTCTTCAACCCCACCGGTGCGCAAGGGGGAAAAACCGTCAAACTCCACGCCGTCTATATGCCGATCTTGCTGGGAAACACCTTCTGGTCCATCGCCGTCACCTCTCCGGAAGAAGAGGTCTTGGTTTCGCTGGCGGACTTTCGCAACCGGCTTTTTTTGCTCGTCGCGTTGTTCCTCCTGGGCGCCGTGCTCTTTTCCTGGTACAGCCTCAAGGCCTGGTTCATCCTCCGGGAAGAGGAAAAAAGGCGGAAAACCGAAAGGGAACTCAAGGAAAGCGAGGCGCGGTTCCGTTCCCTGATCGAAAACGCGCCGGAGGCGATCTACGTCCATGCCGCGGGGAAATTCCTCTATCTGAACCAGATGGCCGCCAACCTTTTTGGGGCTAAAGACGTAACCCAGTTGATCGGCGCCTCGCTTCTGGAACGCTGGCACCCCGACTTTCAGGAAGGGATACGCGAGCGTCTGCGGATTCTCTACGAAGAGCGCAGGGCCGTCTCGGTCGCCGAACAGGTCTATATCCGTCTGGACGGAGCGGAAGTGCCCGCCGAAGCGAGCGCGGTGCCGATCCGGTATGACCAGCAGAATGCCGCCCTGACCTTTGCCCGCGACATCACCGAACGCCGGCGGATGGATCAGGCCCTGCGGGAAAGCGAGGAGACCTTTCGCAAGGTCTTTTACACGACCCCCGATTCCATTCACATCAATCTCCTGTCGGACAACCGATTCGTATCGATCAACGAGGGATTTACCCGGATCACGGGGTATACCGAAGCCGAGACGATCGGCAGGACCTCCGTCGAATTGAATCTCTGGGTCCATGACGAAGACCGGCAGAAATTGGCCGCAGGGTTGAAAAAAAACGGGACCGTCAAGAATCTCGCTGCCGTCTATCGCATCAAGAACGGCGAATTCCGCTATGGATTGATGTCCGCCACCTTGATCGAACTCAAGGGCGTCCCCCACATCCTCAGCATCATCCGGGACATCACCGACCGCAGGGAAGCGGAGGAGCAACTCCGGGAGAGCACGGCGCTGCTTTCCGCCATCTTCGAGCATGTGCAGGCCGGGATCGTCCTGATCGATCCTGTCGCCCACCGGATCGTCGATGCCAATCGGGCGGCGGCGGAGATGTGCGGCATCGTCCGGGAGGAGATGATCGGCAGGGTCTGCCATCAGTACATTTGCCCCGCGAACTTTGGCCACTGTCCGATCACCGACGATCACCAGAAGATCGACAAGGCGGAGCGGCTGCTGATGACTTCCGATGGCAAGCAGATTCCGGTGCTCAAAACCGCGGCCCCGGTCAGAATCGCCGATCGGGATTATCTTCTGGAGAGCTTCATCGACATGCGAGAGCACAAGCGGCTGGAAGGCCAGCTGCTCCAGGCCCAGAAGATGGAAGCCATCGGGACCCTGGCCGGGGGGATCGCCCATGACTTCAACAATATTCTCATGGGAATCCAGGGGGTGGCGTCCCTGATGATGCTGGATTTCGATGCCGCCCAGCCCCAGCACGAGCGACTGAAGCTGATCGAAGGACAGGTCAAGCGCGGCGCCGATTTGACGAGGCAGCTGCTGGGATTCGCCCGGGGCGGCCGCTATCAGGTGAAGCCGACCAACATCAACGAAATTCTCGAAAAGAGCGCCGACCTGTTCGGCAGGACCAAGAAGGAAATCGCCATCTACCGGAAATTCGAGAAGGACCTCTGGACGCTGGATGTGGATCAAGGCCAGATGGAGCAGGTCTTCCTGAATCTTTACGTGAACGCCTGGCAGGCCATGCCGGGAGGCGGATCCATCTTTCTGGAAACGCAAAACGTCGTTCTGGACGAGCGGGATCGGTTGCCGGAAACGAACCAACCGGGAAGGTATGTGAAGATATCGGTCGGCGACACCGGCATGGGCATGGACCCAAAAACGAAGGAGCGCATCTTCGATCCCTTCTTCACGACCAAGGGGATCGGCAAGGGAACCGGGCTGGGGCTGGCGATGGTCTATGGAATCGTCATGGGGCACAGGGGAATGATCAGCGTCTACAGCGAGCCCGGCCATGGAACGACTTTCAACATCGTCCTTCCGGCCTCGGGAAAGACCGTCGTCGAAGAACCGGAGTTCCCCAGCGCCCTAACCAAGGGAAACGAAACGATCCTGATGGTGGACGATGAAAAGATGGTGCTCGAAGTGAACCGGGCCATGCTGGAGGCCCTGGGTTACCGGGTCTTCACGGCCGGAAGCGGCCAGGAGGCGGTGGCCGTGTATATGGAGAAGAAAGGGCAGATCGATCTGGTCATCCTGGACATGATCATGACGGGGATCTCGGGGGGAGAAACCTTCGACCGTCTCCGGGAGATCGATCCCGGGATCCGGGTCCTGCTTTCCAGCGGGTACAGCGTCAACGGCCAGGCGCAGGAGATCCTGAACCGGGGTTGCCGGGGGTTTCTCCAGAAGCCCTTCAACATGGAGGGCCTTTCCCGGAGGATACGGGAGGCCCTGAATCACTGATTCACGGGTTCTTCGCCGGAGAAGAACCAAAATGATCGGCCAGAGTTTCCAGCAAGGCCTTCACGGAGATGGGTTTCACGATATATCCGGCAAATCCGACATCGTTGGCCTTTTCCTTATCGCTTTCCATGGCAAAGCCCGAAAGGGCGAAGACGGGAATATCACACAACTCGGGGTCCGCCTTGATGATCCGGGTCGCGCTCAACCCATCCATCGACGGCAGCTGGATATCCATCAAAACGAGATCCGGCCGCTGTTCTTTCACCAGACGCAGTCCGGTTTCCGCGTCAAAGGCCTCCAGCATCCGGTATTGTCCTACCTGGAGCACCGCCCGCATGAGTTTCATGTTCATTTCGTTGTCTTCGATGACCAAAATCGTCTTTTCTTCCATGATTCTCCTTTAATCGCGTTTTTGGTGAACCGTCATTCCATGATTCCACGCCTGATGCCGTGGACAAGCAAAACACTTTTGAAAAATCTCCCCGTCGAAGCAAGCGCCGAACGGGAACCTTTACATCGGCAGCGTGAAGCGGAAGGCCGCTCCCTTTCCCGGACCGTCGCTTTTGACCCATAGCCGACCGCCGTGCATCTCCACCAGGTTTCGCGCCAGGGTCAACCCCAGCCCTGTCCCGCCATGCCTGCGGCTCAAGAGGCTTTCCACCTGGGAAAAGGGTTCGAAGATTTTTTCCAGGTCCTCGGGCCTGATGCCGATGCCGGTATCCACAACGCCGATCTCCAATTCCTCTTTGCCTCCGCCATCGGTATCTGTAGGGGCGCTCACACGGGCCGCAAGGCAGACCGTCCCGCCGGCTTCCGTGAACTTCACGGCATTCGACAGCAGATTGTAGAGGACCTGCTTCACTCGCAACCCATCGACGATGACGCTCTCAGGAATCCCCTCGATCCTTTTCGTCAAACGGATCCCGCGGTCCAGGGCTTTGTCCATGATGACGGACAGGCTCTGTTCCAGGAGCACTTTCAGGTTGATGGTCGACGGTTTTATTTCGAACTTGCCGGCGTCGATCTTTTCGAGATCCAGGATCGCATTGACCAGGGAGAGCAAATGCTGGCTGCTTTGGTGGACATCGGACAGATACTCTTCCTGCGTTCGGTTGAGCTCCCCGAAATGCTTTCCCAAAATCAGCTCCGTAAACCCCAGGATATGGTTCAGCGGGGTCCTCAGTTCATGGCTCATATTGGAGAAAAATTCGCTCTTGGCGGCATTGACAGCCTCGGCGGCCATCTTGGCCTGATAGAACTGTTCGGCCCTTTTACGCTCCGAGATATCCCGGGCCACTCCCAGTATCCCGACCGCCCGGCCCTGGCCGTCTCTCAGAAAGGAGGTCGTCACTTCGGCCCAGCGCAGGGTTCCGTCTTTATGATACTGCCGCAGTTCCATCGTTTCCGAGCGGTTCGGATCGCTATTGCCTGCGGCCTCCCTGGCCAATGCCGCTCCCAGCGTTTTTTCGACCTTGGCCAGCGATTCCGGGGCCAGGGTCATCTCCAGGGGCTGCGCCATCGCCTCTTTTGCCGAATAGCCGCGCATCCTTAGAACCGAAGGGCTGATGTAGGAAAACCGCAAGGGATTGAGACTCATCGTCCAAATCGTGTCCGTCACGTTCTCGGCCAGGAGCCGGTAGCGAAGCTCCGACGCTTCCAGTTCGGTTGTGTAATTTTCCAGCTGCCGCTTCGATGTGGTCAGTTGCCGGTTGGCGTTCTCCAATTCCCCGGCCAGTTTTCGGACTTCATCGTACTTTTCCTGGATGACCCGATTGGTTTCCTGTAGATCGGCGATGGCCTTCCGATAGACGCTGTACTGCTGGAAGATCCGCTTCCAGAGCGGCGGCCTTTCCCCGGAGGCCCAGCGGATCCGGTAGAGACACCCCCGGCTGCCGTATACCGGCCTGTCCGGCCAGTCCCTTTCGCCGTAGGCTTCCGGCGCGACCTGACATTCGATCTCCTCGACCTGGGCCAGGGGCATGTCAAAGAGGGTGGGAATGCCGGCGATGATCCCCCGGGTGTAGTCGCAATCATGGCGGGTCTTCCGGGAACCGTCATGATAGCGATCCTCCAGGACGACCCAGGAATCCCCCGCCTCGCGGATGGTGACGTCCCCGTTGGTTTTGAGCAATTTGTTGTAATGGGGGGCCTGCTTGTAGAGCAACCTCGGATTGCCCAACAGGCGGGCAATCCAGTCCAAAAGTCCCAGGGACTGGTAGCGTTTGGACGCCAGGGCCATCTTGTATACCGGGTGTTTGTCTTTCAGGATCTCCGCCATCCGGCCATAGAGGAGATGCAGAAACTCGTGGGAAACCCAATTGTTGGTATCGCAGAGATAGGCCTCGTCAAGCTCCAGCCCCTCCAGAAGATTTCCGAGCGACCCATGCATCTCCTTGACATACATCACCAAGGTACGGGTAATCCGGCAACTGATTTCTCTGCTTGTTGCTGAACTCACACCCATTTCATCAAGACCTGTTTCAGCGGGCAAGGAATAATTGTGGAATGGTGCAGGGGAGTATAGGGAAAATGGGGGTTCATGTCAAGGAGGCTGACGCTTTAAAATAGCGAAGCCCATCGCCCTGCGGATTCGCAGGCTCTCTTTGGCTCGCTGAGTCAATGACTCCCTGCGACAGCCCTTGTCCTGTGCATCGGCACAGGCCGTCGGCCACCCGGGTGCTCCCTGATGGCGTCTCTGAAAAACGGATCAGGAGGCGGTCGCCTCCGGCAGCCGCTATTCCGCAACAGGGATGATCCGCACCGTGGTCTTTCCCTGGCGAACAAACCCCAGTTCCTGGGCCGCGGCACGGGAGAGATCGATGGCTTCAACCTTGCCCCTGCGGAAACGGTCGTTGATTTTCACAATCACCGAGCGGCCGTTGGCGACGTTCACCACCTCCACCCGTGTGCCGAACGGCAGTGTCGCATGGGCGGCGGTCAGCTTCTGGGAATCATAGCGTTCACCGGAACTGGTTTTTCGACCGTTGTAGCGATCGGCGTAATAAGTGGCCTTGGCCACCTTGCCCTTCTGGACGGCATCGGCAGGCGAAGCCTCCTCTTTCTTCAGGGCCGGCGCCCCTTCCGGGATCGTCTCGGCGGCGTGGAGCCCCGACAGGGCGAAGACCAGGACAAAAACGCAGACCATATTCAGGATCATCCATCGATGTTTCAGTTTTTCCATACCCATAAAGACCTCCTTTGCCTCAGCGAACTGAAGGCCATGAAAAACGACTGCTCGCAACCGATATTCGGGATCAGGGGAACCAGTTGTCCGGAGCGGAGTTGGAGAAAGGTGATGGTCGCTTTCTTTTTCAGATGGGGAAGTATAGAAAATATCGCCGCTGTCTGTCAATGAAATAATGAGGATCGCAGGGAAAGGACGGCAATCCCCGGAGTTCGGCCACGGCCCGATTGTCAGGAAAAGCGGTCCCCGTTCGGCACCGGACCTGGCAGCCGCTTCGCATAGACAGCGACACTGCCGCCGAGCCTTTCCAACCCCCGGCCGAAGAAATGGTCCTCACCGGCAAGCACTTCCACCCGGCAGGAGACCTCAGCCGCCATGGCCCGGGCGGCCTTCGCCGGGCAGTAGGGATCGTTGTCCCCACAGACGATGAGCCCCACCCGGCCGCGCAGGGTCGCAAGCTCAAAGGGAAACATCGCCACCGGCGGCGCCACGAGAAGGGCCGGCAAAAAAGGACGCTTCGTCAGGGCGCCGGCCGCCACCCAGGCCCCGAAGGAATAGCCCGCCGGGAGCACCGCCTTCGTCCCCCGGTCTTCCAGAAAGGCAGCGGCGGAAAGCAGATCCTCCCCTTCTCCCCGTCCTTCGTCAAAGGCCCCGTCGCTACCGCCCACGCCCCGGAAGTTGAAGCGCAGGGTGGAAAATCCGGCCCGGAACAAAGCCTGCGCAACGGTTTCCACGACGGGAGTTTCCATCGTCCCACCCATGAGGGAATGGGGATGGCAGATCAGGGCGGCCCGCTCCCCCGTCCCCGGAGCATAGAGCCCCTCCAGGCGCATCCCGCCTGTGCCGAAAAAGACCCGTTCTTCCCTCATCTCATCCATGCCCTCCTCACCTCGCAACCGAATCCACCGCCGCGGCCATCCGGTCCAGGGCCGACTTCAGGATCGACCGGGGGCAGGCAAAGTTCAGACGGACGAACCCTTCGCCCCCGTGTCCGAAGGACGTTCCTTCGTTGAGAGCGACTCCCGCCCGCTGGAGAAAGAACCGGGCCGGGGCCTTCCCGAGTCCCGCCGCGCGGCAGTCGAGCCAGGCGAGGTAAGTGCCCTCGGGCGACGCCATCCGAACCCCGGGCAGACGGTCGCGCACCGCCGCCGTCAGGGCAGCGCGATTCGCTTCCAGATAGCGCAGGCAGGCCTCCAGCCAGGGTTCTCCCTCGCCATACGCGGCAAGGGCCGCCACGGCGCCCAGGGCGTTGGCATGGGGGACGATGCCATGGGCGGCAGACACAAAGGCGGCGCGGAGCGCGGCGTTCTCGATCACGGCCAGTGAGAAGCCCAAGCCCGGAATGTTGAAGGTCTTGCTGGGGGCCATAAGGGTGATCGTCCGGGCGGCGATCTCGGGGCCAAGGGCGGCAATGGGGAGATGGCGCGCTCCCGGATAGACGAGATCGGCGTGGATTTCGTCGGAGCAGAGGATCAGGTCGTGTTGGAGGCAGACTTCGGCTATCTGCGCCAGTTCGTCGGCGGTGAATACCCGGCCCGTGGGGTTCTGGGGATTGCAGAGGAGAAAAAGGCGGGTGTCCGGGCCGACGGCGGCCTCCAGGGCCTCCCAATCCACCCTGTAGCGGCCGTCCGCCTGGCGCGTCAACGGGGTTTCATCGCGGCGCAACCCGAAGTTTCCCGGCGCTTCGAGCATGGGCGGATAGACCGGCGTCTGCACGAGCACCCCCTCGCCGGGCCGGGCAAAGGCGCGGCAGGCGATATTGAAGCCCGTCACGACCCCGGGCACGAAAACCAGCGCAACGGGGTCCACCCGCCAGCCGAAACGGCGGGCCAGCCAGTCGACCAGGACAGGCCGCAGCTCCGGCGGTTCGCAGGCATAGCCGAAGACTCCGTGGTCCACGCGGGCCGCAAGGGCGCGGCGGACAGGCTCGGGAGCGGCAAAATCCATGTCGGCCACCCAGAGGGGCAGCGCTTCGCCATAGGCTCGCCACTTGAGGCTGTCGCTCTTGGTCCGGTCGATCACCCGGTCGAAATCGTAAACCGTTGCGTCCTGCGGCATGGGCCTCCTATTTCCGGTCCGGTTCCGGTTTCTGCAAAGCCTCGACCAGCGCCGGCGGCAGCCTACGGGGCCGTCCGTCGGGGCCGATGCAGGCCAGGGTCAGCTTGGCATCGACGAGGAGTTTTCCATCGGCGCTGCGGATCACCTTCTGACTCAGGGTGAAGGTGGCGCCGGCCGTCTCCAGCAGCGCCGTTTCCACCCGGACCAGGTCGTCCAGAAGGGCCGGCGCCCGGTAATCGATCTCCAGATGGATCACGGGCAGGAAGCTGCCCTTGTCATGGAGTTCCCGGACCGAAAGCCCTCGGTCGCGCAGGAATTCCGTCCGCCCCTGTTCGAGAAAGCGGAGATAATGGCCGTAATAGACCACCCCGCCGGCGTCCGTATCGGCAAAACAAATGCGAATTTCAGTCATTTTGGCACCCTGCCGTCAATGAACCTAGACATAATGGCTGACAGTTAAACAATAGTGACCTGCTCCTTATCAGCATGGGTTATACTTGGAAGGGTATCCCAAATACAGAGCCAAAAATAAGGAG
>JAKAFS010000009.1 GCA_021817825.1 Deltaproteobacteria bacterium | reverse complement strand
ATCAGGCGGACCCCCTGGGTGCTCCGGTGGATGACGCGCACCTCCTCGGCGCGCATGCGGACGATCCGGCCCGCGTCGCTGATGAGCATTATGTCTTCGTTTCCGGTCACCTGGAGGATTCCGGAGACGTCGCCCACCTTGTCGGTCTTCAGGTTGATCGTTCCCTTGCCGCCCCGGGTCTGGAGGCGGTATTCGGCGATGTCGGTCCGTTTTCCGTACCCCTTCTCGGAGACGGTGAGGATGCTGTTGCCGGCCGTCGGAATCTCCATCCCGATGACGCGGTCGTCTTCAGCCATCACGATTCCCCGGACGCCGCGCGCCGTCCGGCCCATGTCGCGGACGTCGTCCTCCTGGAAGCGGATGGACTTTCCCTTCCGGGTGCCCAGAAAGACATCCTGGCCGCCCAGGGTGAGCTGGACGTCGATCAGATCGTCGTCGTCGTCGACGGAGATGGCGATGATGCCGCCGGCGCGGGGGTTGGAGAAGGCCGACAGTTCCGTCTTCTTGATCGTCCCTTTTCTCGTCACCATGACCACCGATTTGTCGCCCGTGAACTCCCGGACGGCCTGCACTGCGGCGACCCGCTCGCCTTCGACCAGGTTGATGAGATTCACGACCGCCTTGCCTTTGGCGGCCCTCCCGGCCTGGGGAATCTGGTAGACCTTCAGCCAGTAGACCCGGCCCTTGCTTGTAAAGATCAGGACATAGTGATGGGTCGAGGCGATGAAGATCTTCTCGACGAAATCCTCTTCCTTCGTCCCCATCCCGATCTTGCCCTTGCCGCCCCGGCGCTGGCTCTTGTAGAGGCTGACGGGGTTTCTCTTGATGTAACCGGCATGGGAAACGGTGACGACCATGTCCTCTTCGACGATCAGATCCTCGATATTGATATCCTCGGAACTCATGACGATTTCCGTCCGCCGGTCGTCGCCGCAGCGGGCCTTGATCTCTTCGAGCTCCGTGATGATCACGTCCAGCACCTTCTGGGGATCGTCCAGGATCCCCTGGAGGGTGCGGATCAGGGCGGAGATTTCGGCATATTCGGCGTCGATCTTTTCCCGTTCCAGACCGGTCAGCCGCTGGAGGCGCATGTCGAGAATCGCCTTGGCCTGGATCTCGCTGAGGCCGAAACGGCTGCACAGGGAGGCGGAGGCCTCCTGGGGGTTGGCGGCCGCCTTGATGACGGCGATCACCTCGTCGATCCGATCGAGGGCGATGATCAGCCCCTCTAAGATGTGGGCCCGATCCTTGGCCTTGGCCAGTTCGAACTGGGTCCTCCGGATAATCACCTCTTTGCGGAAGGCGACGAAGCTCTCAAGGAGCTCCTTGAGATTGAAGACCCGGGGCTGGCCGTTGTCGATGGCCAGCATGATGATCCCGAAGGTCGATTCCATCTGGGTGTGCTTGTAGAGCTGGTTCAGGACGATCGCCGAGGCCTCGTCCTTCTTGAGATCGAGAACGACCCGGATCCCCTCGCGGTCCGATTCGTCGCGGAGGTCCGCAATGCCTCCGATCTTCTTGTCCTTGACCAGTTCCGCAATCTTCTCGATGAGGTTCGCCTTGTTGACCTGGTAGGGAAGCTCGGTCACGACGATGCTCTCCCGGTCGTTCCGGGCGTTCTTTTCGATCAGGGCCCGGGCGCGGACGCGGATGATCCCCCGGCCGGTCCGGTAGGCGGAGAGGATTCCCTCCCGACCGTTGATGAACCCGGCGGTCGGAAAATCGGGCCCCTGGATGTAACGCATCAGACCGTCGATGGTGATCTCGGGGTCGCGGATGAGCGCGATCGTCCCGTCCACCACCTCCCTAAGGTTGTGGGGCGGCATGTTGGTCGCGACCCCGACGGCGATTCCGGCGGTTCCGTTGAGCAGCAGCAGCGGAACCTTGGCCGGCAGGACCGTCGGTTCCTCCATGGACTCATCGTAAGTAGGCGTAAAATCGACGGTGTTCTTCTCCAGGTCGGCGAGTAGCTCCTCGGAAAACCGGGCCATCCGAACTTCGGTATACCGCATGGCGGCCGGCGG
Source organism: Deltaproteobacteria bacterium (assembly GCA_021817825.1). GTDB lineage: Bacteria > Desulfobacterota > Syntrophia > Syntrophales > UBA5619 > JAKAFS01. The sequence goes on along the minus strand of JAKAFS010000009.1, from coordinate 57,171 downwards.
ATCGCCGTCGATGGAGCCGAAGTTTCCCTGGCCGTCGACGAGCAGATAGCGCATCGAGAAGTCCTGGGCCATCCGGACGATCGTATCATAGGCGGCCGTATCGCCGTGGGGATGATACTTACCGATGATGTCGCCGACGATCCTTGCCGATTTCTTGTAGGGCTTGTTCCAGTGGTTCCCCATCTCGTTCATGGCAAAGAGCGCCCGGCGGTGGACCGGTTTCAGTCCGTCCCGGCAATCGGGAATCGCGCGGCCGATGATGACGCTCATCGCGTAGTCCACATAGGACCTTTTCATCTCGTCTTCGATGTTGACTAGGATATTCTTTTCGTAAAGCTGATCCATGAATCGTGACTTCTCCTTATCTCGCATTCCCCGGATATGGCGGCTGCTTCCCCTCTTTTAGGACCGAGGGCTGACCGCATTTACACATCCAGATTCGAGGCATACATGGCGTTTTTATAGATGAAATCGCGCCGCGGTTCCACCTGATCCCCCATGAGGGTGGTGAAGATCGCGTCGGCGGCGACGGCGTCTTCGATGCGGACCTGGAGGAGCGTCCGTTTTTCCGGATTCATCGTCGTCTCCCAGAGCTGCTCCGGGTTCATTTCCCCCAGACCCTTGTAGCGTTGGATGGAAAAGCCCTTCTTGCCGGCGGCGACGACCCGGTCGATGAGAGCAACCAGGCTTTCCAGTTTCTCGGCCTGTTTTTCCTGACCTCCCGCCGTCTCTTCGGCAAAGACGCTGTAAGGGGCCTCGCCCAACACCGCCACCTGATCCAAGAGCGCCTTCATCTCCTGGAACTTCGGGAGTTTCAGAAGATCACGGTCCACACTGGTAACCTGGAGCTGACCGTTTCGTTTGATCTGAAAGAGGATCTTCCAGCGTCCGTGTTCGGGGTCCAGCTCGGTGACAAAGCTTTCCAGAAGATCGGTCCCCAGCGTCGCCGCCGTTCGTTCGGCCACCCGCTTGATCGCCTCTTCGGTGCGGAAATCCTCTTCGGAAAGGGCGGCATCGCCGGCCAGAATGCGGATGAGGTCCCGGTTTTTGTGTTCCCGCTCGAAGCGGTCGAGGATCGTCTCGATCCGCATGGCCTTTTTGATGATCGCCAGAAGCTTGCCGCCCGTAAAGGTCTGGGGCGTGCCGTTTCCGGCGACCACCCGGATCCGGTTGACGCCGTTGTCCAGGACGTGGGTTTTCATGCTCTCTTCGTCGTGGATATAGATCTCCTGCTTGCGGTCCGTGACCTTGAACAAGGGCGGCTGGGCGATGTAGAGGTAGCCCCGCTCGATGATCTCCTTCATCTGCCGGAAGAAGAAGGTGAGCAGCAGCGTCCGGATGTGCAGACCGTCCACATCGGCATCGGTCATGATGATCACCTTGTGGTAGCGGAGCCGGCTGACGTCCTGGTCTTCCATGCCGATGCCCATCCCCAGGGCGGTGATGATCACCTTGAGCTCCTCGTTCTGAAGCATCTTGTCGAAGCGGGCCTTTTCCACGTTGAGAACCTTGCCGCGCAAAGGCAGGATCGCCTGGCACTTCCGGTCCCGTCCCTGTTTGGCCGATCCACCGGCGGAATCTCCCTCGACGAAATAGATCTCGCTCCGGGCCGGATCTTTCTCCTGGCAGTCGGCCAGTTTTCCCGGCAAGGTGCCCACCTCGAGGGCGGTCTTGCGGCGGGTCAGCTCCCTGGCTCGTCTTGCCGCCTCGCGGGCCCGGGCCGCATCGATGCACTTGCCCAAAAGCTGTCTGGCCACGGCGGGGTTCTCTTCCAGATAGGTGCTGATCTTGTCGTAGACGATCCCCTCGACGAGCCCCTTGACCTCGCTGTTGCCGAGTTTGGTTTTCGTCTGTCCCTCGAACTGAGGGTTGCGGAGTTTGACGCTGATGATGCAGCACAACCCTTCCCGCAGGTCTTCCCCTTTGAAGGATTCTTTTCCGTTCTTGATGATGCCGCTCGAGGTCGCGTAATTATTGAAGGCCCGCGTCAAAGCGGAACGGAAGCCGACCAGATGCGTTCCGCCCTCGGTCGTATTGATGCTGTTGGCGAAAGAGAAGATACTCTCCGCATAGCTGTCGTTGTACTGAAGCGCCACTTCCACCGCACAGTCTTCCCGGGCGCCGGCGATGAAGATCGGGTTTTTGTGCAGCACTTTTTTGTTGCGGTTCAAGTACTCCACAAAGGAGACAATTCCCCCTTCATAGAAATACTCGCTCTGGCGGTCGATCCGTTCATCGATCAAGGTGATCTTGACGCCGGAGTTCAAAAAAGCAAGTTCCCGCAGACGGTTAGAGAGCGTATCGTAACTGAATTCCGTCTCTTCGAAGATCTCCTCGTCGGGTTTGAAGGTGATCTTGGTGCCGCGGGTCGCGGTCTTGCCGACCATCTCCAGAGGGGCATTCGGCACGCCGCGGGTATAGGACTGCGTGTAAACCCCGCCGTCCCTATGAACCTCCAGTTCCAGATAGATAGACAGGGCGTTGACGCAAGACACGCCCACCCCGTGCAGACCGCCGGAGATCTTGTAACTGTCGTTGGAGAACTTCGCCCCGGCATGGAGCTTCGTCAGGGCCACTTCGGCCGCCGAAACCCCTTCGCCTTTATGCATCTCTACCGGAATGCCCCGGCCGTTATCCTCGACCTTGATGCTGTTATCCATCCGGATCGTGACGATGACCGTATCGCAAAAACCGGCGGAGGCCTCATCGATGCTGTTGTCCACCACCTCGTACACCAGATGGTGCAACCCTTCCTTGCCGGTAGAGCCGATATACATGGCCGGACGCTTCCGGACCGCTTCCAGTCCTTCCAAGACCTTGATGCTATCGGCGCCGTAGCTTTCCCCTGTCTTTTCCTGATCCATTTCCATTATTTTGCTTTCCACCTGAAAAAATGTAGCTGATCTGGTTTTGCCGTTTCCGCCTAGAGCTTCAGCGGCATGACGATGCAGAAATAATTCTCGTTCCCCACGGCGCGAATCACTGCCGGCTTCATCCCCGCACCGATCTCAAATTCGATCTTCTCCTCGTCGATCACCTCGACGGCGTCGGCCAGATAGGCGACGTTGTATCCCACGCTGCGTTCTTCGCCCTGATAAACCGCCTCGATCTCGTCGTTGGCCTCTCCGACATCGGGATTATTGGAATTTAAAACGATTTTTCCGTTGGCGAGCGTCACGATGACCCCGTTGTACCGTTCCGAAGAGATGACGCTCATCCGGCGCAGGGCATGGAGAAACTTGTTCTTTTCCATCTCCACCACAATCCCTCTTTCAACGGGAATCACCCGCTTGTAATCGGGATATTCCCCATCGATAAGACTGACCTTGAGCAGGGTGTGATCGGTCTTGATCAACAGCATCCCCTGGCGGACTCCCATCCACACCTCGCCCGGCGTATCTTCCATCAACCGGCGGATCTCCCCCAGTCCCTTTCTGGGGATGATCACCCCTTTTTCCAGGGACAGAAACTCCTTTTCTCCCGTGTCGCCCTTCATCAAGGAAAGGCGATGGCCGTCGGTGGCCACCATCCGCACCGCCATATTCTCGCCCAAAAGCTCCGTCTCGAGGAAGACGCCGTTGAGATTCTTGCGCATTTCATCGGTGGAAATGGCAAAAACCGTCTTTCTGATCATCTCCTTGAGCAATGCCGTTTTGATCTTATACATGGGGATCTCTTCCGAATCCGCCACGGCAGGATACTCTTCGGCCGGCAATCCCGGTATCTTGTAGACCACCTTGTTGCAGGTCAACGTCACCATGTCCCGATCGTTCTTTGCCACATGGATGGTCTCCCCCTGGATCTCGCGGACCATCTCGTGGAGTTTTTTCGCCGAAAGCGTGATATCCCCCTCTTTTTGGATCTGCGCCTCATAGTCCGCCACCAGACCGATCTCGCGATCGGTAGCCATGACCTTGATCCGGTTTTGTTCCGTCCGGATCAGGAGGTTGCTCAGGATCGGCATGGTGGTCTTCTTCTCCACAATCCCCAGCGTCTTCTGAATAGCCCCTAAAAACACATCCCTATTGATATCAAATTCCATATCCGCCCCCATCCTTTCCACACGGTCAACAGATTATAGGTCTTAAAAAAATTTCTCTCTTTTAAAAGAACAGTAGTAACAGCAGGGCCTGTTCATATTGTTTACAATTCCCAAATCCCTTTCCATATCGGAAACCTTTACTTCCTTCCCACTGTGCACCACCGGACGAAAACACCCCTCATCGCTTATTAAGAAGCGTCTCGCGAATTTCTTCCAGGAGATCCATGAGCGTCTTGTCCGTCTCCATGTTCTTCTTGATCTTGTTGTGAGCGTAGATGACCGTCGAATGATCCCTTCCCCCAATCTTTTCACCGATATCGGGAAAGGAGGCGCTGGTCATTTCCCGGGCCAGATACATGGCAATCTGCCGGGCCTGCACGAGATTCTTGTTTTTTTTCTGTGATTTGATATCCACAAGCTTGATGTTGAGAGCGCCCGAGACGGTCTTGGTGATCTCTTCGATCGTCAGTTCCCTTTTTTCCTCCTGGCGGAGCAGTTTTTTCAGGACCGCCTTGACCAGTTCCAGATCGATCTCCCGTCCCGTCAAAGAGGAATAGGCGGCGATGCGGACGAGATATCCCTCCAGTTCCCTGATATTGGTTTCCGCCTGGGAAGCGATATACAGCGCCACGTTGCTCGGTAGATCGATCTGATTTTCCTGGGCCTTTTTTTCCAGGATCGCGATCTTCGTTTCGATCTCGGGCGGCTGGATGTCGGCAATCAGTCCCCATTCGAAACGGGACCGCAGTCTTCCTTCAAGATTCGGGATATCCTTGGGAAACTTGTCGCTTGTGACGACGATCTGCTTCCCGGCGTCATGGAGGGTGTTGAAGGTGTGGAAAAACTCCTCCTGGGTCCGCTCTTTTCCGGCGATAAACTGGATGTCGTCGATCAACAAGCAATCGATATTGCGAAATTTTTCCCTAAACTTCGGCATCTTGTCATAGCGGATGGAGTTGATGAGTTCGTTCATGAAGACTTCCGCCGAGACATAGACCACGTTCATCTCCGGAAAGAGAGACATGGTCTTCAAACCGATGGCGTTGAGCAGGTGGGTCTTCCCCAAACCCACGCCCCCATAGATGAAAAGGGGGTTGTAGTTTTTTGCCGGTTGATCGGCGACGGCCACCGAGGCGGCATGGGCAAACTGGTTGCTCGCCCCGACGACGAATCGGGCGAAGTTGTAATTCGGGTTCAAGGTGGAGTTGAGCGTGGCGCGGTCCTTCTTTTGGGGCGCCGCTTTTTCGGCAACCGGCGCCGGCTTCCCCTCCTTTTCCTGATCCTGCGGGTTTTCCTGTTCGACCAGGAATTGCACTTCATAATTGACGCCGGCCACGGATTTCATGGCCTCCCGAATCAGGGAGAGGAAATTCTCGACCAGCCAGTCGCGGAAGAAACGGTTGGGAACGGCCAGGGTGGCATGGTCCCCCTCCAGAGCATCGATACGGATCGGACGTATCCAGGTCTCGAAATTCTGCTGGCTTACTTTTTCTTTAATGATTTTAACTGTCTTTTCCCAGACGATGTCCAAAATACCCAACCTTATGCACAGTTTTATCCACAGCTGTGGACAATATTTTCAAAGGGTTAACCGACTCCTTTGGCAGGAGTTTCCTCTGGAGGCGAAAAAACGCCGCGCCTATTGTCCTTCGAGCAACAGCCTGATCAGACGGTTCAATTCATTGCCGTTGCCGTAACGGATCTCGATGGTTCCGGACTTCTTGCGGTCCCGGATCGCCACTGCCGTCATGAGATGGGAAGTCAGTTCCCGCTCCAGGTCCTCCAGGTAAGGGTCCTTCTTGAGGGTTCCCTTTTTGACCGGGACCTTTTTCAGGTTTTGGATCAGCCGTTCCGTCTCCCGCACATTGAGGCCCTTCTGACGGATGATCTTCAGGGCCCCCAACTGATCGGCGGGTTGTTCGAGAGCCAAAAGGGCCCGCGCATGTCCGGCCGTGATCTCCTTTGCGATCAGCGCCTTCTTGGCCGCCTCGGGCAGTTTCAGCAGCCGCACGGTGTTGGCGACGGTGGAACGGTCCTTCCCGACCCTAAGGGCGATCTCCTCCTGGGAGAGGGAAAAGCGGGTCAGCAGGACCTGATAGGCATCGGCTTCTTCGACGGGGTTGAGCGCCTCGCGCTGGATGTTTTCGATCAGCGAAAGTTCCGCCAGGTCCCGGTCGTCGGCGGCGCGGATGACGACGGGAACCTCGTGGAGCCCGGCCGCCTGGGCCGCCCGCCAGCGGCGCTCGCCGGCGATGATCTCATAGCCTGATTCCGATTTGCGGACGATGATCGGCTGGATGATGCCGCTTTTTTTCACCGAGGCGATCAACTCCCGCTGGTCGGCATCGTTGAAGTCGCGGCGCGGCTGAAAGCGGTTCGGGGTCAGCTCTTCGATCCCGCAGAGGATGAAGGCGGGCCGATCGCCGATATTGTTCATGAGATCGGGGAACATCGCCCCCAACCCTTTGCCCAGCGACTGCTTTGGCGGCATCAGAGTCTCCCGTCGGTGATGATCTCTTTGGCCAGTTCCATGTAAGAGACGGCACCGCGCGATTTGATATCGTAGAGAATGATCGGCAGCCCGTGGCTCGGGCTTTCCGACAGTCTCACGTTCCTGGGGATCACGGTCTGAAAGACCCGGTTCCCGAAATGGCTGCGCACGTCCTCGCTGACCCGCCGCGACAACAGATTCCGGTTGTCGTACATGGTCAGGAGAATTCCCCCCAGGGTCAGCGTCGGGTTCCAGCGGGCCTTGATCTTGCCCATCGTCTGGAGCAGATGCCCCAGCCCCTCCATGGCGAAATACTCGCACTGCAAAGGCACGATCAGATAGTCCGAAGCGACCAGGGCGTTGACCGTGAGAAATCCCAGAGAAGGCGGACAATCGATGAGGATATATTCATAGTCCTTCTCCAGATTCCTCAATAAATTCCGGAGTCTTTTTTCCCGATCGTCCAGGGAGATGAATTCCACCTCGATGCCGACCAAGTCCTGATTTGCCGGCAGCAGGTCCAGATGGGAAATCTGGGTTTTGACCACGGCGTCCTTGAGAGGAAGTTGGTCGATCAGGCTGTGGTACAGGTTCTTTTTCCCGATCACCTCTTCCGAGAGCCCCATGCCGCTGGTGGCATTTCCCTGAGGATCGCAGTCGATCAGCAGGGTGCTCTTTTCCGCCGCCGCCAGAGACGCTGCGAGGTTAATCGCCGTGGTGGTCTTGCCCACCCCGCCCTTTTGGTTTGCCATGCATATGATTTTACGCATCATTTAACATAACGATCCCAGCATCCCGGTGATTTTCCAAGTGGCGCTGACGGTAACACAAAAAATCTTATTTTAAAAGTTTTTTGTCGCGTCGTGCTCAACGGGGAACACGTTGATAAATGACTATTTTTCTTGCTATTTTTTCCAATGGTGAGGGGATGTCATGGCTGGCCGCATGGGCCATACCGACCCCGTCGAGGATCGCCCCGGCCTCTGCCATCTCCTCCTGCGGGTCGGGGCCTTTCATGGCGATGAGCAGGCCGCCCGGTTTGAGGAAAAAGGCGGCGGTCCGGATGAGTTCCGGGAGTTTGAAGGCGGCTCGGGAGACCACCGTATCGAAGGAGCCGGCGCAGCTCTTTTCCCCGATCAGGGCTTCGACCCGTTCCCGGATCACCGTGATCTGCGAAAGGCCGAGGGTCCGGACAATGTGCTGTAAAAATGAAGACTTCTTCCGGGAGGATTCCACCAGCGTCATCTGGAGCTGCGGCAGGGCGATTTGCAGGGGAATGCCCGGAAAACCGGCGCCGCTTCCCAGATCGATGGCCATGCCTTCCGGACGGGCAATCCAGGGAACCACCGTCAGGGAATCGAGAAAATGGCGGATCACGATCTCCCGGGAGGACTTATCCGAAACGAGATTGATCCTCTGGTTCCAGAGCAGGAGCTCCCGTTGGTAAGCGGAAAAGAGGTCCAGGGCCGCGGGATCGAGCGTAAGGCCGATTTCCGCCGCTCCCAGGGAGAGGTTTTGGCGCAAAGAATCTTCCATGGCAGCCTTGTGACAGAAGAGCCGTCCTTCTGTCAATACATTCCTTGCCCTTCTTAAGCGCCGGGCCTTTCAAAGGAAGCCGTTCGCCCGTTTCCGGCGATTGCAGGGCGCATTTTATCGTTGCATCGGTCCGGCGAATCGGTATACAAGCGGGCACAGGCGTTCAGTGCCCCTATTGCCCGAAAGGGGCATGGGGCCAAAGATCCCGGCGCAGCGCTGGGAAATGGCGGAGGGAAAATGTCCCGAAGGCAGCGGTTCGACGACTGGCCGGAACGGTACGACCGCTGGTTCGCCACGCCGGTGGGGAAGGCCGTCCTGAGCTATGAGCGCGCTCTGGTCCTGGATATGCTTCAGCCGGCGGCGGGCGATCGGCTCCTCGATGCCGGGAGCGGGACGGGGATCTTCACCCGGGCCTTTCTGGCCGCAGGGGCGCGAGTGACGGGGGTCGACATCGCCTTTCCCATGCTCCGCCGGGCCGCGGAGCAGACGGCCTTCCCGGCGGTCGTCGCCGACATGCAAGCGCTGCCTTTTGTGGACGGCTTTTTCGACAAGACCGTTTCCGTGGCGGCCCTGGAGTTCATCGCCGATGAGAAGCGGGCCGTGGCCGAACTGTTCCGGGTGACCAAAGCGGGGGGGATTGTCGTCGTGGCCACCCTCAACAGCCTGAGCCCCTGGGCGGTCCGGCGTCTGGAAAAGGCGCGGCACGACCGGTCATCGATTTTCAGCCAGGTCTGGTTTCGTTCGCCCCGGCAGCTTTTGGAGGCGGCGCCTCTGGCCGGCGGCGTCCGGACGGCGGTCCATTTCGGCAAGGAGGCGGACCCCGCCGCGATCGACCGGATCGAGAAAGCGGGACAGGGGCAGGAAACGGGGGCCTTTGTCGCCGCCCGCTGGGTGAAGCCCTGATGAATTTCGGTCCGTTGACGGGCAAGGCGGCCTTTCTCCTCCACGCTTCCTGCGGCTTTTACCGGAGCGCCTAAGGAGAAATATCGGGAGATGCGAATTCTTTCGGGAGGATCACGTCCTATGACGAAAAAAAAGCGCCTGGCGATCTGCGTTTCGACCCTGCTTTTCCTATCTGCCCCCTTCGCCTGCCCGGCGGAGACCCTGGATGTTCTCATCAAAGGGATTTACGAGGGTCCCAAAACGGCCCGGGAGTCGGCCTATGCGGTGGCGGTCATGAACGCCAAGCTCCAGGCCATCGAACGGGCAGGGACCGAGGTGACCGCCGTCACGGAGATCGAAAACTTCACCCTCAAGCGGGATTGGGTGGAGAGCCGGGCCAAGGCCGTCATCCTGCCGGGCTTCCAGATCCTCGACATGGGATACCAGCTCGACGGGACCTACCAGGTGGTCTTTGCCGGCAAAGTGCAGGTCGGAACGGACCGGGGGAAGCTGTGGGGGAAGCTGCGCAGCGAGCCCGTCCGGTTTCGCAGCTACAAGGAGGCCTTCGAGGCCTGGAAGCAGACCTTCCCGGGCAGCATCGACAACCAATACGTGAACAACGAAAACGGCACCGTCATGGATGTAAAGACGGGCCTCATGTGGCACTTCTCTTACGAATCGGCGGATTCCCTCGCCAAGGCCGACGCCTATGTGGACCGGCTCAACCGGGACCGATTCGCGGGACAGAACGACTGGCGGATGCCGACCTTGCCGGAGATCTCCTCCCTGGTGGAAGCGACGCCCGGCCGGCCTCTTGAAGGCGGCAGGAAGAGCCAGCTGGCGCCTCTTTTCGATGCCCGTCCCTATTGCTGGTATCTCTGGAGCGGCGACGAGAGCCAGGAAGGTCCCCTACAGGTTTACGTCGGCGAGGAAAAGAGCGGGATCTCCGTCGCCGGCGACCATTACCAGGCCGACAACATCTGCGTCGCCTGCGTCAAGGCCGTCCGGTCGATGCGATAACCGCCGATCCCGCTCAGAGTTTCATCTTGTTCTTGACGCTGTTCATCCGCTGCTCGACGATCGCCTCGAATTCCCCGGCGATCCAGCGGTTCTCGATATCCCAGTAGTCGAGACTCCTCTTTTCGTTCACCACCGCGTTGGCCGCCATGGTGATCAGAACGGCCTGTGCCTTTTGGGTGGCGTAGAAGTCGCGGGCCAATCCCGCCCAGTCGATCACCGTATCCAAAGGGCGCCCCTGGGCATCCCTGGCAAAGGGTTCATAATAGAGACGGTCCTCGCGCGTGAACGTCCGCACCGTCTTTCCGTCGTACTTGTCGATCACGGTGACCGAGTCGGAGGGGCGATAGATGACGGCAAAGAGGGTGTATCCCTGGTTGTTCGCCGTGTCGATGCTCGTCAGGAAGTAATGCCCCGCATCTTTGACGCCGTAACGGGTCAGCACCTTCTGGAAGTATTCCGAGGCGTGCTTCATCCGCCGGAAGACCTCTCCCGTATCGCCGGTCTGCGGCACCGCCGAGATCCTTTTGCCGTAGGCCGACTCGTAGGTGTCGTCGAGGGTGACCTTGGCATTGGCCGCGATGAGGCCCGCGTTGATCTGTTCCGGGTTCATGTTCAGATAGAAGGGGACCGACGCAATCCCCTGGAGAACCCCGGCCGCGATCTGGATCGGCGACAGAATCAGGTTGACGAGCCCCAGAGCGGCAAGTCCGAGGCCCGAATTCGGAGACTTTCCCCCCTGGGGGGACTGGGGAGCGCAGGAGGAAAGAAAGAGCAGGCAAACCAGCAAAAGGCCGAGCAGACGCTTCATCATCGTTTCACCTCCAGAAAAGAAATGGCCGGGACGCCGCGTCGAGTCCGACACCGGCAAGGAACAGGCGGATATTTATGCGTTTGGGCACTTCAAAAGCAAGAGAATTTTTAGGAAAAGCGAACTTAAGGCTTGATCGGGAAAAAAAACTGCGCTAGGGGTTTCCCCGGGGATTCATCGGATTTCTCACCATTGCCGGAAAACGACCGGCGCCATTTGGCTGTCGCAAGGAGGAACTCAATGCATCGGATTCTGAAAACCGGAAAAGGGACTATCACGCTGCTGGCCGTCCTGGCGAGCCTCCTTTCGCCCGCCGGGCTCTTGGCCTGGAGCGAACATCCGCTCGTCACCTACCCCGTCCTGAACGCCCTGCCCGAGGTGACCGGCGCCGCGCCGGTGGCGGTGGAACCGATCGAGGCGTTCCTGGCCGCCGAGGGGGAAAAATTGGCCGTGCTGCTCGCCGCCGAGGAGACCTGGGCCAAGGGTCACCTGACCTGGTACCCGCCCCTGCCGGAGTCGCTTACCTTCAAGGCCGGCGGGGATCCGGCCACGCTCAGGGCGCGGTTCTGCCGGGCGATCCGGATCAACCCCCGGGCCGCCTTTGCCCTCTACCTCCAGCAGCCGCCCGGGTCGACCGCCCCAGGCGGCCGGACCCTGCGCCCCGCCGAGATCAGCTTTCTTGCCGATACCGCCGATTGGGCCAAGACCGCCTTTTTCGCCGTCGCCCCGGGCGAGCGGCTGCGGCCCCTGGCAATCGCGGTTTCGGCCAGCGACGAGCCCGACCTCCTGGGACTGGACATCGGCCTCTTTACGGACAATCAGACGGAGTTCGGCAAGACCTATGGCTTCGGTCCCCAGCCCTTCGGCAACCCGAACCTGGAGTACGGCAGCCAGGCCCCCTTTCACATGGGGTTCTACCATGAAGCTCCGATCGTCAATCTGCTCGCCGGCTTCCTGAAGAAGACCCTCCCCGAGTACCGGATCCATCTCTACAAGAGTCTGGCCCGTTTCGCCTTTGCCACGGGACACCCCTACTGGGGATGGCGCTTTACAGGCCTGGGGCTCCATTACCTGGCCGATCTGGCCCAGCCCTACCACGCCACGGTCCTGCCCGGCGTGAGCACGGTCTACGCCCTCTGGATCAACACGATCGACATGGTGGGGGTCCAGGGCCCCAAGAACGACGCGGTCCAACTGGTCTCCAACCGCCACACGGCCCTGGAGAAGTTCGTGCATGTCGTCCTACAGCGGGCCTACGGTCAAGGCGAGACGGGGCATCCCATTCTGGCCGCCCTGGCGAATGCGCCGGAGGGGCTGCCCTACTCCGACCGGGCCCCCCGGGAGGTGGTGGCCAAAGGGGCCCATGCCAAAGCCGACGAGACCGACCGCCTCCTGGAAGAGGCCATGCCGCAAAAATTCGTTTCCGATCCCGCCTTCGAGCTCGGGTCGTCGCCGGAGCGGGAGCAAATCGTGGAGCGGGTCGTTCAGGAACGGGGGCAAAACGCGGCAGACCGGCTGACCCTGCTTGCCCGGACGTTGCTGGAGCCCTTTGGCACTTCCGGCCGCGGCTACGTCCGGGCGGTCCTGGACCCCAGTCCGAAGGAAAAGTAGGAAAGCTCACAGATGAACGTCAAGCTCGACAATGTCACGATTGTTTTAAAGGGTCCGAAATTTCCCGGCAACGTCGGCTCGGCGGCCCGCTGCGCCAACAATATGGGGATCGGTAAACTGATCGTCGTGGGAAATCGCGACCTCGACGACGAGGCGGTCCGCCAGATGGCCACCCACGAATCCAAGGAAATCGTGGCCGGGATCCGCCATTTCGATACCCTCGCCGAAGCGCTGGCGGACTTTACCTGGGTCGTCGGCACCACGGCCCGGGTCGGCTCGGGCCGGGGACCGGTGGTCGCGCCGCGGCAGATGGCCGAACAGTTGGTCGGCCTCTCTCAGAAAAACGAGATCGCCCTTCTCTTCGGCCCCGAGGACCGCGGGCTTTCCAACGACGACCTGCGCTTCTGCCAGACGATCGTGGCGATCCCCACCTCGGGGTTCAAGTCCCTGAATCTCTCCCATGCGGTAATGGTCCTCTGCTACGAACTCTTCGTCGCCCGGATGGACAAGGGAACCCCCGTGGCCGGGAAACTGGCCGGCACCCGGGAACTGGAGCTGATGTACCAGACCCTCAAGGAGACCCTCCAGGCCATCGGCTTTCTCAACCCCGAGAACCCCGACTACTGGATGATGCACATCCGCCGCCTCCTGGCCCGGACGACCCTCCAGGCCCGGGAGGTGAAGATCCTCCGCGGGATCTGCCGGCAGATCGAATGGTACGGCGATCACAAGGTGCGCGGGACTGAGGGTCCGGGCGAGAAACGATAGCCCTTCTGGCTGAAAATGCTTGACATTCCTGAGTCAGCCCCGTATGAACACGAAAAATACCAATAACCAAACAATGGAGCGAACGCCATGAAAACATTTTCCTTTACCGGTGCCAAGCGGATCGTCTTCGGAAGGGGAACCTTTGCTTCCCTGCCGACGGTTCTTTCGGAAGAAAAAATCTCCCGGCCCCTGATCGTTCTCGATCGGAGTCTGGCGGAGACGGGATTTAGGGAGAAGGTGACCGACCTTTTGGGAAGCAAGTGCGTCATTTTCGACAAGACCGAACCGGAACCGCGGCTGGAACTGGCCGACGAGGGGGCGAAACTCGCCCTGACGAAGAAATGCGACGGCGTCGTCGGCATCGGCGGCGGCAGCGCCATGGACCTGGGCAAGGCGATCGCGGTCCTGGCAGCGAATAAAGGGAAGGCCGAGGATTACCTGGGGCTGAACAAGGTCCCCGGTCCGGGACTTCCCAAGATCATGATCCCGACCACGGCAGGCACCGGGAGCGAGGTGACCTTCACGGCCGTCTTCATCAGGAAGAAGCTCAAGAAGAAGGAGGGAATGAACAGCCCCTACCTCTATCCGGAAGTGGCCCTCCTCGATCCGGAACTGACCCTCTCCCTGCCGCCCCACCCCACGGCGGCCACGGGGATCGACGCCCTCTGTCACGCCATCGAATCCTACACCTCGGTCAACGCCTCGCCGATGAGCGAGATGATGTCCCTGGAGGCGATCCGACTCATTTCCGAAAATTTGCGGACCGCGGTTCACGACGGGACGAACATCGAGGCCCGCGAGGCGATGCTCCTCGGGAGCCTCTATGCGGGCCTGGGGCTCGCGAACGCCGGCGTGACGGCGGTCCACTCCCTCTCCTACCCCCTGGGCGGGAAGTACGGGATCTCCCACGGTCTGGCCAACACGATCATGCTTTTGCCGGTGATGAACTTCAACCTGCCGGGCAATCTGGAGAAGTTCGTCGATATCGCCGAGGTGATGGGCGAGATCGTCGATGACCTGCCGGTCCGGGAAGCGGCCGTTCTGGCCATCGAGGCGGTGGAGTCGTTGATCGAGGATTGCGGCGTCATGACGACCCTCGAAGAATTGGAGGTTCCGGAAGAGGACTTCCCGGAGCTGGCGAAGGTGGCCATGACGGTGGCCCGGCCCCTGGCCAACAACCCCTGCCGGATGAGCGAGGAGGAGATGGTCGAGCTCTATCAGGAGGCGTACTCATAAATTCAATGGACGGGCCTGCGCAAGGTCCGACTGACAAAGGAGGTTTAAGGCTATGGCCGGTGCGGAACTGATCGGTAAGGAAGAACTGAAGGAGATCGAGGTGCTCTTCAAGACGGGGATCTTTGCCCGTTACTCCCTCGATAAGGAACGGCAGGGGATCTGGAAGGTCCGGGACTTCGAGAAGGCCTTCACCAGATATTTCGGGTCCAAATACGCCCTCGGCGTGACCTCGGGCTCGGCGGCCCTCGTCATCGCCCTTACGGCCCTCGACGTGGGCCCCGGCGACGAGGTGATCTGTCCGGCCTTCACCTTCATGGCCACCTACGAGGCGGTCCTGGAGGTGGGCGCCATGCCGGTCATGGCCGACATCGACGATACGCTCAACCTCGATCCCGACGACATCGAGAACAAGATCACGCCGCGGACCAAGGCGATCATCCCGGTCCACATGTGCGGCGCGCCGGCCCGGATGGACAAGATCATGAAGGTGGCCAAGAAACACAAGCTCCTGGTCCTGGAAGACAACGCCCAGGCCTGCGGGGCGAGCATCAAGGGCAAGTATACCGGCACCTTCGGCCAGATGGGGATCTTCAGCTTCGACCACTACAAGACGATCACCACCGGCGAAGGCGGCATGATCCTGACCGACGACCTCAATCTCTACCACCGGGCCGAATGGTACCACGACCACGGCCACGATCATCTCTCCACGGTCCACCGGGCCTTCGACGGCCGAACGATCCTCGGCATCAACTACCGGATGAACGAGATCCAGGGCGGGATCGGCATCGCCCAGCTCAAGAAGCTCAACCGGGTCCTGGCGGCCCAGCGGAAGAACAAGGCCGCCATCGAGGCCTTCCTCGCCCCGATCCCGGGGCTGAAGTTTAGGGCCGTGCCCGATCCTGCGGGCGATTCGGCGACCCATCTGGCCTTCAACCTCCCGACGGAGAAAAAGGCGAAGGCCTTCCAGAAGGCCCTGGCGGATGGGGGGATCGGGACGACCATCTTCAAAGAAAACTTCTGGCACTATGTCCCCAACTGGGAGCATTTCCTGGCCAAGTCGACGGCCCAGACGAAGAGCCCCTTCACCGATCCTAGGAACCGGAAGGTGACCTACAGCCGCAAGTCGATCCCCAAGGCGGAGGATCTCCTCGGCCGGACGCTCGTCATGGGGGTGAATGTGAAGATGACCGCCGCCCAGCTCAAGGCGATCAAGAAGGGGATCGAGAAGGCCGCCGCAGTTCTGTAAAAGGGTCCGCTGGCTTCATAGGTAGGAATGGCAGCCATTCCCGTATGGGGATGGCTGTCTGTAGCTTCAGAGAGTACGTTTCTCGTTCCGGGCTTCGGGCTCTTCGCAATGGCCGCTGGATATTTTCGAAGCGAAAATCTCCAATGCGTCCCTCGCGAAAACCCTCGGCCCTGCACCTTTAAAGAATTGCAGGGCGAGGCGAGGGAAGACGGAATTCCGGAAGGCGCGAATCAGATATTTTTTCGGGCACCCTGCCTCCGCAGCGTAGCGGCCGCCGGGAAAGTTGTCTGAGCGCGAAGCGCGAGTTCTTTCCCGGCAGCGCAGCGAGGAGGCGCAGGGTCGAAAAAAGATCTTGAGCGCCGGGGAATCCGCTTCCCGAGCCGGGACGCGGATAGGGAGCAATCATGAGCGTGGGAGAAGAGGATGGGCAACCTCAACGGGGGGAGAGAGCAAGGGGTGGAAGGATGATCGTTGTCACCGGCGGTGCCGGATTCATCGGGAGCGCCTTTGCGGCCAAGCTCAACGACGAGGGGATCGAGGATGTCGTCATCGTCGACGAACTGGGGACGACCGACAAATGGAAGAACCTCGTCAAGCGTCGGTATGCCGACTATCTGGACAAGGCGGCCTTCCTGGCCCTGATCGAATCAGGCCGGATTCCCTTCCGCATCGACGCCATCGTCCACATGGGGGCCTGCTCCTCGACGACGGAACGGGACGCCGGCTACCTGATGGAGAACAACTTCCACTATACCTGTAGGCTTGCCGACTGGGCGCTGGAAAAGGGGGTCCGCTTCCTCTACGCCAGTTCCGCGGCGACCTACGGCGACGGCGTCCAGGGGTTTTCCGATGCCGACACGGCGCTCCGGAGCCTGAAGCCGATCAACATGTACGGCTATTCCAAGCACCTTTTCGACCTCTGGCTCCTCCGGAACCGCAAGCAGGACCGCGTGGCGGGACTGAAGTTCTTCAACGTCTTCGGCCCCAACGAATACCACAAGGGCGACATGACCAGCGTGATCTTCAAGGCCTTTCACCAGATCCGCGAGACGGGCAAGGTCCGGCTGTTCAAGTCCTACCGCCCCGAATACGGCGACGGCGGCCAGATGCGCGACTTCGTCTACGTGAAGGACTGCGTGGAGGTCCTCTGGTGGCTGCTCCAGCATCCCGAGGCGAACGGGATCTTCAATCTCGGGACGGGCCGGGCCCGGACCTGGAACGATCTGATCGGGGCGGTCTTCGCCGCCCTGGATCTGCCCCCGAAGATCGAGTATATCGAGATGCCCGAGGCGATCCGGGGGCAGTACCAGTATTTTACCGAGGCGCAGATGGACAAGCTCGCGGCTGCCGGCTGTCCGCTCGCCTTCGGCGCTTTGGAAACGTCGGTCGGCGATTACGTGAAAAGCCATCTTTTGACCGCCGATCCCTATTTATAAGGAGTGTCCCGTGGCCGCTCAGGTCGTCTGCATCATCCCGTCCCGCTACGAATCGAGCCGCTTCCCCGGGAAGCCTCTAGCCGACCTCTGCGGAAAACCCATGATCCAGCATGTCTACGAACGGGTCCTTCAGGCCCGGTGCGTCACTTTTGCCGCCGTAGCGACTGACGACCAGCGGATCTTCCAGGCCGTTTCGGCCTTCGGCGGCCGGGCGGTCATGACGGCCTCCCGCCACCGGTCCGGGACGGACCGGATCGCCGAGGCGGTGGAGGCGCTGGGGCTTGCGGACGACGCGATCGTCGTGAACATCCAGGGCGATCAGCCGCTCTTCGAACCCGTCCAGGTGGACGAAGTCGTCGGCCCCCTGAGCGACGATCCGTCGATTCCCATGTCCACGTTGATCTACCGGATCGTCCGCGACGAAGAGATCACCCATCCCAACGCCGTGAAGGTCGTCTTCGACGCGCGGAACGACGCCCTCTATTTCTCCCGCGCCACGATCCCCTTTGTCCGCGATCGGGGCCTTGCGGCCGACTATTACAAGCACCACGGGATCTATGCCTACCGCCGCTCCTTTTTGCGCACCTTTACGACCCTGCCGGAGGGGGTCCTGGAGCGTCTGGAGGCTCTCGAACAGCTTCGGGCGCTCGAACAGGGCTACCGCATCCGGGTCGTGATCACGCCCCACGATTCGGTCGAAGTGGATACCCCCGAAGAGCTGGCGCGGGTCCGGCGGATCCTCCTGGGAGAGGAGTAGTCAGGAGAAACGATGATCGATATCGACTATCTCAAGAAGATCAGACTGGTGTCCCGGCCCTTTGGACAGTATTTTGTGGGCAATGTCCTGCTCTTCCCCAACTACCACATCTTCGCCAAGGTGGAGATCGAGATCGAAAATCGCGAACGGATCCCCAAAGGGGAGAACGTGATCTTCGCCATGAATCACACGGACCGCTTCAACTACTGGCCATTTCAGTACAAGATGCTGAAGCTGAAAGAGTATCCCTTTACAACCGTCTGGGTGAAAGCCAAGTACTACAAGAACGCCTTTCTGGCCAAGGGGCTGGATCTGTGCAACATGATCCCCGTGCCGTCCATGGGTTATTTCATCGAGGAATTTTACCGGAAGAAGTTCCATCAGCGGATGGACAGGAGCCTCTACCGGATCGTCAAGGACCGGATCGACGGCCGGATCGCCGAGGCGGGACCCCAGGAGCGGGCCGCGATCGAGGCGCTCCAGGCGCTGGGCGACCATTTTGCCGAGTTCATCCGGGGCCACTACGACGCGGCCATGGGCAAGGTGGCGGAACTGAGCCGGACGGCCCTTTTCGAAAAGAACCTGAACCTCATCATCTTTCCCGAGGGAACCCGCTCCCTGACGCTGGCCGAAGGGCGGACCGGCCTTGCCCAGCTCGCCCTCCATACGGGAAAAAGGATCGTTCCCGTGGCCTGCAACAACTCCGAAGCGGTGTACACGGGGAGCCTGCCCTTTGCCAGGAGCGGCCGGATCACCTACCGGATCGGCGAGCCCTTGTCGGTGAACGATCGGCTCAAGGATTTTCGGATCGACGAGCCCTTCCGCCTCTTTTCCCGGGAGGCCCAGGAGCGTTACCGGGAGCAGTTCGAGGGGGTGACGCGGACCGTGATGGCGAGCATCGAGGAGATGCTCGACGAGAGGTATCGCCGGGGCAGCGCTTTGCCGGCCTAGTAAGCCTTTACAGGCAGCGCTGTGCGCAGAAAACGGATAGGAAATGACGGAGGACAGCCCCAGCCCCCAAAGCGACCGGATCAGCCGGCTTCTTCACTTTCTGGAGATCATGCCCGGCGAGGGGAGAATGGCCGTCCTGGCTCTGGGGGCGACCTTCTTCCACGGCGTCTCCAGCATCTATCTCTTTTCCACCGCCCATGCCCTCTTTCTGGCCAACTTTGCCGCTTCGGACCTTCCTTTCACTTACATCGGCGGCGCCCTGACCGTACTTCTGGTCGGAACGGTCTTTTCCCGCCTTCAGAACAGGGTTTCGCTCGTCAAGCTGGTGATCGGCACCCTCGGCGCGCTCCTGGCGACGATCGTCGCGGCCTGGTTCTGGCTGGTCCTGGGGGACGACAAGTGGCCCTCCGCCTTTTTGGCGGTCTGGACCGTCGCCTACACCACCCTGACCTACATGGCCCTCTGGGGCCTTTTCGGACAGATCTTCGACACCCGTCAGGCCAAACGGCTCTTCGGGCTGATCGGGGCCGGCGAATTTGCGGCCGACATCGTCGCCGGCTTTGTGACGCCCTTGCTGGTGGGGCTGATCGGCTCGGTTCACCTGCTTCTCGTCGCCGCGCTGGGCCTTTTTCTGATGACCGCCTTCACGGTGCTTTTGAGCCGCGCCGACTCTGCCCAAAATGCCGCGCCCGGTGCGGTTTCGCGGGAGCCGGAACCGGCCGCCTTGCCGCTTTTGACCCTTCTTCGCGTACGCTACCCGCTGCTGCTCCATTTGCTCTGGGGCTTTTCGCTCATGACCTTTTACCTGATGGATACGGCTTTCAGCAACCAGTTGGAGAGCCATTACGTCGATTCCGCCGATGCGATGACCGCCTTTCTGGGCGTCTTTTTCGCCGTTGGAAGCGCGATCAATATGCTCATCGAAACCTTTTTGACCGGCCGCGTCCTGAGCCGGATCGGCATTCTCAAGGCCCTGTTCCTGCTCCCCGTGGGTGTGCTGCTGGGCTGTCTCTGTCTGTCCGGAAGCCAGCTCTTCGTCCCCCGGGTGGGGCTGACGGTGTTCATCCTGGCCATCGGCATCAAGATGTACGATTACGTGCTGCGCAACGCGATCCATGATCCGGCCTTTCAGGTCCTCTATCAACCCCTGCCGCTCTCCAAGCGCTTTGCCGTCCAATCCTCGGTCTTGACCCGGGCGGAATCCACCGCTGCCCTCATCGGCGGCGGGTCGCTGCTGCTGAGCCGTTTTTTCTTCGAAATCGACGCGGTCAATATCGCCTGGATCATCAGCGTCATCCTGGCGGTGCAGGTCCTGTTGACCTTCCTGGTCAAGGGGCAGTATCTCCAGTCGCTGATGGATGCGCTCCAGGCCCGGCGCTTCGAACCGGACAGGACTCTCGGCGACCGGTCGGGGAACGGGATCCTCATGGGCTGGCTGGAAAGCCGTCATCCCAGCGAGGTCATCTACTCCTTGAAGATGCTGGAGAAAAGCGCCCCCGATCTTTTGGGGCAAAGGCTCCCCGAGTTTCTGACCCATGCCTCGCCGGCGGTCCGGAACTGCGCCCTAGAGGGGATCGAGCGGCTGATCCCGGCCGGCGCCCGGGAAAAGGTCCGGCTCCTCGTCCAGGATACGGCCCTTCCGGAGGAGATGCGGGCCAAGGCCGTGCTGGCCTATTGCGCCCTGGACACGACCGGGGCGGCCGCCCTGGGTCAAGATCTCCTGGAAAGCGCTGCTCCCGCCGTCTGCCGGGCGGCCATGACCGGCCTTTTGCGCCATTGCGGCATCGAGGGGGTCCTGGTGGCCGGCGAGGAACTCCTGAGGCGGCTCCAATCGGACGATGCCGTCCGCCGGGCGGAGGCGGTGGCGATCGTCGGAGAAACCGGGGTCCGGGCTTTCTATCGCACCATCCGACCGCTCTTGCAGGATCCGGCCGAACCGGTCCGGAGGGCCGCCATCGAGGCCGCCGCGAAACTGGGCAATCCCCGCCTGGTGCCTGCCCTGATCCCCCACCTGATCGATCCGAAAAACCGCTGTGCGGCGATTCGGGCCATTGCCGCCGCGGGCGACGAGGGGCTGGCGGTCCTGTCCGTGGCCCTCCCCATGCCGGGTCAGTCTCCCGAGGTGGCGCTCGGCATCCTCCGGGCCGTTTCCCGGATTCCTACGGCGAAGGCCACGGAATTTCTCCTGGAACATCTTTTCTATCCCGATGCGGGTGCCCGCCGGCTGATCCTCTCCAAACTCCAGGCCCGTGGATACCAGGCCCATCATGACGAAGAACGGACCCTCGTTATGGGCCTCGTGAATCAGGAAGGGGCCTTTTGCGCCTGGCTGCTGAACGGCCTGGACGCCCTGGCTCAAGAAGCGGACCTGGGTCTCCTGAGAAGCGCCCTGGAACGGGAATATCGGGCCGGCCTGACGCGCCTGCTCGCTGCGATCGGCCTGCTCTGTCCGCCCCATGCCCTCTCCATGGTGCAGCGCAATCTCGACAAGGAGAGGGAGAAGAAGGCCAATGCCTTGGAAATGCTCGATTCGCTCGTGTCCGAAGAGATCCGGCGGATCGTCCATCCCTTCCTGGAGGATCTTACGCCGTCCCATCGCAGGGAGCGTTTGGGCAAACTCTATTCCCTTGCGACCCTGGATGCGGCGGGCACGCTTGCGGCCATTGCGGCCAAGGATTCGGGATGGCTCGGTCCCTGGCCCCGGTCCCTGGCCCTTTATGCCATGGGCTGCCGGGGGGACAAGGGCTTTGGCGAACCGGTGGCGCAGGCCCTGCTCAGTCCGGCGGCCCTGATTCGGGAAACCGCCCAATGGGCGCAGGAGCGGCTGCGCCAGTAAGACGCCTTGCCGGGCGTGTATAAGGAGACAAAAGGATGCTGACGATAGAAAAGGTGATGGCCTTAAGCCAGGTGGACCTCTTTGCCGGCCTGCCGGGGGATTCGGTCGCAGAGATCGCCCTGATCGCCGAGGAAGTGGAATGTGCCCTGAACCAGGCCCTCCCTTCCGGCGGCGAACCGGCCTCGGCCATGTACGTGGTCATAACGGGCAGGATGGGATTTCAGGGCGCCGATCCCGCGGACGCCGTCGAGTGCGGACCGGGAGAGGCCTTTGGGGAGCTCTGCGCCCTGGACCCGCGGGGGGAAACCCCTTGCGCGGTGGCCCTGGAAGATTCCCTGCTGCTGAAGATCGAACACGAAAACCTCTTCGAGCTTATTTCCGAAGATGCGGACATCGCCCAGACCGTCATCCGCTCTCTCTGCCGGCGACTCCGCAAGGGCTAGAAACCGCTGCCTTCCATCCTGAAGGGGACGATTTTTTCCCTTGACGTCCTCCCCATTTCCTGTAACCTCGCCTGATCGCACCGAAGGAACCGTCCGCGGTCCGGGAGGAATCCCGGGCGTCACGGGCGGCGAACGCCTCCAGGGAAGGATTGATAAAGGATCGCCATGCTCACTGCCGCCTGCCGCTGGATCGACCGCAACATCCTGGAACTCGGGAGGGAGATGCGTCTGTCCTACCTGCCGCCGCTCATGGTCTACATGGCCGCCGGGATTTCGGGGCTGACGGGCATCGTCGGCGTCTTCTTCGTCAAGGAGTACCTCGGCCTTCCGGCCTCCTTCCTCGCCGCCCTCGGCTTTTGGGCCGGCATCCCCTGGGCGCTGAAGATGCCGCTCGGCCACCTGGTGGACCTCGTCTGGCGCTGGAAGAGCGGCTTGATCTATCTCGGCGCCGGGCTGATCGCGGCGAGCCTGCTGGTCATGGTCGGGCTGCTCGGCGACCGCGAGGCCATGGCCGCGATCATGCCGGCCGAAGCCTGGTTCATCCTCTCGACGCTGCTGGCCCCCGTCGGTTACGTGATCCAGGACACGGTCGCCGACGCGATGACCGTCGAGGCGGTGCCGCATGTGGACGACCAGGGCACGCCCATCGATCCCGCGACCCGCAAGCTCATGAACACGACGATGCAGACCCTCGGGCGCGTCGCGATCATCGGCGGCAGCGTCCTGGTCGCGGTGCTCAACCTCTACCTTTTCACCGGCGTGCACCACCTGCCGCCGGCCGAGATGGCGCTCATCTACCGCAACGTGTACCTCATGGCGCTGGCGATCCCGCTGGTATCGGTACTGGGGGTGGTGAGCGCGTCGCTCATCAGGCGGCGGGACGCCCGCCGCCTGCGCCGCCGGGGCTACAGCCGCGCCGAGGCAAGGGCGATGCTCGACCGGCGCGGCACTTCGCCGGCGCCCAACTGGTGGATCCTGGGCGGCAGCCTCCTGTTCGTGGTCTTCACGCTGACGATCGGTCTCGGGGGGCTCCCCTACAGCGAGGAGATCGTCTTTGCCGGTTCCTTGGCCATCGTGACCTTTCTGATCGTCAAACTGACCCGCGCCCTCGATCCCGAGGCGCGGGCGACTCTGATCGGCACGGCAGTCGTGATTTTCGTCTTCCGGGCCGTCCCCGGCGCCGGCGCGGGCGTGACCTGGTGGATGATCGACGAACTCGGCTTCGATCAGCAGTTCCTTTCGGTCCTGTCGCTCATCGGCAGCGCACTTACCCTGGCCGGCATGTTTCTCTTCCGCCGCTTCATGGCCGAGCGGTCGATCGCCTATGTGGTCGGTTTTCTCACCCTGGCCGGGTTCGTGCTGGCCCTGCCGATCGTCGGCCTCTATTACGATCTCCACCACTGGACCGCGGCGCTGACCGGGGGGGTGGTGGATGCGCGCGCCATCGTGATCG
Source organism: Deltaproteobacteria bacterium (assembly GCA_021817825.1). GTDB lineage: Bacteria > Desulfobacterota > Syntrophia > Syntrophales > UBA5619 > JAKAFS01. The sequence goes on along the minus strand of JAKAFS010000009.1, from coordinate 33,652 downwards.
TCGATACGACGCTCGAGTCGCCGCTCGGCCAGATCTCCATGATTCCCATGCTGGCCTGGATCGCCAACTCCGCGCCCGCCCATCTCAAGGCCACCTACTTCGCGGTTATGGCGTCGTTCACCAATCTCGCCCTGTCGGCAAGCCAACTCGGCACCAAGTATCTGAACGAGATCTTCATCGTGACCCGCGAGGTCCGCGACGGCGCCGGCGGTCCGCTCCTGGTCCCGGCCGACTACAGCCGGCTCGGCGACCTGCTCATCCTCCAGGTCGTTCTCGGCCTCGCGCTGCCCTTTGCCGCGATCCTGCTCATCCGCCTGATCCGCCTCCGCAGCGCCTGAGCGGTCGAGTGACTGCGAAGGCCTCCGGCGATAGGCCGGGCCCCGGGGTGGGGCAGGGTCATCGGCAACGCAAGCCTGTGGCCAATGAAAAGGAAATCTGTTAGAATTCCCACGGCAGCAAAAACGCACCCCCGGCATCTTGAGCGAACATCCGGCCTTTTCCGGATTTGCCGGGAAAGAAAAGGAGGGGACAGGACGGTCCGATGAAGGAGAAACCACCCGCCGTGGCGCCGAAGTCCGAGGAATGGGTCTGCGAGGATATCCGCACCAGTTCGATCCCCGTCACGATCGCCCGGGCGATCGTCGAGAATCTGCAATACGTGAAGGGCCGGACGCCGGCCCATGCGACGACCAACGACTGGTATACGGCCCTGGCCCACACGGTGCGCGATCGTCTCCTCAAACACTGGATCGGGACGGTCACGACCCGCAGCCGGCAGCCGAAGATCGTCGCCTACTTCTCCGCCGAATTCCTGCCCGGTCCCCACCTGGGAAACGCCCTGCTCAACCTCGGAATCACCGGGCAGGTGGAGGAAGCGGTCGCCCGGCTGGGCTTAAACCTTGCGACCCTCCTCGACCATGAGCAGGAGCCGGGTCTTGGGAACGGCGGCTTGGGTCGGCTCGCGGCCTGCTTCCTCGATTCTCTGGCCACGCTCCGGATTCCCGCGATCGGCTACGGCATCCGCTATGAATTCGGCATCTTCGACCAGGAGATTCGCGACGGCTGGCAAAAGGAGATCACCGACAAGTGGCTGGCCATGGGGAACCCCTGGGAGATCTACCGTCCCGAGATCGCCTATTACGTTCACTTCGGGGGCCGAACGGAAGTGTACGCAGACGAAGCGGGAATGCAGCGGGTTCGCTGGCTTCCCGGGCAGGCCGTCAAAGGGGTGGCCTACGACACGCCCATTCCGGGATACGAAGGTCCCGTCGTCGATCTGCTCCGTCTCTGGAAGTCGGAGGCGGTGGAGTCCTTCGATTTCCAGGCCTTCAACGAGGGCGACTATTACGGCGCCGTCCAGGAAAAGATCGCCTCCGAAACGATCACCAAGGTCCTCTACCCCAACGACGATCCGGCCATCGGAAAAAAGCTCCGCCTGGCGCAGCAATATTTCTTCGTCTCCTGTTCGCTCCGGGACATGATCCGGATCCACGAACTCCAGGGAAACCCCCTGGCCACGCTCCCGGAGGGATTTGCCGCCCAGCTCAACGACACCCACCCCGCCATCGCCGTCCCCGAACTGATGCGGCTTTTGGTGGACGAGCGCCGCGTCGACTGGGACGAGGCCTGGTCCATCGCCGGTCAGCTCTTTTCCTACACCAACCACACCCTCCTTGCCGAGGCGCTCGAAACCTGGCCCCTGCCGCTTTTCCGGGAGCTCCTGCCGCGCCACCTGGAGATCATCTTCGAGATCAACCGGCGGTTCCTCGACGGGCTGAGGAGCCAAGGGGTCGTCGATAACGAGCGGCTCCGGAGGCTGTCGCTCATCGACGAAACGGGCGCCAAGGCGGTGCGGATGGCCCACTTGGCGACCCTGGGGAGCCATGCCGTCAACGGCGTGGCCGCCCTCCATACGGAACTATTGAAAGAGACGGTGCTGCGGGATTTCCATGCGGTCACGCCGGAAAAATTCCACAACATCACCAACGGGGTGACCCCCCGTCGCTGGGTGGCGCTCGCCAATCCCGACCTTGCGGCGCTCATCACCGGCGCGATCGGCGATGAATGGGTCTGCTATCTCGAGTCGCAAATCGGGAAGCTCTCGCCCCTGGCCGCCGACGCCGGCTTTCGGGAACGCTGGCGGGCGGTGAAACGGGCCAACAAGGAACGGCTTGCCCGCCTCGTCGAGGAGCGGACCGGCGTGGCCGTGCTTCCCGACAGCCTCTTCGACATCCAGGTGAAAAGGATCCACGAGTACAAGCGCCAGCATCTGAATCTCCTCCACGTCGTCACGCTCTACCAGCGGCTCCGGGAAAACCCGGCTCTCGACGTGCCGCCCCGGACGGTGATTTTCGGCGGCAAGGCCGCCCCGGGCTACCGGATGGCCAAGCTGATCATCAAGCTCATCCACGCCGTCGCCGAGGTGGTGAACCGCGACCCGGCCGTTGCCGACCGGCTGAAGGTGGCCTTCTTCCCCGATTTCAACGTCCAGAACGGCCAACGGATCTACCCGGCCGCCGACCTCTCGGAGCAGATCTCCCTGGCCGGCAAGGAGGCCTCGGGGACGGGGAACATGAAATTTTCCCTGAACGGCGCGCTCACGATCGGGACCCTGGACGGCGCCAACGTGGAGATCCGGGAACAGGTGGGGGCGGAGAACTTCTTTCACTTCGGCCTTACGGCCCGGGAGGTTTTTTCCCAAAAGGAACGCGGCTACGATCCGAGAACCTACTACGAAGATGACCGGGAACTCAAAGGGGCCGTCGACCTGATCGGTTCCGGTTTTTTCTCCCCCGGCGATCCCGGACTCTTCAAGCCCCTCGTCGATTCACTCCTTAACCGCGACGAGTACCTGGTCCTGGCCGATTACCGGTCCTACCTGACCGCCCAGGAAGCCGTAAACGAGGCGTATGCAGATGAGGATCGCTGGACGGCCATGTCGATTCTCAACGTGGCCCGGATGGGCTTTTTCTCTTCCGACCGCTCGATCCGCGAATATGCCGACAAGATCTGGAAGGTCCAGACCCTGCGCCGGGAAAGAAAATAGCCCGAGGACCCTCAAAAGGCCGGAGTTCCGGCAGAAGGGCCGCATTCCTTTTCGGTGGGTTCCTGCTTCCCTAGGCGGAATGAAGCGAGAGGAGTCTCACCCCCGGCGCCCTTCCTGAAAGGGGAAAAGCGCCGGGAATGAGAAACGGTCATTAAAAATGGTGGAGCAGGCTTACTTCTTTTTGCGGTTTTCCGGCCGCAGGGCGCGGACGGCGGCGCCGGCCTGCCAGAGCTCCATCCGGTTCATGGCCTCCAGTTCGGCGTCGAGTTTTTCCCGATAGTCGGGGGCGTTGTTCACCGACAGCACGACCCGCGTCTCCTCGCCGGAGCGAACGCTCTCGTAGAGTTTTTCAAAGACCGGGGCGACGGCTTCGCGGAAGGGACCCTTCCAGTCCAGGGCCCCGCGTTGGGCGGTGGTGCTACAGTTGGCGTACATCCAGTCCATCCCCTTTTCGGCGACGAGGCGGATGAGGCTCTGGGTCAGTTCCTCGACCGTTTCGTTGAAGGCCTCGCTGGGGCTGTGGCCGTTTTTCCTCAGCACGTTGTACTGCGCCTCCATGACGCCGGCCAGGCAGCCCATCAGGACGCCCCGCTCACCGGTGAGGTCGCTGTACACTTCCTTTTCGAAGGTGGTCGGGAAGAGGTAGCCCGAGCCGATGCCGACGCCCAGGGCCAGGGTCTTGTCCTTTGCCTTCCCCGTAGCGTCCTGAAAGACGGCAAAGCTCGAGTTCAGGCCGCTGCCGTCGAGGAAGTTGTTTCGCAGAGAAAGACCCGATCCCTTCGGGGCCACGAGGATGACATCGACGTCCGCAGGCGGAACCACGCCGGTCTGCTCCCGGTAGGTGATGGAAAAGCCGTGCGAGAAATAGAGGGTCTTCCCTTTCGTCAGATAGGGTTTGAGCGTCGGCCACATCTGCGTCTGCCCCGCATCGGAGAGGAGGTACAGGAGGATCGTTCCCTTTTTTGCCGCCTCTTCGATGGGGAAAAGGGTCTTGCCGGGGACGAATCCGTCCTTGATGGCCTTTTCCCAGGAGGCGCCGCCTTCCCGCTGCCCGACGATCACCTTGATCCCGTTATCCTTCATATTCAGCGCCTGTCCCGGCCCCTGGACGCCGTAGCCCAGGACGGCCACCGTCTCGTTCTTGAGGACTTCCTGAGCCTTGCTCAGAGGAAATTCTTCCGAGGTCACGACATCTTCCCAGACGCCGCCAAAATTGATCTTTGCCATAATATTCTCCTTTTCTATTGGTTGGTGATGTGATTCCGTTAAATTCGAAATCTTGATTCTGCTTCCTCTGCGGGCCGGTATCGGTCCCGACAGGGGGCTCCGTTCTTCCTGGTTTCCGGCCTTAGCCCTCCCGCTTCTGCCGGAAAACGGCGATCGCCCCGGTCCGATTCATCTCCTCGATGCCGAAGGGCTCGAAATAGCGGAGGATCGCGGCGGTCTTGTCCTTGTTGGCCGTGATTTCCATCGTGAGGAAATCTTCCGACATGGCGACGATGCGGCAGCCGAACAGATCGATCGCCCGGAGGACCTCCTTGCGGTTTTCCGGGGTGAGGGTCAGGCTGATGAGCATCAACTCCCGCTGAACGGCGGGGGCGCCGGTGAAATCGGTGATGGAGATGATGTCGATCAGCTTGTCGAGCTGCTTTTTGATCTTCTCCGTGAAATCGCTCTCCGCGCGGCTCGTGAGCGTGATCCGGGAGATCTCCGGGTTCGTCGTCTCGGCGACGCAGAGGCTCCGGATGTTGTACCCCCGGCTGCTGAAGACGCCGGCGATCCGGGAGAGCACTCCCGGTTGGTTGTTCACGAGCAGTGAAATGGTATGTTCTTCAATGGCCATCGTTTCTATTCCTTTCCTTTTATTCCTTATCACTTTTTCGGATCGGACTAAAGCCCTTCACCGGGGTTCTCGAACTTTTTCTCCCTCGATGATCCTCTCTTCACGGAGATTGCGTCCCCTATGCCCGCTCCCGGGAAAAAACTCGCGCTTCGCGCTCAAACATTTTCCCGGCGGTCGCTCCACTGCGGGGGCAGGGGCCCCGAAAAAATCTCCCAATCTCCCCGCCTGAAAACGCCAGGCCCCATTCCCTGCCTCAGCGTTTCCTGTTTGTTTCCCCTCTCCACCCCAAAAGCGTCGTTGCGTTTTCATGAGGGACGTATTAGAGATTTTCCATCCCCCTTGCTCTTCCTTCCCTTTACCCTTACCGCGCAAAGGCGTGAAGGCGTCTTCACGTCAGACGCATTGGAGATTTATCGGGCACCCTGACACCGCAGCGGAGCGAGGATGATCAGGGTCGATAAATGTCCAGCGTCCCAGTGAAGATGCCTTTGCGCCTTTCACCACTACTTTCCGCAGATCATCTCCACATTGGAGCAGCCGGGGGGGATGATCGGATAGACGTAGCTGTCCGGATCGACCATCGCCTCGATCAGGTAGGGGCCTTCAGCCGCCGTCATCCGGGCGATCGCCTCGGCCGGGTCCTGATCGACGGCGACCCGCTCCCCGGGGATGCCGAACCCTTTGGCCACCATGACCAGATCGACCTTGTCCCCCAGGTTGCTCTCGGCAAACCGGGCATCGTAGAAGAGATCCTGCATCTGCCGGATCATTCCCAGGTGGCCGTTGTTGATGACCACGATCTTGATCGGCAGCCGGTAGGTGCTGATCGTGGCCAACTCCTGGATGTTCATGTAAAAACCGCCGTCGCCGCAAAAGACGACCGCCGCCCGGTCGGGGGCGCCCACCTTGGCGCCGATCGCCGCCGGAACGGAGAAGCCCATGGTGCCCATCCCGCCGCTGGCAAGGAGGCTCCGGGGCGATTTCGGCTTCCAGGTGCGAACGGTCCAGATCTGGTTGAGCCCCACATCGGCCACGGCGATGGCCTCCTTCGGCAGGGCGTTCTGGACGCTCCGGATCAGATGGCCCGCCTGGCCGCAGCCGCCGTCGATCAGCTTGTCCTCTTTGGCCTGCCTTTCCGTCCGGATCCGTTCCATCCATTCGTTCCTCTCCCGCGCGTCGATCAGGGGGATCAATTCGGCAATCGCGTCGCTAAGATCGCCCACGTAGGGCAGATCCACGTGGAGGTTCTTGCCGATGGACGTGGGATCGATGTCGATCTGGGCGACCGTGGCCAGCGGCGCGAATTCCGCAACGATGGAGGTGCTCCGTTCGGTGAAGCGGGCGCCCAGGGCGAGGATGAAATCGGCATGGTGGATCATGTGGTTGGCCAGTTCGTTTCCGTGGGTGCCGATGAAGCCGAGATTGTAGCCGTTCGGGGAAGCGACGGAGCCGATCCCCATCATGGTCGTCACGAAGGGGAGCTTGCCCGTCGTGACCAGCTCGGTCAGCTTTTCGCAGGCATCTCCCAACTTCACGCCGCCGCCGATGAGCAGAACGGGGCGTTCGCTCCGGTTCAGGGCCTGGGCGATCTTTTCGAGCTGCTCCCGGTTTGCGATCTTCTGGGGAGCGGCGGTTTGGGTCTTTTTCGGCTGTTCGCTACAGGGGGCGGTCAGAACGTCTTTGGGGATGTCCACGAGGACCGGTCCGGTGCGTCCGGTGCTGGCCAGTTGAAAGGCCTGGCGGAGCGCCGAGGCGATCTGTCCCGGGTCGCGGACCATGAAGCTGTGCTTGGTGATGGGCATCGTGATCCCGATGATGTCCGTCTCCTGAAAGGCGTCTCTGCCCCAGAGATCGGAATCGACCTGGGCGGTGATCGCGACCATGGGGGTCGAATCCATGTAGGCCGTGGCGATCCCGGTGACCAGGTTCGTCGCCCCGGGGCCCGAGGTGGAAAGACAGACCCCCACCTTGCCCGTGGCCCGGGCGTAGCCGTCGGCGGCATGGGCTGCGGCCTGTTCGTGACGCATGAGGTAGTGACGGATCGGGCTTCCCGCCAGGCGATCGTGGAGGGGTAGCGTATTGGCGCCGGGATAGCCGAAGATGGCTTCCACCCCTTCCTCGATCAGGGTTTTCAAAACGATGTCCGCACCGATGAGTTCCATGTCCTGCTCCTTTCAAAAACAAAAGGCCGTCGGCTCTTCCGAGCTGCGGCCTTTTTCTACAAACAAAAGAGCCGCGGCTTTCGGGGGCCGCGGCTCTTGTCTTTATCTGTTCAATCCATCAAAGACAAGCCGCGTCCCCCGCGCGTACTACTACGACGCTAAGTACGAGAAGCAAGCTGTCGGTGATGGTCTGATGAATCATAAAAATCCTTTTAATTGAAAAACTTGGCATCCTGTATATAAGGAAAGGACGGTGATGTCAAGAAAAAAATGGAAGGAGCGTATTGCATGCCTATCCCTTTTCGCTTTTGCATCCGGCCGCATCAACCATTCTATGACGATGCACGGGGAAGGTGTTTCATCTCCACCGGCTGGCAACGCATGGGCTGGTATTGGAGTGATACCGCTCTGGCTTTGCAGCAGAGGTGGTGATGGAAATTCCTTGACACAAAAGACGCCTCCCCGGTAACGTCATCGCACAGGAACGCAACACCGTATCAATAGGCGAAAGAGGCGGCAACGCAAATCAGCGGGTAGTTATAAGGCAATGTCTGATCACAAAAATACTTTTGCCTATATCGGCAACCGGAGTAAAAAGCGGACCGGATGCGGCTTTGGTATCTGTCGATATCACGCAGAAGCCGGCCAACTGGAGCCGATTAAATCTGTGTTTCATGAAATCAGCGTCGGTGCAACCTGTCTTGATTCGAAGCGCAATATCCTCTACTGCACCAATGAAATCGAAACGCATCCCGGATATGCTTCAGGCGGCGGCGGGCAGGTCTATGCTTTTGCGATTGATCCTGAAACGGGGGATTTGACCGAAATCAACCATCAGCCGAGTTATGCGACACTTCCGTGTTCGGTAGCGGTAGACGGTGCGGGCAAGTATCTGATTGCCACCAACCATTCGGGCCATACGCCGATTACCAAGTCGGTCAAGGACGCGTCAGGAAAGTACCGGATCGTTCTTGAGTTTGATGACGCGACCACCATCCTTTATCCACTGAATGATGACGGTTCCATCGGCGACCCCTGCGATATTTATAAGCACTCCGGAAAAGGCCCTCTTCCTGTCCAGACCCATCCGCATCCCCACTCGGTCATGATGTCGCCCTCCGGCAATCTATTTGCAGTATGTGACAAGGGCAGCGATCAGATTTTTTTCTTCCGCATCAACCGGGAGACATCAAAACTTGAAATATGCGGGGACGAGGGTTATCCATCGATTCCCGGCAGTTCTCCGCGATACAGCGTTTTCCACCCCAGGGGTCCCTATTTTTACATGAATCATGAAAACAAGGCGGTTATCCGCGCCTTCCGCTATGACGAAGAGGGAAAACTGGAACCAATCTGCACGGTTAATGCATTGCCCGACGATTGTGAAGACCATCTGCTGATGCAGTCCGACATCAAGATCCATCCTTCCGGAAAGTATCTCTATGACCTGATCCGCGGCATCAATGCCGTTTCGGTCTTCGAAATCAAGGAGGAAACCGGTGAGATTGAAAAGATCCAGACGGTGACTCTCGATGGCACCGGTCCGAGAGGATGCGCTATTTGTCCGGACGGACGTTTTTTGCACATTGCAGCGCTGACCAGCAAGGACGTTCTGGTTTGGGCAATCGGGAAAGATGGAAAGCTATCTCCCACGGGCCAGAAAATTGGCCAGCCGAATCCTGGCAATGTAACGTTCTTTTCGGTGTGAGCTAAACCATATAGCCTTGTAAGCCAATTTAATCTTTGAGGATATTATGATATTTTTCTGTTCGGATGTTGAAGGCGTCTGGATACCTGAGGTTTGGATCAGCGTTGCAGTAAAAACGAGGATTGACGAACTGAAACTCACCACCCGCGATCTGAAGGACTACGATCAGCTGATGCGGCACAGGATTAAAATCCTGAAGGAGCACAAGCTGACCTTGACAGATATCCAGCAAGTCATTTCCACCATTCAGCCGCTTGACGGGGCAGTGGATATGTTGAACTGGATTCGTTCCGTATCGCAGATTGCAATGGTTTCCGACACCTTTACGGAATTCGCAACCCCGTTGATGGCGAGATTGGGCTGGCCAACGTTGTATTGCAACTATCTGACCGTTGATGAACACAACATGATTACCGGCTACCACCTCCGCCAGCCGGACCAGAAGAAAAAGGTTGTCAAGGCGCTGAAATCTCTAAACTATACGGTTGTTGCCTTTGGAGATTCCTATAACGACATCAACATGCTGAAAGAAGCCCATCAGGGCATCCTGTTCAGGCCCCCACAAAAAGTGAAGGACGACTTTCCACAGTTCCCGGTGGCGCACGAATACACTGAACTCAAGAAGCTTCTCGAAAAGCATCTCGAATAAGACGACCGGTTTTTGTTCCTAACAAATGTGACCGACGCTGGGCTTCTGCCTCATGGCTTTAAAGCTTCAATCCTTGGTGATTCCGAAATAGGCGTAATACCCGCCTTTGCTTCCCGGTTTGTCGCCCAGGTAGGAGGAAGCCACCAACTGTTTCAGTAAAAGAGGTGGCGCCCATTTAGGATTGCCCGTCGATTCCATTAACGACTTCAGGTTGTTCAATCTTGCATCCAGTCCGACCAGATCGCAGGTCTCGAATGGTCCCATTTTGTGGCCATAAAACAACTTGGCGCCCGTATCGATATCTTTTATCGAGGCAACGCCTTCTTCCACCATTCTGCTGGCTTCGAGGAAAAGCTCGACGCCCAACCTGGTGCTGGCAAATCCCGGGGAATCCTTTACCACAATGGGCGTTTTCTGCAGCTGCAACGTGAGCGCCCTGATGGCCTCCACCGTTTCATCGGTCGTCAGAATCCCCTTTATGATTTCAATCGGCTTCATCAGCTGAACGGGATTGAAAAAATGGATGCCGATAAATTTATCCGGCCGATCGGTGACTGAAGCGATTTCGGTGATGCTCAAGGTGGAGGTATTGGATGCCCAAAGGGCGCTTTCCTTCCCTTTCCCCAAAAGCCCCTTGAAGAACTCCTTCTTCAAATTCATATTTTCGGGGATGGCCTCGATGACCAGATCCGCCGATCGAACCGCCTCGTCCAAGTGGATCGTCCCTTTGATTCTGCCCAGGACCTCAACGGATTCCTCCTCCGTCATTTTCTTTCGCTCGATGCTCTTTTTCAGGAAGTTGCTGATCCTGTTGAGTCCCGTCTGGACGAACTCCTCTTTTGTGTCGTATAAGCGAACTTGCAGTCCCGCTTGAGCACATATCTGCGCAATGCCGTGCCCCATCGTCCCCGCCCCGACAACCGCTACTTCTTGAATGGTCATGTTGACCCTCCTGATTCCTTTCCTTTAAAATGCAATCTAAGAACGTTCCACAATCAGGCAGATGCCCTGACCGCCGCCGCCACAAATCGTCTCCAGGCCCCAATGGGCATTGCTGCGTTTCATCTCGTGGAGAAGCGACACCAACCGCATGGTACCCGTCGCACCGATCGGATGGCCCAGAGAAATTCCCGAACCGTTGACGTTTACCTTGGTTTCGATTTCCTCGTCACTCAGGCCGCACATCCTGGCATCGGCCAGGCACTGCACGGCAAAGGCCTCCTGAACTTCGATCAAATCCACATCCCCGATCGAAAGGCCCGCCTTCTTCAGCGCCTTCCCCACCGAGGCCGGCACCGCCGGATAGGTCACCGTCGGGTCCGTCGCCGCAACGGCGGAGGACCCGAAATAGGCCAGAGGTTCCAGGCCCAGTTCCTTGGCCTTCCGCTCGGACGCCAGGATCACCACGGCCGCGCCGTCGTTCTCCGATGAAGAGTTCGCCGCCGTGCACACCCCGTCGGGGTAAACCGGCTTGAGCTTGGCGATCTTCTCCAAGGTCGTATCCCGCCTGGGACCTTCGTCCACGGCAAAGGCGACCTCCTCGCCCTTGCGTCCGGCCACTGGCACGGGGACAATCTCCTCGGCAAACTTCCCCGCATCCCAGGCGGCAATGGCCCGCTGGTGGCTCCGGATGGCCCAGCGGTCCGCTTCCTCCCGTTTGATCCCTTCCCGTTTCGCAGCCACTTCCGCCCAGCTCATCATGGAGCTCAGCTCGCCGTACCGCGCGACAGGCTGACTCATCACGCGCGCGCGCTGAATCCGGTCGTAAAAGGGGATCCCCCACATCGCCAGCGCCCCGTGACCCTTGGGCATGAACCCGTACTTCTCGTGCTTCTTCCCCCCGAGACCCCATTTGATGTCCCCGGGGATGTACATCTCCGCCTGACTCATCGAATCCATCCCGCCGGCGACGACGATGTCGGCGTTCCCGGTCTGGATCTTCATGGCCCCGAAAAAGATCGAATCCAGACCCGAACAGCAGCGGCGGTCCAGGACCACCCCGGGAACCCTGTCGGGCCAGCCGGCATCCAGAATCGCCATCCGCGCCCCGTTCGCGCACTCCCCGTTCTGGTAAGCGCTTCCCATGATGACGTCGTCGATCGTCGCCGGGTCCACCTTGGCGCGTCGGGCTGCCTCGGCCAAGACGAGGCCACCCAGACGGTATACCGGCACCTCCCGAAGCGCTCCACCGTATCCGCCGATCGCCGTTCTTGCTCCACCGAGAATCACAACTTTTTCCATGAGTCCAGTCCTCTCAAAGAATGTTGAACATCTGGTAGTCCCTCAGTTTGGGCGCCAGTGAGGGCTTCCTGCGTACCAAATGCAAACGGATACACCGCCTATTTGCCTTTATAATCGGGTTTTCTCTTCTCCAGGAAGGCCCGCATCCCCTCCTTCTGATCACCGCTTGAAAAGGCCATCGAAAAACAGGCGTTCTCGATTGCCGCCGCCGTCCGCAAGTCCGTATTGGCGGCATTCTGGATGCTGTACTTCGCCAATCCCAGCGCCACGGGACTGTGCTTCGTCATCATCCGCGCCATCTTCAGCGCCTCTTCCATCAGTTGATCGTCTTCCACCACCGAGCTCACCAGGTTGATCCGGCAGGCCTCTTCTCCGGAGATGATTTTCCCCGTCAGCACCAACTCCTTGGCCTTGCCGATCCCCACCAGGCGCGTCAGGCGAACCGTTCCGCCGCCGCCGGGAATGATCCCGACGTTGATTTCCGCCTGTCCCAGCTTCGCGCTCTTTGCCGCGATCCGCACGTCGCAGGCCATGGCCAGCTCGCACCCTCCGCCCAGGCAGAACCCGGCGATCGCCGCAATGATGGGCTTCGAAGTCTTTTCCAGCTGAAAGGTCAGTTCGACAAGGGACAACCGGTAAAACTGCTCCAGCGCCGTCTTTTCCACCATGGCCGCGATATCCGCGCCGGCGGCGAAATCCTTCCCCCCGCCCGTCAGGATAATGGCCCGCACCTCCCCGTCCTGCTCGAAGGCCGACAGGGCCTGCGCTACCTCTTCCCTCATGGTCAGATCGATCGCATTGCGAACCTCCGGGCGGTTCAGCGTGATGATTCCTACCCTGTCCTCCTGTCTCTTCTCGATCAAGATCGTCGTGAACGACATTTCTTCGCCTCCTTTGTAAAGCAAATCCCGGGAAACCCTTTCGGCTTCATCAACCGATCGGGATTGAAGAAATACATGCCGAAAGAAAATCCTCCTTCGCTTGGCCATATTCCTGATTGGACTTTCACCTTTCGTCTGGTTTACCAGCCTAAAACTCCGAAAAACAACAGGCAGGCAAGAGCACCGACGATGGACATGCTCAGCCCCCAAACCAATAAGTTTCTAAAGAGTTTCTGCTTGTTCTCATGCTCGCCTGCACAGGCAATGCAGAGTGCCCCCAGTGTGGAAAGCGGTGAGGTATCGACCAGATGAGCCCCAATATTGATGGAGGAAATCATGGCAATCACATCCGCGCCGGCCACCTCTTTGGCCAGACCCGGCACCAGGGGAAGGAACATCGGTACGACCACGCCTGAGGAACTGGAGTAGGCGGAGATTAGACCGGTCCAGAGACCCAGCCAGAAGTTGACCGAGACGGGGCCGGACAAGGCGCCGATCATCTTGACCATGGCGGTGAGGCCGCCGGCCCGCTCCATGACATCGATCAGAACGGTCACCCCGCAGACCATCATGATGACCTGCCAGGGCATGAGATTCACGGCAGCCTTGCTGTCTCCTGCGTTCAGAAGCATGAGGATGCCCGCCAGGATAAAGGCAACGGATCCGACATTGGCAATGAGGTACATGATTCCCTGCGGCAAGACCCCCTTCATGAACGGCAGGGCCGGGATGATGACCAGAACAATCATGGTCAAAATGGCTGTTAAGGTATACCACTGCTTCGCCGTAAAGGGCTCCGGCCGGGGGGCCAGTTCATCAATATCGATGGTCACGGAGCGCTTGTGCCGGATCCAGCTCCAGCCTCCCATGATCAGGAAGCCGCCGATGTTGACGATTCCCTGACAGTATGTGGAATTAATGTGGATCTTCCAGGCCAACCCGTTGAGCGTCCAAGTCTCCTGAATACTGGCCAATTGCGGCGCCATCTTGGCAATGATGCCATTGGAAATAATTCCCGTAGGGGCGAAGGGGGAAAAAGCGGCGCCATTGGATGCTCCGACGACGAGCAGGGTCATCAGGAAGGCCGAGATGCCGACACGGGCGGCAATGGCCATGGCGATGGGGGCGACCAGGGCCGTAGCCGCGATGTTTCCCGGACCGATCGTTGTCAGGATGGTCACGATAAGATAGATGATGAGAGGGAGCCAGGCGGTCTGACCGCCGCAAGCACGGAGCGAGAAGGCGGCCAGCTTTTCCATGGTGCCGTTGGTGGAGGCAAGGGCAAATAGAAAAGTGACCCCTGCCAGGATCATGAAGAGACTTACAGGAAAGGCTTTCATCACCTTGTCACCGCTAAGGCCGACCCAAATGCCTCCCACAATGATCGCGAAGGCGACGCTCAGAAAACCGACGTTGAGATCTTCATTGATACAACTGATTACCACAACAATAGACAGGGCCAATAATGACATCCACGCGGCTAACGAGATTTCCGAAAACAATTCCATTTATTTCATTCCTCTCTAAAGGGGATGGGGCGAGTGTTTTCTTGATTTCTTCATGAATCGAGTCCCTGCCCAGAAAAAGCATCCAAGCCAATCGGGTTCAAGTAAAACGTGAGGACTCGGCGGAAATTGAGACCAGGCTCATCCGCGGTATCGACGTTTTCCGCACCACGTGGTTTCATTACAGTTGAATGAGCCCATGCTTGCGCCAGGGTCTGGACTCAGAAAGCTTACCCGACAGCCGGTGCAATCTTTCTATCAAGATCGGCCTGGTTTCCCGGGGATCGATGACCTCCTCGAAAGCCATGACGGCTCCGGAAGCGTCAGGTTCGTTGATGGGGTAGTTGCCGAAATTGAACCGGACGGAAGGCCAAGCGATAACGGAATCCACATTCATTCCCCGTCCGCCCATGATAAGCCGCGAGGATCCGAAAACTTTTCTGACGTAAACCACAACCTTGGGTACGGTCGCCTCGCAAATGGCAAAAACAGGCTTCGCCGCATGTCTTTCGATCCCATCGGGACCTTGTTCCTGCTCCAGAGATGGTAAAAAACCGGGACTGTCCACCAGGAATATCAAAGGGATATTGAAACAATCGCAGGTCCGGATAAAATGGGCTTCCTTGTCGCAACCATTGGCATCCAGGCTGCCTTCCGCTACCATGCCGTTGTTGGCCACAATGCCGACGGCCTGACCGGCAAGGCGGGCAAAACCGGTGACCATGTTCCGGGCATAGAGGGGCGCAATTTCAAAAAGCTGTCCTTCGTCCACGATAAGAGAAATCAGCCGATGCATATCCAAGGGCTTGTCTTCCTCTGCCGGAAGGAGGAACAAGAGTTCTTCTTCCAGCCTTTGCGGATCATCCAGAGTTTCAGAATGGGGCGGTTTTTCGGTCCAGTTGGAAGGCAGGAATCCCAAAAGCTGTCGGCATTGGGCGATTGCCTCCTCATCGCTGTCGGCCAGAAGATCCGCCGAGCCTGTCGTCGTGGCGTGCAGCAATGCACCGCCTATCTCATCTTGCGTCACGACGGCGCCGGTCGCGGACTTTAACAACGTGGGGGAAGCGACAGACATGAAAGAGAGTTCTTTGCGAAAGATCAAAAAGTCGCTCATCATCGGACAGTAAGCCGTGCCGGCATAACAGGGACCGAGCATGAGGCTGATTTGCGGAATGACCCCGGAGGCCATGGGCGGGCAAAACATATCAATGTTGCCCTCGCCGCAATCTTCCACTCGGATCGGGACCCGGTAGCCGAACTTTCCGAATCGGTCCTGGATGCGTCGGCCTGTCGAATCGATGATGGCGACGTAGGGCAGACCCTCTTTCCGGGCCTGCTCCATCACCTTCACCAGTTTCATCATCTGCATGGAGCCCTGGGAGCCTCCCGAGACGGTGTAATCATAGCAAGAAGCATAGACTTTGCGCCCGTTGACGGTTCCGTAACCGGTGACGATGGCGTCCCGCGGGAGTTCACGATTGTCAATGTCAAAGCCGGTCTTGAAGGGCTTGGCCAGGAGGTCCAATTCTTTGAATGTGCCGGGATCGAAAAGCAGGCCCATTCTTTCCCAGGCCGTTAACTTGCCGGCGGCATGCTGCTTCTCGATAGCCGCCTTACCGCCGCCGAAAGAGAGCCTCTCTTTGACGGCATTGAATTCGTCCAACTTCTTTTTCATATCCATATCTGCTCCCATTAAAGCCGGATATTGCCATGTTTGCGAGGCGGCAGTTGCCGTTTCTTGTTTTTCAGCATTTTAAGGGCCTTGATGAGAAAGGGCCTCGTATCCCGAGGGTCGATAAAATCCTGGGGCTGCTGCTGCTCCGCCAGTTTCATCCGCTGGGAGATATCCAGACGCCGGAGCTGACGCTGCTTTTCTCTTTCCGCTTCGTCTGTGATCGCCGCAAGCTCTCCTTTGTAGAGAATCGCCACGGCACCATCGACTCCCATGACGCCTCTGGCCAGAACTGGCCAGCTCACCAGCAGGTCGCCTCCGAGGCCGGTGCCCGGCATGGCCAGCCCCCCGCCGCCGTAGAGCTTGCGAATCGATACGGTGATCTGGGGAACGGTGGCCTGAGAATTGGCATAGATCGTTTTCGAGCCATGCCTTATCAAGCCCCGTGTTTCTTCACTTACCGAGGGCAAAAAACCGGGGCAGTCTGCCAGCCAAACCAAGGGGATGTTGAAGGCATCGCAGAACCGGACAAAACGCGCCATTTTGTCGGCCGCATCCAGGGTCATGCAGCCGCCTTTGTTCTTGGGATTGTTGGCGATGATCCCTGCCGTCTGTCCGCCGAGCCGGGTCAAGCCGGTGATCAGATTCGCCGCCCAATGGCGCTTGGTCTCGAAGAACGCTCCCTGATCGACGACCAAGGAGATCACCTGCTGCATGTCGAAGGCCGCGGACTCGTTGGTCGGCACCAACTCCAACAGCTTTTCTTCCCTGCGCTGGGGATCGTCTCCCGAATCGACAAAGGGAGGAAATTCCTGGTTGTGTTGGGGTAAATAACTCAGTAGCGCCCGGCATTTCTCCAGACATTCCAATTCGCTGTCCGCCAATACATCACAAGTACCGGTCGTTCTGGCGTGCATTCTTGCGTCACCGAGTTGCTCACTGCTGATCCCCTCGGGGGCGGAGGCGATGTGCATGTAGCTGCTCTTCCGGACCATGAAAACAAAATCGGCCATCGCAGGTACAATAGCCATTTCTCCCCTACAGGAACCCATCACCATGACAATTTGCGGAATAACGCCTGAAGCGATCGTCTGTAGTTGCAAAATGGATTCGAGAGAATAGAAATGGGGATATTCAATTAAGTCTGTAGCCCTTTCCCCTATAGAGTCGACGATGCCGACAATCGGAACCCGCATCTGCAAGGCTTTTTCGAGTACTGAAGTAATTTTTTTCGCATGGATTACTCCGACGCTGCCGCCGAGGACATCGCCATCCTGCGACCAGACGAACAAAGGCCGGCCATTCACTTCTGCGTAGCCCGTAATGACGCCATCGGTGGTTATTCCCCCAGCCGCAGGGTCCATCTCACTTTCTGCGGAAGTCAAAAGCAGGTCCAACTCCTGAAAACTGTCAGGGTCCACCAGTTTCTCGACCCTTCCCCTGGCCGATAATTTCTCCGGCAAGAGGGCACTATCAGACTGGCGTCGCATTGCCATGGCCTGGGCTTTGGCGGCAATTCTCTCCTTGAGCTTGTCTTCCATGCTATTCATAGGCCCTTCAACTCCAATGCAGGTTGCAAGTTCTCCGTAGCAAGCGGGGGAAAATCTTCGCGCCTCTAGCGGGCAGCTACCCATTTTGCGCTCGCTTACCCGTGGAAGCCCATGGAAGAGGCGTGCTCACGGGCGGATTCAATTAGTTTGACTCGATATACCGTCCGAGCGACATGGCGGCGTTGACGCCGTCCCCAACGGCCGTCGCAATCTGCATCGGAGAATACTGGCGGACATCGCCGGCGGCGAAAATACCCGGGACGCTGGTCTCCATGTTTTCATTGACCGGAATCTGTCCCATCGGCGTCAAGTCGAGAACGCCTTTCAGAAATTGGGTATTCGGCAGCAGACCGATGCGTATAAGAAGCCCCTCCACCTCCAAGCGGCTTTTTTCTCCGGTGCTGCAATCTTCAAGATCAAGTGCGGTGACCTGTTCTTCTCCAATGATTGCTTCGATCTTGGTCGCGCATCTGATTTCGATCTTGGGATCGGCAAGGGCCCTTTCTTGCAAAACTTTTGATGCTTTGGGTTGAGATAAGAACTCGATAATCGTTACTTTGGCAGCCATTCTGGAAAGGGCTAACGCATCAGTGATGCCTGAATCTCCTGCCCCGGCGACGGCAACCACTTTCTCGGCGAATTTGGGTCCATCACAGGTCGCGCAATAGAACACACCGCGGTGAGCGAATTTTTCTTCGCCGGGGACACCCAATTTCCTGGGAAGTGAACCACTGGTGATAATGATGCTCTTGCAAGTGTAGTTTTCGTCGTTGGTCTTGACCACTTTATAGTTTGATCTGACGATAACACCGGTGACTTTGCAGCACTTGAATTCAGCCCCAAAGTTCATCATCTGCTGTGCCATGGCCGATCCGAGTTTTGGCCCCTGCACTCCCTCGCCGAAACCCGGGTAGTTTTCAATCAATTCCCGGTTCGCCAGCTCGCCACCGATGGCGTCCTTTTCCAGGACCAGGGTGCGCAGTCGAGCGCGGCTCGTGTAGAGACCTGCGGCCAGGCCTGCCGGGCCTGCGCCGATAATGACGACATCATAGTCCGTATAGTCCATTCCCATATTGTGATCCTCCGCTCCAATCCTTATGATTTTTTCCCTGTAAGCTATTTCTTCGGCTTTCGAGATAAGTTTGATAATGGCAGCAGCAACGCCAGCATTAAAGAATGGCGACAAACAACGATTCCACCTTCGCGCCTAAAATCGAGCTTATTTTCTTCGCCTTCTCCATAATGAGGTCACTATAGTGAAAGGCTTTTTCCATGTCGAAGCGAGGCATGGGACCGGAGACGCTGATGGATCCCACCACCCGCTGCTGATGATTGAAGATAGGTGCGGAGACGCCACACACCCCAGAGTTGCGTTCTCCAACACCCACTGCAAAGCCTTGCTTCCTAATCAGAGCTAACTCTTCACGCAATGATTCAACCGTGACGGTTTGACCTGCGGCTAACGTCTGCACACCGGAATCACGGAACTGCTTCAGGACGGCTTCAATCTCATCCTCGGTCGTGAAGGCCAGGATGGCTTTCCCTCCGGAACCTCGCCACTGCTCACCGCGTTCACCAACGGGCACTACGTGACGGACGGCCTGATCGCTCGGGATACAGCTTATGAACATTCTTCCCAGTTCCTCCCTGATAACCAGCGCGCTGGTCTCCCCAGTGATCTTCTGTAGCTCTTGAAGATAGGGCAAACTTACTTTTTGAATGTCCAGTTGGGACAAAGCTCTAAAAGCGACTCCCGCCATGGCTCCGGTAAGACTGTATTTCTTGGTCTCCGTATCCTGTTCGATCCACCCCTTCTCTTCAAGGGCTGACAAGATCCGGAAGACGTTATACTTTCCAATCTTTAGCTGACGGCTTAACTCTGATATTCCGCAGGGACCATCCGAAGATGCCACTGCATCGAGGATATCCACGACTCTTTCAGCGGTATTCATTATTTGCTACACCTCGTAAATGATTTTAGCTGTTTAACATTGGACTATCGCCACTTTTAGCCATTGCCATCGACACCTGTCTCTCACAGATGAAGCAATTCAACAATCGTGGTGATGTCGCCGACGCTGTCCAAATCCATCAACCGGTTGCAAGCATCGTTCACCTTACCTGGTGGCAGAATAGGGAAGGCATTGTCCTTGAACTTAGCCATCAACTCAGCATCCGTGATCGTGGTGGCCGGGTCAGAGGTGGGCGTTCCCTTGATGTATGGTCTTTCCTCAACGAAGGTCATACCCCTGGCCGACACCTCCACCTTGGATAGGCGGGCCTGGGGATCCTTCTTCAAGGCTTCGACATAACCTGGATGCGGCTCGAAGGCGATCTTCTCCATGAGCTTGCGTATCTCCGGGTTGCTCAGTGTATCCCGTTCCTGCCAACCGATACCAGGTTTGGTGCCGTAGGCTAAAACCGACAGATTATAGGCCACGCTGAACTGCGCATCAACCTGACTTTTGATATCCCGGTTGCTGAATACTGGCTCAACGCAGGATGCCTCGATATAGGCATGAATGCCGTCGATCTCCTGAAAGCGAAGGCCGTTTTTTTCAATGACCGCCGTCAGGCAATCTAGAGCTCCATGCATGATGCGGCAACAAGGGTAGAGTTTGAGGGGTGTTGCCCGAGGGAAACGCCACTCCTTGCCTAAAGCGGCAACCACCGAATCGGCATTCCAATTGGATGATCCGGCATAGCGCCAAAAGCCGTAATCTCCATCTAGAGTAGCCAAATCACCGCGATGACCAGCCCTGACCAGATAGGCAGCGGTTATCTCGGCCTGAGATACCCAACCGGCCAAGAGGTATTTAGCTGCCGTCGGCCGCTCGCTTTTGACCATGTTGGCCTGGATCTGCATCGGGCAGATGAGACCGGCCAGACTTAACGCCTGCGCCAGCTGATCTTTTGAAAATTTCTCCAGCTTGGCCACAGCGGCTGCTCCCCCAAAGATGGAGCAACTATGGCCACTCACCGGCGGGAAACCGGTCTTGTCGTTCACAATGTCCCGATAGGAGCTCATCCCTCCGCTGATACGGATTCCGATTTCATGAGCCAAGGCACAGGCCGTAATGAATTCCTTGCCGGTCGCTCCATTCAACTCGGCCACGGCCAGACTCGCCGGGACAACAAAGGGCGGCAGGTGCTTGCCAGCGGCATCGTAATCCAATCCATTAATCAATTCGCCATTGACAAAAGCGGCGCCGAGGGCGGACATCCGGTCGCCAAAACCAATGACAGTGGCTTGTGGAGAGCCGGCGAAAAATGTCCGAGCGAATTCCAGTCCCCACTTGCCTTTGTCACTGGCCACTCCAGCCAGGGCGCAACCGATGGCGTCCAATAGAAGCCGCTTTGTTTCGACGACAACGCTCGCTGGTAGATCAGCAAAACTGGTCCGGTCAACAAAATCTGCCAACTGGCTGATGGTTGTAGTCGCGGCTTCCATTTTACAGTCCCAATTGGCTCATGAGCCACTCGCTGGCTAGACCTTGGTATAGATGAATTCGCAACATCACCGTGAATATCACGTAAATGACGATGATGAGGCCAACCCCGAGGGCGATCCCTTTCCACCATTGGGTTCCGTTTTTCCACAAATAAACAAACATCCAAACCGGTGTGGCGAAGATGAAACCAAAAAAATAGACACCTGCGATCAGCGCGGCAAACCAGCCGAAGGCTTTGAAATAATCGCCAAGCGGCGTCCGCTTTTTCTCGTCTTCTTCGATGACATCGCCATCTTCATCCGTTGGCATGCTTGCTTTGGAGCCCGATTTCACATTCTGCACTAGCGCAATCAGCGACAACAGAACGGTAAAGCCGGACATCAACAAAGGCATCAGCTTGACTTGAAGTTCAGCATAACCAAGCGAAGTTATGAAGAACACCGCCATGACAATGATCACAAGGATTAAAAAATAGCTGTTGGGGCTTAGTTTTTTCATTATGCCTGTCCCTCCCCGGTAGCCTTTTTACCAAGGATTCGTGCAATCAGCGACTGAATGGGCCCCCAGAAAATGGCGATAAGGATGATAGTGGTGAGTACGGTAGCGACGGGTGAAGACCAGAAGAGCCCCACCCCATGCAGATCCATAGAACGAATAAGGGTCCGCTCCAATAAATTCCCCATGACAAATCCCAAGATGATCGCGGGGGCAGAAAATCCGAAACGTTTAAGGCATAAGCCGAGCAGCGAAGTGATGCCGATGAAGACGATATCCACGGCAAACTCACGCGTGACATAGGCGCCCAGAACAATGATGGGCATGAGAACAACGAAAAGAATGTGTGGAGAAACTCGCGTGATCTTGACCATGATCGGGGCGCCAAAGAAGCATATCACTGCCGCAATGCTGATGCCCAGGCCCATGGTCAGGATCATCTGAAAGGCAAGGGCCGTATGCTCAATCACCAGTGTGGGGCCGGGTTGAATGCCCAGAATCATGAACGCCGCCATGATGACAACCATGATCGAACTGCCCGGAATTCCGAAGACCAGCGTGGTCAGGAGATCGGCCGTCGCACAAACCGCTCGGGCGGATTCCGGTGCAACGATACCTTCGGGAACGCCATTGCCGAACGCCTCCGGGTTTTTTGCCGACTGTTTGGCTTGCGCGTAAGCGATCCATACTGCGGTGGTCGAACCAAGCGCAGGGGCAATGCCCACCGCATAACCCACCAGGGTTCCACGCAACCAGACAAGCAGGTGTTTGCTGAAGAACTCCTTCGTCCCTTTCAGCAGGGCGCTCAACTTGCCAGCCTCCGCGGCGCTGGCCGGTGCGATGGCCACGCCCTCGGCATGGAGTTCCAGGAGGGTGGGCACGGCCAAGACGCCCATCAGGACTGTGGAAACCTCAATGCCGCTATAAAGATACATGTTTCCAAAGGTGAGTCGATCGATACCGCTGGTGGCGTGGAATCCTACACAGGATAAGGTCAGGCCGAGACCCGCAGAGATCAACCCCTTGACCCGGGAGCCTTTGGTTAAGACCGATAAAAAAAGCAAAGCCATGATGATGATGAGCAGCATCTCCACCGTTTTGAACTTCATCAGGATCGGGGCCAGCAGGGGAATTATGAGGATGGAAAGCACCACTCCAAAGAAGCAGGAAGCAACACTGACCGTCAGTGCCAGACCCAGGGCCCGTCCGGCCTGACCATTGCGGGTCATGGTAAAGCCGTCCAATACGGTAGGGGCGTTGGCATTGTCTCCTGGAATGCCCGTCAGAATCGCGGTGATTGAGCCGCCCATGCCCGACGAGGCGAGAAGTGCGCACATGACCGGCATAGCGATTATGGGGTCGGCGCCAAAGGTAAAGGGAAGAACCATGATCACGAGCAAGGCGCCGGTGATGGCCGGGAGCACGCCGACAATGATCGAAGCGATGGTTGCGGCAAAAACGGCCAGAAAGACGCTTGGCTGGAACATGTTGCCTAGGGCTTGCTGCAAAGCCGGAATCGTTTCCATTTAAACTCCTTAAGACCTTAAGATTGACCTGGTAACACTATCTATTCATTACCCTGAAACCCTGGCAACTCGACGGTGTTGCCAGGGTTTCAGAGGGATTGCGCATTACTTCGTGTATTTATCCAGAAGGTCGTTCCACAGGGGCACGTCTGATTTTTTGCCACTGATGTCGCTGACCCTTTTGGTCAACTCTTTACTCCCCACATAAGCGCCGGGCTTAAAGCCCAGGAACTTCTGGAGGTCAGCTTTCAGTTCTGGGGTGTCATAGGCTTTTTTGAAGGCATTGGCCAAGAAATCCACCTTGTCCTGAGGGGTGTCTGCCGGCACGAACAGCATTTTTGCATCATCAATGAGATCCATACTGTTCAACAGCCGTTTCTGCGTGTCACTCAGGGAATTCGCTTTTGCGAATTCCGTCACAATGGGCAAATCCTCACCGGGCGGCATGCGGTCCTTTCCGATCTGCATGATCGCCAGCATGGTCTTTTTCGAATCGGCAACCATTGCTGCGTCGCCGGCCGAGACAGTTGCATGACATTCGCCCTGCAAGACAGCGAGCTGCTTGCCCGACGATCCTTCAAAACCAAGAATCATCTTGCCATCCAGACCTAAGAGATCCATCGCCAAGGCATTGGCCAAGGCCGGAAGGCTGGTCTTGGCTTGATGGGCGAATTTTAGTCCTTTCGTTTTCCGCAAGTCATCGACATTTTTAATCGGGCCGTTAAACTTGACGGACATGATCATATTGGCGTTTTCCATGCCGCCGAGATATTTGAATTTGGCGATTTCATACAGAGCTCCTTTATCGCCCATCATGTAGGGTGGGGTCATCGTTCCCGCCTGGGTATAACAGATGTTTAGCCCATCCCCTTTGATCGTTTTGGCAAACTGAGTGAAGAGCACTTTACCGTTGGCAGCCGATTCATTTTTTACGACAACTGTCGTGCCGATGACCTTCTCTAAATGTCTGGCGATCGCCCTTGCCCACATGTCGGAAGTCGTACCGGGATTCCCGCTGCAGTAGAGTGTAACCGTCTTGCCTTTGTAGAAGGCAGCCGCATCTGATGCCGAAGGTGCGGCTACAGAGGTTGAAACAGCCGCTAGTGTAGTTGCAACCATCACAACGAGCAGAAAACCCTTAACTGAAAACGTTTTCATAGATTCTCCCTCCTTAATCCTCTTCTTAGTTAACTGCCGGACAAACCAAGTAGCTCGACTTGTATGGTGTTCCGATGTTCCCCCTCTCATTTGCGATTATTTTGAAACAGCGGCCAGTGTTCCAGCGCCGCTACAGTGTTTTTACACGGAACGAGCTAATAGATAATCTGCTCTTCCACTAATTTATTGATCTCATTCTGGGACATCCCGAGCAAATCACGAAAGACCTCTTCATTGTGTTCTCCAAGCAGTGGGGACGCCTTATGAATCCGTGCGGGGGTTTCCGACAGTTTCCAGGACGGGTTGACGACCACTTTTTTGCCCAGCACTGGATGGTCAATTTCATTGATTACGTCACGAGCTTTGATATGAGGATCGGAGAGAATGTCCTTCGCGCTGAGGGACGGCATGGCCGCGACCCCGGCACTCTGCAACATCACCATCAGTTGATAATGGGTGTAGTCGCTGGTCCACTTTGAAATATGTTCATCCAAAAGGCTCCGATTCTGCCAACGACTGTAAGCGTTGGAGAAGGTCTCATCCTTGGCCCAGGAAGGATTTCCCATGACACCGCACAGGGCATTCCACTCTTCATCGCTGGCGATGGCGATGCTGATCCATTTGTCGTCTCCCTTGCAGCGATAGCAGTTGTGGGGCGCCATGATGGAATCCTGATTACCGCATCGGAACGGCGACTTTTGGTTCATGGTATATTCCATCAATTCGGAACCGACGAGCGAACTGACGCATTCTGAAGAAGAAAGATCGATATATTGACCCTCGCCGGTCTCTTGCCGGTGTAAGAGGGCTGCGAGAATGGCAAATGCCGAAGCCGTGCCGACTCTCAGATCCATGACCCCACTCATCGTGTTGGGCTCACCGTCCTCGTAGCCCGTGAGATGGGCCAGGCCGCCAAAAGCGGCAAATATGGGAGCAAAACCGGCATATTCACGGTACGGTCCCGATGACCCGAATCCCGAGGAAGAAAGCATAATGATATCGGGTTTTACCTTTACCATGTCTTTATACCCTAACCCCAGTCTATCCATCACCCCGGGGCGCATGTTTTCAACGACCAGATCGCTCACCGCGACAATTCTCTTTGCCAGCGCGGCGCCCTCTGGGCTGCTGATGTTAATGGTGACGCCTTTTTTATTGAGGTTGGCATTGTTGAAAATTGGGGAGGCATTAAAATTGGAAAAACTATCTCCCGTGGTAATAGATCCATGTCGCGTTTGATCGATGCGTTTCTGGCTTTCAATCTTAATGACTTCTGCTCCCAGAAAAGAGAGGAGCAAGGTGGCTAGCGGTCCTGCCCAGACCCAACTGAAATCGGCGACTCTAATTCCCTTTAAAGCATCGCTGTTCATCTATGGAATCTCCTCTATTCTAAATATCGCCAGCTTCTCTAAACTTGACCAGATCTTGCTTGGAGTATCCAAGGCGATTGCAATAAATTTCCTCGTTATGCTGACCCAAAAGAGGAGCACCCCGGCCGTTACGGGCGACTGTTTTTGAAAATTGGTAAGGCAGCCCTGGGTACATCAACTTGCCGGCCCTTGGGTGTTCCAACTCCACATAAAAGTTCCTTGCCTGCGTTTGAGGCGAATTGAAGACCTGCTCCGCCGAACAGACAGGGGCGCAGGCTGTTCCTTGGGACTGAACCTTGTGAAAAAGCTCCGCAGTATCGTATTTGATTGCTTCTGTTCTCAGGCGAATCTTGAGTTCATTGAAATTGGACTCTCTGGCTTTCGATGTACTGAACTTCTCATCCTCTATCCATTCCGGGTTACCCAGGGCTTCGGCTAAGCCGTTCCATTGTTTGTCTGGATGCAGTACGACCATGACATAGCCACCATCACGGCAGGGCAAAAGTGTATCTCGAACACGGTTGATTTCATAGCGGGTGGGATTTTTCCCAAGTTCGTAATATCGGACGATGTTGACTCTTTCAAGCGCCATTTGCGCCTCTTGTTTGGATATGTCGATATACTGTCCGGTTCCTCCGGCCCTACGCCAATAAAGCGCAGCCAGAATGCTCACAGAGGCATTAACGCCCGCGTCGCATTCCCCGACATAGCCGCCTCCCTTGATAGGCTCCCTGTCCGCGTTGGGTGACGCGGCAGGCAAAACATAGCCGGCGCCGCTGGCATGATAGGTATTTAAATAGTAGGCCTTGTAATCGCAGTAAGGGCCGTATTGTCCGAAGGGAGTAATGGAAGCCATGATCAAGGAGGGATTCACTTTCTTAAGAACGTCGTAATTCAATCCCAGCTTTTCCATCTCACCGGGTGACCGGTCCTCAACCAGGATATCCGCGGTGGCTATCATTTTTTTAAACAGTTCCCGCCCTGTTGTCGAATGGAGGTTGAGCGTGACTCCCAACTTGTTGGTATTGAGATAGAGAAAGAGCCCCGATAGTTCCGGGTTGGCGGTATCATCCAGGAATGGCCCTCTTCTTCTTGCCTCGTCGCCCACATCCGGTGTTTCGATCTTCATGACCTCGGCACCACAGTCGGCGAACAACTTGGTGCAATACGGCCCGGCAACGAAACTGCAAAGTTCGACGACCTTTATTCTATTCAATGGTCCGTCTGTCATACCTGCCTCTTCTCATATAAGGTTTTCATTAATTCTCGGACGCCCTTCGTCTAGCTTATTCGGCCCTTGAGACCAGTTTAACGATGGCTGTGGATTTCGTATGCACCACACCATCCTGGTTCTCGCCCCAGACCTCCAGTTCCGCCACGTGATCGTTGTCCTTGTCGACAAACTTTCGGGTGACTTTCCCCTTGACCCAGGTCATATCGCCCAGGAAATTCATACGCCGATCCTGGGAATCCATGGATTTGACGAATGCATCGTCACCCATCCAGTCAGTGACGAGGTGGACAAGCATCATTTCATTATGGATACCGGCTGCATTGGCATAGGGGATGTCATATTGAAGAGCGGCCTTGTCATCATAATGCCAGTCACGGCGGATCCGGTACTCTCCGGTTTCCGGATCAATCGGGTGATGCGACAGGTGCTTTCTCATGGTGGCCCATTTGATGGCAAAGGCATACACATAGCAGCTTACGGTCGTACGCGCGCAGGCATCAGCCACATCGTAAGGTCCTTTAACGACGGGCTTGATTTCCTCCCCCTCAACCACATCCTCCCAATAGCGAACCTCGGCACCCCGCCGACCCACACCGGCGAGCTGCTCTTCATACCCGCGGTGAATAATATCCAATTCTTCCTGACTATAATGATGCCTTTTCTTATCGGCATAGGGTTTGTTCGACCGCATTTTCCTCTTCGTGGGAGGCGTTGCCATGTAGATATTACGGCCAGTGGCCACAGCGGCAATCTCTTCCCGCTGATTGATGAAGTATCTCGGGACGTTTTCGATGAACAGCCGGTAGGCTTTGCCGGGTGCTTCCTTCTCTTCAAAGCCCATGTATTTGTCATAAATCGTAAAGGTGTCACCGGGTCGAATAGGTTTGAAGTATTCGTGCTTGTTGCCGGCTGCCAGACGGGCTACGCCCGGAACTCTTAAGCGCCCTCCGAAAGAGGAACCAAACGAGATGCAGGATTCGTAAAGGGGGGGTGCGATGATGCCGCCCCAGCGGGTACCGGCAGCGTAGGAAGGATCCCGCCAGATGGGGTTCGGATCGCCGATCGCATCGGCAAAGTGCCTGATCAGATCTTCCGTGACCAGTTTGTTGAGGATATTGCGTTCGTACTCGTTGTCCAGGATCGCATGAGGCGGAGGAGGAAGCTTCACTTCACCCCGGCCTTCATTGAACTTGGCAATATGGTCATCGAGCTTTTTGTTCCAATCGGAATCGCTCAAATTATCCCAGTTGTCACCCGATACAGTTTCTCTCATATGACATCTCCTTTATTTGTATATTCCAATAGACAAGACCCAAGCGTTCTATTTATTTTCTCTGCTTGAGCAGCGCTTCCCAGTTCGACGGCAGCGTTATCTTCTTGCTGACTGGATAACCGATATATCCGTTGTTGGCGCAGATGAGGACATGGTCTCTATCCGGATCGCCACTCACGACGACCAGAAAATCATCCGGGCAGGAAACCATCTGAATATAGCGATTCAGATCTTTGGAAGAACCTAACTGCTCCGGCCAATTGCCTTCATCGATGCCCTTATAGAAGCGGTTCACGATCATTCCGCTTAACCTGCCGACCTCCAACTTGGCGTTTTCATAAAAATGCTGTTTCACCTTGGCCTTGGTATAGCCGGCAGCGGACAAGACTTTCAGCACGGCGGGAGTGAGCACAATCGTGGGTCTGGTTCTCATTCCTCTAAAGAAGAATTGTATAAAGAGATGGTTGTCCGCCATGCGGGCTTCGATGTTTTTGAGAATCTCTTCCGCAGTAGGCGCTCCGACTTCTATCGCTTGGGTGGCTTCCGTACAGGAAGTAATGGTGACGACATTTTCGTCTGCCTGGAATCCCTGGTCCACACTCAGCGGTTCCCAGCCCATGGCGGCAGCGGCATCTTCATTTTCCGCCAGGACGATCCGGAAGTTGCCTCCGTAACAGCCCTTATCGGTCTTATGGGGCAGGAATCCGGCGACATTTCTCAGATACAGCCTCCAGAAGCGGCCGATGCTGGTGTTCGCCTGAAATCCGGGACGTAGAGCCCCCTGCGTGCAGTTAAAATCCAGGTCCTTGATGATTTGACCGTTGACAATGATCAAGGTCTCTGTCCCGGGGGTATGCCCAAGGTGCTCCTGTCCAAAGGTGGGATCAGTCATCGCTTCGACGATGGCGACCAACACCGGCATATGCTCGGGCCGACAGCCGGCCATCACTCCGTTTACGGCAACATTCCAAATGGTCGCCTCACGGTTGTCAGGCAAAAGCTTCCCAAGCACATCATCGGCAAGGCGCTCAGTGAATTCGAGGAATCGTTCCACCTTATCCACCGTAGGCGGTACAATGGGTAAACCGTCACTCCATTCACGATCGTAGAAGAACTCGTTGACCGCTTCGAAAGACCCTTCAAAGACAAAATCTCTTAATCCCGGTTCCGCAACGGGCTTCTCTTCCGGCGGCTGTACCGTTAGCCCTTTGATCACCTGTTCAAGCATGATCCCGGCGGCATTTTTTTGAACTTGCTCGGCGGTGGCAAAATTGAGATGTCCGGGGTGAACGGTATAGGGCAGGTTGGACATTCCCAGCCCCTTTGCGGATAAACGACCTTGCACCAGGAAGCCGTCACAAACAATGCTGACCGTAGGAATTCCCAGTTTCTCAACCAGGACGCTGGCCCGCGTCACGGCGGGCGTGCAACTCCCTCAGCAACCGACCCCGCAGATCACGGCGTCACAATGATACTCTTTGAGCTTCTCAGGAAGGGCGGCAAGCACCTCTTTTTCATTCGCGCCATGTATTTCGCCGAATTCCCTCCAGCTGACAAATTTAATTCCCGGATAACGTTTCGTCAGTTCCTGTTCGAATACTTCGAATATTTGATCGCCTTTGAAAACCCAGTCCCAAAGTTCACAGACGACCTTACCCTCAAGAGTATCCAAGCGTTTGGCAAGACGGGCGCCTGTGTTGACTCTTTTGCCACGAGGCCATACTACCTTGTACGCATTTGAATCTTCCATAAAGCCATGCTCCTATCAATTATGATGCCGGGCGCGCTTCTGCTTGCCCTTTTCCTTCGATGATATCATTTTCACCACCATGCTGATGGTAGCCAAAATAGTTATATTCCCAGTTCCTCACCGACCAGAATTACACTGATCCGCCCTTTCTCCGGCGGCTGGCATCCGTCAATAATGACCGTATTCCGGCAAACTCGCCATTCGTGGAAACAATCAACGCATTTTCCCAGTTTGATGCAGGGGCGTTCGATCGCCTCAACCTGCTTATGCTTCATGTAATGCCTTAAAGAATTGACTGGAGAAACAACATTGTGAATTTTATGCAGGGCTTCATCGACATCCGTAACGATCTTATTGCCGCCGGCGATAACGATGACTTTCTTCGGACCAAATATCATCGCGGCGACTCTATTTCCGGCTCCATCAATATTTACCAGCCGTCCATCCAGCGTGACGGCATTGGTACCGGTCAAAAATACGTCTGACAGTAAAGCTTCCCGCTGCAACTTTTGCCTTTCCTCTCTCGGAGGATGATGACCTTCCGCATTCGCTTGAACAGGATTAATGATTTTATTTTCGTTGCGTTTTAGCAGTTCCGGGATAACGCCGATCCGGTTCAAGGTGACCGAATCACCGCGGCCAACCACAGCGTCAGGAGGGATTAGTGTCAGGACCAGCCCCAGAGCGTCCTGTTGGGTGGATACGAAGTAGCCATCCATATTTCTTCTTTGCAGATTCTTTATTACTGTTTCCGAACGGATTTCATAGAATCGGCTTAGCTCGGAACCGGCAGTTGTGTCACAATACATAACACGGCCTTCCTTTTGCGCTGAATTACAGGCCTAATTGTTCGTTGACCAAGATCACGCAAATCTTGCCCTGTTCTACGGGCTGGTTGCCATCGATGATTGCCGTATAGCGAAGGACGCCCCAACCGAGGCCATCGTCCTTGCTGTGTTTCAGTCGGTGGCGCATCGCATTGATCGGGCCGGCCCAATCACGGATCCGCCGCATCGCGTCATCGACATCGGCGACGATTTTGTTGCACCCGGCGACAATGATGACCTTCTTTGGCCCGAACATCATGGCCGCAACCCGATTCCCCGAGCCGTCCGTGCTGACAATGGTACCGCCAAGGGTGATCGCGTTCGTGCTGGTCAGATATACGTCGGAAAGCAGGGTCAGGCGCTGCATCTGGCGGCGCTCTTCACGCGGTGCATTGTGCCCTTGCCTGTCGGTGCGGACAGGGTTGATGAACTCGTTCTGGCCGCGCTCCATGAGGGCTTCGAACACGCCAAGCTGGTTCAGCGTGATCGAGTCGCCCCGGCCGATCTTTGCCCCGGAAGGAATAAGCTTCATCAGGAGGTTGAGAGCTTCCTGCCGTGTCTCGACATAGTGTCCCTCCATGTACTTTTCGCGCAGATTCGTCAGAACGATTTCCGCCCGCTCCTTGTAATACTGTTTGATCTCTGCGCTGAGATCCGTATCACCCATTGCCATCAGACGTTTCTCCTTTTGAATCTTATTTGAATGAGAACTTGCTTTTGGTGGACCGATTGCCACCCGTTCTTTATCCCCCTGGGTCGGATTCCCGCCGAGGCGAATCGAACGATTGCCCCCAGAAGATACCCCCGCTGCCTGCCGAGGGGTGATTAATTCGCTCAATCAAAAATATTGGTACGCCGTACCTATTTATTGCGTTTCGAGTTAGCATGGCGTAAATTGGCTGTCAAGAGATTTATTTTTAGGAGTTTTCGCTCAGGAAAAGCACCAATATACTAATTTTATAACCCGGGATTCCATTGGATATGGCAACCAAAGTAAAGGTGTCGGGAGACGATAATGGCGAGGAAGAGGATCGCCTTTTTACTTCAGACTTTGTCTTTGCGACCCTTGCTAACTTTGTCAACGCCTTCGGCCTACAGATGTTGGTGGCCACACTGCCAGTTTACGTCATAAACCTTGGCGGAAGTCATACTGATGCTGGTCTTGTCAGCGGCGTCATGGCCCTCACCGCTCTACTTTTTCGACCTTTCATGGGCTGGTTGACCGATACTTGGCACCGTCGTCCCGTGGTCCTGATCGGAACCGCCTGTTATGGGTTAGCGAGCTTGATTTACCTGTTAGGAGGGGCGATCCCGTTTCTGGTGCTGGGGCGATCTGTCCATGGCTTCGGGACAAGCTGTTACAGTACGGCATCTACCGCCTACATCGCGGATATTGCGCCCCCCAAGCGGCGGGCCGAAGCGATCGGGCTTTTTTTTGCTGCGAACGCCTTCGGCATCATCATCGGGCCGGTCATCGGTTTTATGCTTGTTGAGGAGACGAGCTTTCCGCATCTGTTCTATTTCACGGGAGGGTTGGCCATCACAGCCTTTTTTATTTCGCTCTTCGCGCGGGAGAGACAACATCCGGTGGCAATCAAGAACCCGTCCTGGTCCCCGCGTACCGGCATCGTGGCCATCGAATCATTACCCGTAGCTTGGATCGCGCTCTGCATGGGCATTGGGCTCGGGGCGGTTCATGCATTCATATCGATTTTTGCCCTGTTACGTGGTGTAGGGAACCCCGGCTTCTACTTCATGACCCAAGCAATGGCCTTGTTCATTTCTAGGATCTACGCCGGCCGTCTGGCCGATCGACGCAGCCGTGCGGTAGTCATCGTCTCGGGCGTCATCCTCACGGTCAGCGCCTTGGCGGTGCTGCCTTTGGCCCACGGCTTCCCACTTTTTGTGGTCTCCGCTTTGCTCTTAGGCCTCGGTTTCGGAACGGTTCTGCCTGCAAGTATGGCACTGCTTATCGATCGGGTTCGACCGGAACGACGTGGTCTGGCAACGAGTACCTACTACACGGGATACGATGCGGGCAACGTTATAGGGTCCATACTTCTGGGATTGGCGAGTCAACAATGGGGCTTTGGTGTGATGTGGATGTTGGCCTCCGCTTTCACTCTGCTTGGCTTGATAGGCCTCTTGGGTGACCGCCACTGAGGGGAATTTGCACTCCCAACCGAGATACTAGCTGATAATCACAGCACTTGCAGTTTGGAAATCCAAAGCACATCGAGCAATTTGAGGGCCCGTTTCCAACAAAAGGGGTGCCGCCAAGTAAACGGCACCCCCTGCGTCGTTCTTCTCTAGGTGCAGCCTTCCGACGACTTGACCATTGCCTTCATTTTCTGGGTTTTGATGGGTATCGGACATGACGACGAAGACGAACCGGAAGGGAGCCACGCCAACCGATGTCAGCGAAAAGAGAAGGATCGTCGCCACGATCAGCAGCATCGACAAGATAGACTTTCAGAGGAGGGAACGAATTCGTCTTTAGAAGGAAGGGTCCAGGTCGATCTTGTAGCCCCCTTCGGGAAGGTCGGCCGGCGTCACGGTCTGGGCATTTTCCGGTGTCGTCCCCTCCAGGAAGCATTCGAAAATCGCCCCTTTGGCCGAAGGTTTGGCCGGGGCGCCGGTGCGGGGATCGACTTTCATGAAAACGATTCCTTCGGGCACGGGAAAAACCTCGACCGGCAGGTTCTGAAGGCCTTTTTCGGCAAAATAGAGCCAGATCGGCGCCGCGGCCCGGCCGCCCACTTCCAGCCTGCCGAGGGAGCGCTCCTGATCGAAACCGACCCAAACGCCGGCGACGAGTGACGGAGTGAAGCCCATGAACCAGGCATCCCGCGTGTCGTCCGTCGTTCCGGTTTTTCCGGCCACCGGCCGGCCGAGCTTCTTTACCCTCGTCCCGGTCCCGCTTTCCACGACGTCCTGCATCACATAGCTCGTCATGAAAGCGATCCGCGGGTCGATGACCTGCTCGATCTTGGGCTCCGTCTCCTCGAAGACATGGCCGGTCCGATCGACGATCCGTTTGATGAAAAAAGGCGTCGCCCGCTTTCCCTCGTTGGCCAGGACGCCATAGGCCCGGACCAGTTCCTGGAGCGTCACCCCCGAGGAGCCCAGGGCCAGCGAGAGGTTTCGGGAGAGGGGCGAGGTGATCCCCATAGTGGCGGCATAGGACGTGGCGTAGTCGATGCCGATATCCTCAAGAATTTTGATCGTGACGATGTTCCGGGAATGGACCAGGGCGTTGTGCAGCGTCGTCGGCCCCTGGAATTTTTCGTCGAAGTTCCTCGGCTTCCAG
>JAKAFS010000008.1 GCA_021817825.1 Deltaproteobacteria bacterium | reverse complement strand
AACCGGTGCTCATGGTGACCGCCGATCGTGAGAAGTTGGAAAGGACGATCCAAAATGGCGTGAGAAACGCCATCGAGGCCATGGGCGAAAGCGGCGAGCTTGCGATCTTCCTGGCGAACAAACGGCACAGAACGGCCATATCCATTGAAGATACGGGCCCCGGTATTCCCAATGCCGATCGGGCCCGTATTTTTACCCCCTTCTTCACGACCAAGACCGTAGGCACAGGACTCGGGCTTGCCTATTCACGAAAAGTGGTGGAAGGCATGGGTGGGCACATTGATTTACAAAACAGGACCGACAGGGCCGGGGCCATCCTGACCATCAATCTTCCGATGAGGAGAAAAACGCAATGAGTAAGTCCATCCTCGTGGTCGATGACGACGAACTGATGAGAACATTCATCGAAACCATCTTGCGCGAAGACGGGTATGATGTGGATACGGCAACCGATGGCAGAACCGGGCTCCATAAAGCCCAAAACAGGGATTTTGATCTGGTCATTACGGATCTCAAGATGCCCGACATGAGCGGTGTCGATCTGATGCAGGCCGGGCGCGAGGCGAAACCTTCGCTACCCTGGGTGATTATCACCGCCTACGGTTCGATCCACAACGCGGTAGAGGCCATGAAGGCCGGCGCGGCCGACTATCTGACGAAACCTTTCCAGAGTCCGGAAGAGCTTCGCCATATCGTCCGTCGTGTCCTGAAAGGCGCGGAAGCGGAAGAAAAGATCGCTTTGCTTTCCGAAGAACTGGGAAAGCAGTTTCCGCCTCTGGAAATGATCTTTCTGGGCGAGAAGATGCGGAAGGTTCAGGAAATGGTGCGAAGCGTCGCCGCGACCACGGCGACCGTATTGATCGGCGGTGCGAGCGGAACCGGTAAGGAGCTTGTGGCGCGCGTCATTCACCAGCTCAGTCCGCGGCGTGAAAAGCCCCTGGTGGCAATACACTGCGCCGCCCTGGTCGATACGCTTTTAGAGAGCGAACTGTTCGGTCATGAGAAAGGCGCCTTCACCGGGGCCGTCTCGACGCGGAAGGGACGGTTCGAGGTCGCTGACGGCGGCACGATCTTCCTGGACGAGGTGGGCGAAATTTCTCCCGCGATGCAGGTAAAACTTTTAAGGGTCATTCAGGAGCGGGTCTACGAAAGGGTCGGCGGAACAAACCCCAAGCCCGTCGACATCCGGATCATTTCGGCAACCAACAAAGACTTGAAGGCAGAAGTGGCCGCCGGACGTTTTCGGGAAGATCTCTTCTATCGTCTCAATGTCTTTCCCATCAACCTTCCTTCCCTTACTGAGAGGCCGGAAGCGATTGTGCCGCTGGCGGAATTCTTCGTAAATAAATTCGCTCAGTCTCTCGGGAAAAGGGCGCCTGCCTTTACAGCAGAGGCAAAAGGGCTCCTCGGAATCTATCACTGGCCGGGAAATATCCGGGAACTACAGAATGTGGTTGAGCGGGCGGTTATTCTTTCCCAGACGACCATCGGTCCCGAAAACCTCAACCTGGAAAGGGCACTGAAAGATGAAGCCACCAAGGGGCTTCTTGAGGCAGGTGAACGGGAAACCATCCTGAAGACGCTGGAGCAGGTGGGCGGGAATCGTAAAAAGGCCGCAGAGCGGCTCGGCATTTCTCTAAGGACCCTCCAGTACCGGATCAAGGAGTATGGACTGTAGTGCTGAGTGCAAAATCTGCGTTTGCCGGTGCATCGGTTGCACTGCGTCCTGAGGATGACCGGTGTGTCGAAAGGATGATATGTAAATATAATGTGTAATTGCTGATGGTTGAGAAACGCATAACCAATGGCACGGGCCTTGCTCTTTAGGTATTCAAACAGGTACCTAAACTTCAAGGAGGAATAAAATGAAAACAACAAAACTGGGTAAATGGTTGATGGCAGGGTTGCTCATCGCGGCAGTGGCGGCACCCCTTACCGCTCTTGCCGCCCAAGGTGCGGCAGGACCTCGGGCAAACACGCAGGTAGCGCCGGCAAGGCAGATCCGGGCGGATTGTCCGAACAACGGACAACAGCTCCGTGATGGTTCCGGCCGGACCCGGGCGGGCAGCCTGCATCTGAACAGAGGGGCAGGCCTGAGAGATGGGAAAGGCAATCGCGGCGCAGGCCAAAGATATGGAGCAGGCAATCGTGGCGCCGCAGAAAGCTAAGATGAGCGCATTCACCGGCAGGGTGCCCCTGAGGGGCGCCCTGCTCGCGGCTGTTTTGTGTTTCCTGGCGATCTCCCTTGCCGGCGCCGCCGAATCGACCAAGCCCTTTGAACAAAGCGGCATCCACTTTCCCGGCGGATTCGACCTCAACACCGTGGGAGAGTTGCAGGGCAAAATCGCCGCTGTTTATCGCCCCTCAGGCAGCGGTCCGGTCATTGTAAGCCTTGAAACCGAGTGGGAGACGTATGCGGTAGTCACCTGCCCGCCCTGGTACTGGGACGAGTTGAAAATAAAGGTTTCGATTGGCGACGAAGTACGGGTGATGGGATCGAAATCCCTCGGCAGAGATTCCAATCTGTACATCATCGCCCAGACGGTGCATTTGATCCAACAGGTAAGAACCATCGCGCTGAGAAGCAAAACCGGCACCCCGCTCTGGGACGGTCCCCATGGCAAGGCCGATTCGCCGCGCGGCTCCGGTAGCCGGCCCGGGGGGGGGAAGTAGCCGCCCGGGCAATGTTCATGATCGGGAGCGTCACCCGCAGGCCCCGCCTTGTGGGCGGAAAGCTCCAGGATTTGTTGATGTTCGGCATTGTTGCTGAAATGTTGAAAAGAGGAGGTAAAGAATGAATACTATGAAGCTATCACGCGTCTTCCAGTACGGTGTGAAGTTTTTCATCCTGGCCTATGCCACCTACCTGGCCGTCATGCACCAGCTCAAGGGGGTCATGGAGGCCGCCAATGCCCATGCCTACTGCCCCTTCGGCGGGCTGGAATCGATCTACAAACTGATCCTGTCCGGCGGCTACGTCGAAAAGATCATGCCGGCCACCATGATCCTACTGGGAGTGACCGTGCTGCTGGTGGTCCTGCTCAACCGCGCCTTCTGCGGCTGGATCTGTCCCCTGGGGACGCTGCAAGCCCTTTTTGACCGCCTGGCCCGTTTGCTGAAGATAAAAAAGGTGCAGGTCCCGCAGAACCTCGAACGGTGGCTGCAATACCTAAAATATGTGGGCCTCGTCGTCATCCTCTATTTCACTTGGCGGGTCGGCACCCTCGTCTATGCCCCCTACGACCCCTGGGCCGCCTATGCGCACATCGCGGCCGGCTGGGAAGAGTTGTCCGGAGAATTTCTGATCGGTTTGTTGTTTCTGGTCGCGGCCCTGGTCGGTTCGCTCTGGCTGCCCAACAACTTCTGCCGCTATTTCTGTCCCATGGGCGCCTTTCTGGGCATCGTCTCTAAAATTTCGCCGACCCGGATCGCCCGTAACGAAAAGACCTGCATTAACTGCAAAAAATGCGATCGAGTTTGCCCCGCCCAGATCGACATTTCCACGAAACCGCGTGTCACCAGTCCGGAATGCCTGGCCTGCGGCGACTGCGTCGCGAACTGTCCCGTAGACAAGACGCTCGAATTCAGCGCCTCACGCAAAATCCCGATTCGCTGGCTGGCCTACGGCGTCCTGACCCTGGTGATTTTCTTCGGTCCCGTCTGGATCGCCGAGCAGCTCGGTTACTGGAAGACCGGCTATACCAGCGCCGCCGAAGCGCTGACGAACCAGAGCGGCAAGCTCGATCCCGCCAGGATCAAGGGGAGCATGACGCTCGATATGGTCTCCCAGGAGTTCAAGGTTCCCGTCGAGGCCATCCTCAAGAAATTCAATCTGCCCGGGGATACGAAAACGAACGAGATGCTCAAGAAAATTGCCGGCGATAACAAGCTGCCCACGGAAGGGGCGGACGGATTCGTGAGCGGCGTCCGGACCTTCATCGCCGAATCCATCGGTTTTACCGCGGTGGCTCCGGCCGTCCCTGCTGCCGCGCCTCCTGCCGTGTCGGTCCCGGCGCCCGTAGCCACCCCCAAGGCCCAGCCCGCCAAGCCGCAGGAAACCAAAGCTGCGCCGGCCGCGAAGCCGACGGCCTCCGCCGGACAACCGGCTCCCGGTGCAGCGGCACCTGCCGCACAAAAGACAGCCGCCTATACGGTGGAATCGGTGCAGGCCCAGTTCGAAGGCAAGGGGGTCGGAGAGAAAACCCTTGCCCAGATAGCCAAAGAAAATAATATCGACGGGGAGTACCTCAAGAAGCGATTAGCGGCAAACAACTTCACCGCAAAAGAAGGCGAGACCGTGAAGGATATCGCCGCCCGCTACAATACCAAACCGATCGATTTCATGAAGCAGCTGCTCGTGGAGGGGCCGTCAGGAAAATGAGGAAGCGAACACCCCTCACATAAGGGCGGGAAGCTCTCCGCAGCTTGCTTGCGGAGAGCTTCCCGTGGTCTTTTCTCTATAGCTATCCCGACGAAAGGCTCCATGAACTATCTGAATACCCAGCGTCCGCTCTTCGCCGCCATTTTCGTCCTCCTGTTCGCGGTCACGTTGGCCGGCTGCACTGGTTTGCGCCGCGATGTGCCGCGCCCTTCGTCCGAGGCGTGGCTCCATCCCGAAGAAACGCCGCTCGGTCGCGCCTTGGATCGCCAGATCGCCGGCTACGATGGGCAATCGGGATTCTACCTGCTCGATACGGGGCTGGAGGCCTTGAGCATGCGTGCCGGACTTGCCGAGAACGCGCAACGCACTCTCGACCTTCAGTACTACACCCTGCACGAGGATGTAACGACGCAGCTTCTCCTCTACCGCGTATTGCGTGCTGCCCAGCGCGGCGTGCGCGTGCGGCTGCTGATTGACGATCTATATGCGGTGGGCAGGGACTTCGACCTGGCCACCTTTTCAGCGCATCCGAACATCGAGGTTCGTATCTTCAACCCTTTCCTGAGCCGCGGTCCCCTGGGAATCTCCCGTCTGCTCGAGTTTCTCGGCGATTCGACGCGGCTCAATCGCCGCATGCACAACAAACTGTGGATCGCGGACAACGCCGCGGCGATCGTGGGCGGGCGCAATCTGGGCGACGAGTACTTCGACGCGCACCACACGGTCAATTTCTCCGATCTCGACGCTCTCGCAACAGGTCCCGTGGTGCGTGACCTCTCGCGGAGCTTTGACGAATACTGGAACAGCGAATGGGCCCTGCCGGTCGAGGCTTTTGTTTCCGACCCTCCGGGGCCGGAACAGCTTGCCGGATTCGAACGGATCTTGGAGGAACGGTTGGAAGGCTTTCGCGATACCGTCTATGCGCGGGCGCTGCGCGAAACCCGCTTGGGACGCCAATTGCTCTCCGGGCAACTGGCGATCATCCCCGCAGGCGCCAAAGCCATTTATGACAAGCCCGCGAAGCTTCCTGGCGACAACGTCGATACGCCATCGCGGCAGACATTCCCATCGCACCTGCGCATGTTGTTTGAGGCAGCCCGAAATGAGGTCATCCTGATCTCTCCCTACTTCATCCCGAGCGAACAGGGGATCGGCCTTCTGAGCGCCCTTGTCCGGCGTGGCGTCCGTGTTCGCATCCTCACCAATTCGCTTGCCTCCACCGATGTGCCGGTGGTGCATGCCGGTTATGCGCGAGTTCGTGAAAGCCTGCTGGCCGCAGGCGTGGAGCTGTTCGAGATGCGCCCCAATGCGCCACTGAACCTCGGCCGTGCCTGGCCACTGGGCGCCTCGTCGGGCGCCAGCCTGCACGCCAAGGCGGTTCTGGTCGATCAACATCAGGTGCTCATCGGGTCCATGAATCTGGATCCCCGCTCTCGCCAACTCAATACCGAAGTCGCCGTACTGCTGGAGAGCGACCAAATCGGCGCGGAACTTGCCGCGCTGTTCGCGGAAGCGGTTCAGCCTGCCCGTGTCTTTCGTGTGGTACTCAACGAAATGGCACTGGAGGAGAAGTCTCTCCAATGGATCACCGCAGAGGATGGCAAAGAGCTCCACTATGACCAGGAGCCCGCCGGATTCTGGCGGCGATTCTTTGCCAGCCTATTGGGGCGCCTCGCACCGGACGAACTGCTGTAAACGACAGGCCTGAAATCTCGGGGCTTTCCTCGTCGAGTCATCTGAAGTCCCATCCCGCATCGCCTTGAGGTTTGCCCGTTTTGGGATGCCGATGATGCCGCTCGGTTTGCGGTAAGAGTCCCAGGTCGAATCGGCGAAATAGGCTTGACAGGGGGTTGTTTGTGCGTATATAGCCAAACGGAAATGTACAGTTGTCCGGGAAACCGTTTCGGAAGCGATCCCCAAGACTCTGTCGACCGCCAAGCGGCCGGTTTCCCCACGGCCTAATCCAAGACCTAAAAGTTGTTTTTGAAAGGAAAACCATGAGCAAAAAAAGCAAGATCAAGATTGCGGTGCTGACGGTGCTCGTCCTCGGCGGTTTTGCGGTCTACCTGTTTACCATCGGCCCTCTGGGCAAGCCGGTGCTGGCCTCGGTCAACGGGGAGACGATTTCGGTGGCCCGTTTTCAGGCGGAGTTGGAAAAGATCGATCCCGCCACCCGGGATCTTGTCAAGGAAGATCCCGGCAAGATGCTCGATGTCATGATTACTCGCACCTTGCTCCTGCAACAGGCGAAAAAGGAAGGGGTGGCCGCTCCCAAGGCGGGGGTTGCGCCGACACCGGCCGCGGGACTGGATGATGCGGAAACCGCGACGATCATGGCTTATCTCGAAAAGAAGCTGGCAGCTCTCCCCCCGCTTGCCCCTGAAGTGGCGGAACAGATTTATGAAGCCTACAAAGGGCAGATGGCCGGCCGCAAAAAGGAGGATGTCATCCCCCTGATCCGGCAGATGGTCGAGGAGCAGCGCCAAGCCGAGGAGGCGGAGAAACTGGTCGCCGGTTTGCGCAAGGATGCCAAGATCGAGATCGACGGGAAGGCGCTTCAGACGCTGGTCGTGGTTCCCGCCGGAATGGAAACCCAGTCGGAAGCGGATTTTCGCAAGGCCCTGGCAGGCGGCAAACCGCTGATCGTCGATTTCGGTTCCAACAGCTGCCTCCCCTGTCGCCAGCTTCGGCCGGTGCTGCAAAAGGTCCGCCAGGATTACACGGGCAAACTGGAGGTGCTGATCATCGACGTTCAGAAATACCAGCAACTTGCCGCCGAGTATCAGGTTCAGGTCATCCCGACGGTGGTCTTCTTCGATCGTGCCGGCAGGGAGGTCTTTCGTCAGCAGGGATTCATGAGCGAAGAGAAGGTGAAGGAGCGGCTCGCCAAATTGGGATTTGTTTGAAAAATATCCTTTATTTTCAGTTGCTGCCGACGCTGGAACACAATTTTTTTTATTACGACGTTGCGATTCCGAGGGGATGATTTCTGCTTGACAAAGCCTATACAGATACTATATTCATTTTGGGGAATATGGAGACAATGTGATGAAGGAATTTATCAAAGTCATGAAAGCGCTGTCCGATCCCAACCGGGTGAAGCTTCTGAAGCTGCTTCAGCAGCGCGAAATGTGCGTCTGCGAGATCCAGGCCTCGCTGGGAATTGCCCAGCCAACCGTTTCCAAACATTTGAAAAGCCTGGAGGGCGCGGGTCTCGTGGGGAGAAAGAAAGACGGTCTCTGGGTCAACTATTTCCTGAGCGATGGCAGCCGCAGCCCCTATGCGGCGTCTCTCTTGGGAAACCTGAAGCATTGGCTGGGGGATGATCCGGAGATCCGCGATCTCTCCGTAAGGAGTGCCGGGCTTCATAGGGAGGAGCTCTGCCGCGTCCGCGAGTGACATCAGGAGGGATTAGAAAAACGGCTTATGAGGTTAGGAGCATGTCCGACTGCTGTGTGAAGAAAGATAAAACCGAATCGGTCGCCATTCCGTTGGGGCCGGAAAGATTTGAAGTGACGCTGTGGCTCCCGGCGGTGCTGTTCCCGCCGTTCGTGCTACTCTACCTTTATCTGGAAGAAGGGGTCGATTGGCTTGTTTATTCCCTGTTGGCGCTGGATCGGAAATCCCCTTTCACCGAGGCCTTGCGGTTTTTCATCTTCGAGGTTCCCAAGGTGCTGATGCTCCTGGTGGCCATCGTTTTTGTCGTGGGTATCATCCGCTCCTATTTTTCACCCGAAAAGACGAGAAAAGCGCTGGAGGGAAAACCGCTCTTTCTGGGTAACGTCATGGCGAGCACGCTCGGTATCGTGACGCCCTTCTGCTCCTGCTCGGCAATTCCGCTCTTCATCGGTTTCATGGAAAGCGGCATCCCATTGGGGGTCACCTTCTCCTTTCTGATCGCCGCGCCGATGATCAACGAGGTGGCACTGGTCCTGCTCTTCGGCCTTTTCGGCTGGAAAACCGCCCTTCTCTACGTTGCGACCGGCCTTCTGATCGCCATTACGGCGGGGTGGGTGATCGGTCGGCTCAAGGTGGAGCGTTTTGTCGAACCCTGGGTATACGAGATCAAGGCCGCGGAGCTGACTATCGAGGACCGAAAAACGCCTTTCTCCGAAAGAATCCAGGCCGGCACCGCCGCGGTCGTCGATATCGTCGCGAAGGTGTGGATCTATATCGCAATAGGTATTGCCGTCGGGGCGGGCGTCCATGGCTATGTGCCGGAAAATTTCATGGCCTCCCTGATGGGCAAATCCGCCTGGTGGTCGGTGCCTGCCGCAGTACTGATCGGTGTGCCGCTCTATTCCAATGCCGCCGGGATCATCCCGATCATCCAAGCCCTCCTGGAGAAGGGGGCATCGCTCGGCACGTCGCTGGCCTTCATGATGTCGGTGATCGGCCTGTCCCTGCCGGAAATGATCATCCTGAAAAAGGTGGTTAAGCTACAGCTGATTCTGGTCTTTGCCGGCGTTGTTGCCTCCGGCATCATGGTGGTTGGTTATCTGTTCAATATCATTTATTGATGCGACAGCCATGTGGTAGGAAAGGAGAATTTTTCTATGAATATCAAAATATTGGGAGTTGGGTGCGCGAAATGTCAGCAACTGGAAAAAATGGCGCGGGAGGCGGTTGCCGAAGCAGGCGTCGAGGCCGTTGTGGACCATGTCACCGACTTCCGTGAAATCGCTGGTTACGGCGTTTTCAGCACGCCGGCCGTGGTCGTGGATGGTCAAGTCAAGTCTGTGGGCAAGATTCCGAAAAAAGAAGAGATCCTGTCCTGGCTGGAAAAATAAGCAATCTTTGCGGAGCAAATCATGACTGATGGCATTGCTAAACGATTGTCGTTTCTGGACCGCTACCTGACGCTCTGGATCTTTCTGGCCATGGCGGCGGGCGTGTTGTTGGGGTATTTCGCCCCCGGCGTCGGCGACTGGATCAGTGCGCTCCGTCCCCAAGGAACCCAGACGAGCATCCCGATTGCCGTCGGACTCATCCTGATGATGTACCCGCCCCTGGCCAAGGTGAAATACGAGGAACTGGGCGATGTCTTCCGGAACTTCAAAGTCCTGGGCCTGAGCCTGGTTCAAAACTGGATCATCGGACCGGTCCTGATGTTTCTGCTGGCTATTGCCTTTCTGCACAACCAGCCGGAATTCATGATCGGTCTCATCATGATCGGTCTTGCCCGCTGCATTGCCATGGTCATCGTCTGGAACGATCTGGCCCAGGGCGATTGCGAGTACTGCGCGGGCCTCGTTGCCTTCAACGCCATCTTCCAGGTCCTCTTCTACAGCG
Source organism: Deltaproteobacteria bacterium (assembly GCA_021817825.1). Taxonomy (GTDB): domain Bacteria; phylum Desulfobacterota; class Syntrophia; order Syntrophales; family UBA5619; genus JAKAFS01. The sequence goes on along the minus strand of JAKAFS010000008.1, from coordinate 49,889 downwards.
TCTACGCCTGGCTCTTCATCACCGTCCTGCCGCCGTTTTTGGGGTTATCAGGGGCCGTGGTCGCGATCACGATCGGTCAGATCGCCGAGAGCGTCTTCATCTACCTGGGGATTCCTTTCCTGGCTGGAATGATCACCCGCTTTATCCTCGTCAATCTGTGCGGGAAGGTCTGGTACCATGAGAAATTCATCCCCCGGATCTCCCCGATGACGCTGGTGGCGCTCCTGTTCACGATCGTGGTCATGTTCTCCATGCAGGGGAAAAAGATCATCGAGAAGCCCGCTGACGTGGCCCTCATCGCCGTGCCGCTTCTCATCTATTTCATCGTCATGTTCCTGGTGAGCTTCTGGATGAGCGCGAAAGCGGGTGCCGATTACGGCAAGTCGGCGACCCTTTCTTTTACCGCTGCAAGCAACAATTTCGAACTGGCCATCGCGGTGGCCGTCGGCGTCTTCGGGATCAACCACGGGGCGGCCTTTGCGGCGGTGATCGGCCCTCTTGTCGAGGTGCCGGTCCTGATCAGTCTGGTCAACGTGGCCTTTTGGATCAGGAAGAGGTATTTTCCCGGTGAAAAGGGAGACCTGGCCCGTGTCTGCACCGTCGAGGCGACCCGTTGTGAATAGAACTGGCAATAACCGTTGTGTCGGAAAGAACCATAAAGCGGGGTTCCATGGATAAACTGAACAAGATCTACGTGGAGCCCACCAGCCGCTGCAATTTGAGCTGCGTCACCTGTATCCGTCATTCCTGGGACGAACCCTTCGGCGATATGGAGTGGCCCGTCTATGAGGCGCTCATCAACGGCCTCGAGGCATTCCCGGAGGCGAAAACCATTGCCTTTGCCGGTTTCGGCGAGCCGCTCGTCCATCCCCGGTTTCCGGAGATGATCCGCCTGGCCCATGAGCGGGGGTTGCGGACGGAGATGACGAGCAATGCGATGCTCCTTACCTCGGCGCTGGCGGAAAAACTCATCGATGCCGGGCTCGACCAGTTCACGGTTTCCATCGACGGCACGTCCGAAGAAGCACATGGCGCCGTCCGGCCGGGGGCATCCCTGGAGCGGATTACCGAAAATGTGCAAAAACTCTACTGGTGGAGCAAAAAAAAACGTACCGAACAACTCGGTATTGCAAGTGAACCCGAGTCGGTATGTTGCGCTGTTCCTTCGCTGAGTGAGTTCGAACACATGCTATTGGCGCCGATGGCGCACAGGGCTGACATCGAGCCTTCGGCGCCGCTGAAGATCGGGATCGAGTTCGTGGCCATGAAGAGCAACATCCATGAATTGCCCGCCATCCAGGAGATTGCCGCCAAGATCCGGGCCTCCTATATCATCGTGTCGAACGTGCTTCCCTACACGGCGGAGATGCAGGGTGAGATCCTCTATAATATGGGACCGACCAGCTACGAAGGCGAGGGAGCGACCTTCAACCCGCTCTGGATCCTTCCCAAAATGGATTGGAACCGGGACACGCTGAAACCGCTGACAAAGATCATGAGCCAGCAGCCGAACCTGAGCTATCTCGACATCAACCTGAACCAGCGGAACAACTATTGTCCCTTCGTCCAGCCAGGGAGCCTGGCTGTGGCCTGGCACGGCGGCGTCAGCCCCTGTCCGCCGCTGCTCCATTCCTACACCTGCTACTTGCGGGGCTGGAAAAAATCATTCCGCCGTTGCGAATACGGCCGCTTGCCGGAAGAATCCCTGCGGGCGATCTGGGAAAAACCGGAGTACCCCGCCTTTCGCGAGCGAGTCCGCAAATTCGAGTTTTCGCCGTGCACCGATTGCGGCGGTTGCGATGATGCGGAGAAAAACGAACTGGATTGCTATGGCAACCCTTTCCCGGTCTGCGGCGACTGTCTCTGGGCGCGGGGCGTCCTGCGCTGCGCGTAAGAGATGGCTGCCGCCGACAAACCGCCGGAGATCCCGGTTAAGAGGATGGTGACGATGATCGACCTGGGGGCGAAGAAGCGCATTCCCTGCAAGATGATGGCGCCGATCCTGGAGAAGCTGGAGAAGGAGTACCCAGGCCGGGCGGCCATTGCCTTTCTGGATCTATGAGAGGACCGGGCGCCGGCCACCCGTTTCGGCATCCGCGCCATCCCCACGCAGATCTTCTTCGACAAGGAAGGCAAGGAGGTCTACCGGCACGAAGTCTTTCTTAGCGAGGAAGAGATTGTCAACCGCTTCAAGGCAAAGGTGTAAAATAAAAAGGACCGCATGTTGACGCAATTATTTCTCACCATCAACGACTGGATCACCGGCGCAATCTGGCTTGCGGCGCTGGGCTGTTTTTTGTGGGGCATGGTCAGCGTCCTGTTCAGTCCCTGTCATCTGGCCTCGATCCCCTTGATCGTGGCCTATGTCGCCGGCCAGGAAAAAGCCCTCCAGCCGCGCCAGGCCGCCCATTACGCCATCCTTTTTACCGCCGGGCTTTTCATCACGATCGCCGTCATCGGTGTCGTCTGCGCCCTTTTGGGAAGAATGCTCGGTGACGTGGGCAGCACCTGGCAAATCGTGGTCGGTTTCGTCCTGATCTGGGTCGCCCTGGGGATGCTGGGGGTGGAGAAGTGCAACCTCTCCGGGAGCCGGCTGCAACGGCTCAACGTCAAGGGACTCCGCGGCGCCTTTCTCCTGGGACTCGCCTATGGGGTGCTCTCCGGCTCCTGCACCTTCGGCTTCATCGCCCCGATCCTGGCGATTATCACGGTTCAACAGCAGGTCCTGACCGGGGTCCTGCTGATCCTTCTTTTCGCCCTGGGGCATTGTCTCCCGATTGTCATCGCCGGCAGCTCGACAGCGGCGGTTCGGCGGCTGACCGAAAGCGCGATGTGGATCGGCTCGGGGGGGTGGTTCCGGAAGGGCGCCGGGGTCGTCATCGCCCTGTTGGGCCTCTATTTCATCGGCAGTCCTTTTATGGTAGGTTGAACTCATGAATCAGGAACACGCTCACCACCACGGCCAGGGAGACGGTCATCACCACGAACCGCCGGCGTCATTGAAAAACCTGATCTTCGCCATCGTCATCAACGGCGGGATCGTGGCCTTCGAGCTGGTTTTCGGCCTGTTGATTCAGAGCATGGCGCTCCTCTCGGATGCCGTCCATAACCTGAGCGACATCGCGCACATGCTTTTCAGCTACTGGGCGGAGAAGGTCGCCCGCCGTCCGGCAAACGAGAGGAAGACCTATGGTTATCGAAAGATCGAGTTTGTCGCCGCCTTCGTGAACAGCATCGGTTTGTCCGTCGTCATCGCCTTCGTTTTCTGGGAAACCCTGAAGCGATTCACTATGCCGGCGGAGATCCCCGGTCAGACGATGCTCTGGGTCGCCGTCGTGGCCTTCGTGGGAAACGGGGCGGCCACGCTCCTGCTCCAGAAGATCTCGGCGCGGAACATCAACATGAAAAGCGCCTGGCTCCATTCCCTCCAGGATTCCCTGTTTTCTCTCGCGGTGATCGTCGGCGCGCTACTGATCATGGCCTTCGGCTGGACCTTCGTCGATCCGTTTCTCTCCCTGATCATCTGTCTGGTCATCGCCCGCGAGATCTATAAGATCGTCCGCGAGGCCGTCAATTCGCTGCTCGATGCCGTGCCGCCGGGGATCGATTTTGTCCAGGTCCGGGATGCCCTGCTGGCCATAGAGGATGTGAAAGAGGTCAATGATCTCCATATCTGGCAGACCGGGACCGATCAGATCCTCCTGTCCGCCCATTTTGTTTCCAGCGGAGAGCCTGCCGACAACGAAAGGATCATCCGGGCGGCCCAGGAGGTCCTGTTCGAGAAATACGGGATCAATCATGCCACAGTTCAGATCGTGTCCGCTTCGTCTGAGGCGATGGCCCATTGCAACCATTGCAATTGGGGCAACGAGGCTGGGGGAGGATAAGCGCTCGCGATCGATCGCTCTTGCGGTGTTGAAAAGGGGACCATTTTATGTTACGGCTGTCACCGTGTAGAAAAGGCACGGTATCGGAAGGCAACTTGCAGTGCCCATGAGGCGAAATGGTTTGCGCCGAGGAGGATGAACATGAGATTCAAAAACACGCTTCTCTCAGGGTTGCTGGCGGTGATCGTCGCCGGAGTGATCGCGATGGGGGGCGGTGCGGCCGAAGGGGCGGATAAACCCTTTCCCGCCTTCGGCTCGGGACCCGTAGAGGTGCGGCTCTATACCGACTATTTCTGCCCCCCCTGCCGGGCCCTGGAACCGTTGGTCGAACCGATCCTGAAGGAGATGCTCAAGAAAAATCAGATCCGGCTGACGCTGGTGGATGTGCCCAATACCCCTAATTCGCCTTTCTACGCACGTCGTTTTCTCTATGCCCTCAAGGCGAAGCACAGTCTGGAGCAGGCCTTCCTGGTCCGAAACACCCTCATCGAGGCTTCCCTTTCCGAGGACGGCAAAAAGCCGGACAGGCTCGAGGGGATCTTCAAGGCCAAGGGGATTCCCTACGAGGTCTTCGACCTGAAGCCCCTCTTCGCCCGGTACAACGCCCTGCTGACCGAAGACGGCATCGACAGGACGCCGACCTGCGTCATCGTCAAAGGCGGACAGAAGAATAAGTTCATCGGGAAGGACGATATCCTCAAGGCCGTCAAGGCGCTGCAATAAAGGGCCAGAGAGAAAGGAAGGATCATGAAGACAGGCGACGGGATCAGAAAAATCATCGACCGGGCGCTTCCGGTCATCGGCATCGGGTTGATGGTCTTCTACGAGGTCTGCGATACCAGCTGCTCGTCGCTCCAGGGGACCTTCTGGGGTGTGGATCTCAGGTGGATCGGAATCCTCTATATGGCGGTCCTGCTGGTAATGGCCCTGCCGCCCGTCTCCCGCTACGGTTCGCCGGTTCGGCATCTGCGAACGATGATGCTTTCCGGCGCTCTGGGCGGCGAGATCCTGCTGGTCCGGTTTCAGATCGTCCATCAGACCTATTGCCTCTTCTGTCTGGTTTTCGGTTTGTGTATCGTGGCCCTGTTCGTCGCCCATTTCCCGAAGATGAACAAATGGCTTGCCCTGGCCGCACTCTTGGCCGGTTTGGCCGCCTTTGCCCTCTTTTTCAAGGGCACCGTCCTGTCGCTTTACACCTAGCCCGTCATTACCGCAGTCATTTTTTTTAGTGGTCAGTTTGGTTTCGTAGACGCATCTCGTTTTTTGCGCTCCTCATTTTTTGCCTTGACACGTTATGGGCATATGCTTATAATGCCGACCAGGAGGAGTTATGGTGCGACCGAAATGTTGCCGGCAGGTAGGCGCCGGGCCGGAGAAGACCTGTTTTCGGCCCCAAGGGGCGGAAGTGACGGCCGTCGAGGAGGTGCGCTTGACCCTCGACGAGTATGAAGCGATTCGCCTCGCCGATCTCGAAGGGCTCTATCAGGAGGAGGCCGCCTCGCTGATGAACGTCTCGCGGCAGACCTTCGGAAGGATCGTTGCCCTGGCGCGCAGAAAGATCGCCGATGTCCTCGTCAATGGCAAGGTCCTGCGGATCGCGGGGGGACCTGTGGCAACGAATGCGGAGGTCTCCACCCATTGTCCCCGTTGCCGCCGGGCTTTCGCCCTTTCCGGGGAGACGCCGAATCCAAAAAGTTGCCCCCATTGCCGGAAGCGGGCATAAAATCGAACGATTGGGAAAAGGAGAAGAACATGAAGATTGCTTTACCGTCCTGTCAGCATCAGGTAGACGAACATTTCGGTCATTGTGAATATTTTACGGTATTTACGGTCAATGACCGGAAGGAAATCCTGGCCGAGGAAAGGGTTTCCTCTCTGCCTGGCTGCGGCTGCAAGTCCAATATCGCCCAGAGACTCACCGAGATGGGCGTAAAGATGATGCTGGCCGGAAACATGGGGCAGGGGGCCGTCAATGTCCTGAACAACTGCGGCATCGAGGTGCTGAGAGGCTGTTCTGGTGACGTGCAGGAGGTGACCGAGCAATGGCTTGCGGGGACCTTGCAGGACTCGGGGATTGCCTGCGCTTCCCATGAGCAGGGCTGTCACGAAAACAGGTGATAGGGAAAGCGATCGCGATCTGTCAGAGGAACGACTAATGGAAAAAAAGCGGTTCGATCCGAAAAAGCTCCAGGTTCTGAATGACCCGGCGAGGCTGCTCGATATTCCTCCCGAGGCGATCTGGCAGCGTCTGTCGTTGGACCATCCCGAGGTGCTGGTCGATATCGGCGCGGGAACGGGCCTGTTCAGCGCCTCCTTTGCCCGCTATGTCCCCGATGGGAAGCTCTATGCCTTGGATATCGCCGAGGTCATGGTCGACTGGATGAAGGAAAATGTCTGTCCCCATTATCCCCAGATCATCGCTATGCCCATGAAAGACAGTGTCGTTCCCCTGGCGGACGGCGTCGCGGATCTGGTGATCATGATCAACCTGCATCATGAATTGGACAAACCGGAAGCGATGGTCGCGGAGAGCTTTCGGCTGCTGAAAAAACAGGGCCGAATTGCGATCGTGGACTGGAAAAAAGAGGCGGTCTCCGAAGGGCCTCCGGCCCACTTGCGCTGCACCCCGGAAGAGGTCGAGCAGCAATTGCGGCAGGGTGGTTTTCGCAACGTCGAGATTTACCGCGACTTACCGAAGCATTTTCTGGTGATTGCCGAGAAGTGAAGGGGACCCTGATGAACGAGACGATCCGCACCCTCCGGAGCCTCCGGACGATCCATGGCGACTTCACGAAGCGACGCATCTCCGGTGCGGACCTGCAAACCGTTCTCGACTGCGCCGTGCGTGCGGCCAATGCCTCGGGGCGACAGAGCTATTCCATCGTGACCGTTTCCGACAGGGACAAGATGCGCCATCTCTGCGGCTACGCGGGCGACCGGCTGCTGGTGTTCTGCGTCGATTTTACGCGGATCATCGACCTGGCTCGCCATCTCGGCCACGAATTCACTGTGCCCGATATCGCCGGTTTCGTCACCGGGAGCACGGATACGATCCTGGCCGCGCAGACGGCCTGCATCGCCGCCCGGAGCCTGGGGATCGATTCGCTCTTCACCAACGGCATCCACCGGGGCTCCATCGAACGGGTCTTCTCCGCCCTGGAGCTGCCCGATCGCCATTGTTTCCCCCTCGTTGCCCTGGTGCTCGGCTATGCCGGCCAGGAACCGCCTCATCAAAAAGGGCGCCTGACGGGTCCGGGCATCGTGCATCGCGAGACCTACCGGCGGCTGACGACAAAAGAGCGGGAAGCGCTCGTGGCCCAGTACGACGACCCGGCGTGTCACCTGGCCTTGAACGAGGACTGGGCCAAGGAAGGGGTGCGGCACTACCTGGACTGGTTCTATACGCGGTGGTCGCGGCACCGAGACACCCGGCCCCTCTGGCAGGCTCTACAGAAGGCGGGGTTCGTTCCCGGCGGAGAGTCGGGGGCCAAATGACGACGGCTATTGCTTTGCTTCGTACTTCCTAAGCAGCCAGAGGAAGAGGAAGATCAGGACCAGCGTGAACAGACCGCAGAACTGCATGAGAAAGGCGCTGCCCCACTCTCTGATCAGCCAGCTTCCCATGATGCCTCCCAGGGCGGAGGCCAGGGAGACCCGGGCGACGTTCAGGATGGTGATGTAGGTCGCCCGCATGTCCGGATGGGCCCGGCGGTCGACGAAATCGATGATTCCCAGGTGCATCAGCGCGAATCCCGGCCCCTGTAGAAGGGCGGCGGTCCATTTCCAGAGGTAGGGCGTTTCCCGGGTGAAGAAGGAAAAAAGGATCAGGCGGAGGCCGCTCAACAGCAGGCCGGAGACGATCAGCCAGCGGTTGCCGAGCCGATCGATCAAGGGGCGGGAAAAGAACAGGACCGGTATTTCGAAAAGCGTCCAGGTGCCCAGGATCCAGCCGATCTCCAGCGGCGTTTTCATGATGTCGTCGAAAAAGTAGCCGATGTAGATGTAAGAGGCATTGAGGACCACGCCGGAAAGAAAGACGAAGGCGAGAAAACCCTGGAAAAGGGCGTCTTTTTTCAGGTGGTGCCAGGGGATGATGATCGGTTGCGTCGTCGGCTTGGCCTCGATGCCCGACCAGGAGGCAAAACCCATGACGGCGTATGCCGCTGCCGAGGCATAGAAGATGAGCGGGTCATGGCCGAAGCGGTAGAGCAGCGCTCCCATCAGGATGGTGGCGACGCTCCAGCCGTAGGTGCCCCAGAGACGGTAGGCGCCGTAGAACTCCCTGCGGGAGTGGGCGTTGAGGAAGTGCAACGTCTCCGTGTCGATCATCGGGGTGATCGGGTAATAACAGCAGTTCATGAAGAACAACAAAAGAAAGATGAAGAAAAACTTGCCGCCCAACCCCCATTGGCCGGCCACTCCCGCTTCTCCCGCCAATCCGATGAGCATGGCGAACAGCGCCGTCCCGAAGCAAAAAAAGGTGATGAGCCGTTTTCCCGAACGGAACTTGTCCGCCAAAATTCCCGCCGGAATATTGGCGATCAGGCTCACCAGGGGCATGACGAAGAAGATCAGACCGATCAGGCCGATGGCCGGCTTCCGATCGGCGTCGATCAGGACGTGCTTGTAGAAGATGGCCGCATAGGGCGAGAGGCATCCGAAGCCGACATAACAGAGGAAAAAAAGGGCCTTCAGATGGATCGATTGTCTCTTTACGGGGTCCATGCCAATCGATCCTTCCGGCTTTTCTCTTCGGAGAAGAGGGGTTTCGGGGAAAAAAGGCCTCTAACGTCAATGCACTATGGCACTATGCCGCCGCCGGCGCCTCCGGCTTTCCTGCGGGCCGCTCCCGGGGGAGATTCTTCCAGACCGTAAAGGCCGCCTTGCCGGCCGCCACGGCGCCTGCGACGCCCATGACCCCGGTGTTGACGATCAGGTCGTAAAGGGCGGGATTGTTCCAATCGACATGGAAATGCTTGCGATGGAAGGCATTGCGGTCCGCTTCCGTCTTGTATACATAGCGCTCGGCCGTATCAAAGTCGGTGGCGGAATCCCGCATGACGTTGTGAATTCGGATCTCCCGGGGGGCGATGGCCCGGATGCGGAAGGTCTCTGCCGGCGGGAGGATGAACTGGGCCCCCCGCCCTACGATGACGGTGTTCCCTTGCTTGCCGATGGTGCCGACCACCTGGGTGAGGTGCCGCAGATATTGATCAGGCCAGATGTGGCGGGACTTGAACAGAGAATCGAGCCAGGTGTCGATGACCCGGACCTCTTTCTCGTCCAGGGAGGCGATGATCTTTTCGCTCATATCCGCCCGTTCGGCGACCTGCTGGATGATCTGGGCGCCGATGAGGTCCATCCCGAGCTCCTTGGCCAACTGCCGGGCGATCTCGCTGCCGCCGCTCCCCGGTTCGCGGGAGATGGTGATGCAGGGGCCGGGTTTGACGGTCTGTTTTTCCTTCACCTTCCTTTGGGCGTGCCACTTGACCAGTTGATCCTCAACCAGGTGGTTCAGGGAGCGGCTCATCACTGTCCTCATGGGGAACCTCCTTTTGTCAAAAAGACGTCGGATCCAAACCTGCTCAACTGTCCTTCCTAAATGGAGTATAGGGAACCTGGTCCGGCCCTGTCAAGGAAATACAAAGGCAGGCTCTTGTTGCACCCACAGGAAACCGTGTTTTGCGGAAGAAGAAAAAACACCGCCAGTTGGACAACAGGGCGCCCACCATGGCCTGACGAAAACGGATGTCCACGATTTCGCAGAACTCGACAGGGCCTTTGAAAGAGGCAAAACCTTTGACATGGCGATGGGAATTAACTATAGTCCGTCCGCTTAACGGTGCGATCCCATAATGAATGTCTGAAAAAGTTCGCAGCGGTCAAAATCTGCAAACGGAAATAACCCGGACCCATTTTGCAGAGTTTCTCGAAAGGAATGGCAAGGATGAAAATTGCTGTTGTTCACGGCGGGACCTCAAGCGAACAGGCCATATCCACTCTAAACGCGGGCTACGTCAAAGAAGCGCTGATCCGGAGGGGATATCAAGCCTATGATGTGCCTTTTACACGCGACATCGTCGCCAGGCTGATCGAAACTCCCCCCGATGCCGTCTTCCTCTGTGTCCAGGGAAAAGGGCACGGAGACGGCACCCTCCAGGGAATGCTCGACCATCTACAGATTCCCTACACCGGCAGCCGGATGGCAGCGGCGGCGGTCATCAATGATAAAATTCTCTGTCAAAAGCTTTTTGCGCTGGAAGGCATAGGGATTCCCGAATACTTTGTCTGGCCCAAGGCCGAACATCTGGCCGCGGACGGGAAAAAACGCTTTTTAGCCTTGCAAGACAAAACGGGCATATCCTTCCCCTGTGTGGCCAAGGCACCCACGCAGGGCGGCAGTTTTGGCCTGGCGCTCCTCGACTCGCTCCGGGATTATGAGGCCATGGAGATGGTATTCACCTATGATGATCCTATCCTGGTAGAGCGATTCGTTCAGGGCATCTTCATCACCGTGGGGCTTCTGGAGAAAGCGGGCCAAATACTGGCCTTTCCGCCCGTCGAGGTCCGAAGCGACTCTCCCGGCCGGCTGATCACCTTGAGCAATGAATATCAGGCCGTTCCTATTGCCTTGCCGGATGAGCTGACCCGTACCTTCCAGAACCTCGCACTCCGCGCCTTCAGGGCCGTGGGCGCTTCCGGGTACGGCCGGGTCGATTTTATGCTGGAAGAAGGGAGCGGCATCCCCTACACACTGGAAATCAATGCCGTCCCCGGCTTGAAACCGCAAAGCCTTTTCCCTCCGGCCGCAAAGCTGGCCGGTATCGAATACGACGACATGATAGAAACAATCCTGCAAAATGCCTTGGCCGGCGGGAGGGATGCTAGATGCTCCGCAATGTAAAGATCGGCACTAAAATCCTGGTCGTGATGCTCGCCACCGCTCTGGGAGCGCTGCTGGTGATTGCCACCATCTCTTACAAGGAGATGCTGAATCTGACCAAGTATTCCCAGGAGGCAAACGTCGGTCTCGGTCTCACCGCCTCCGACAAAAGCCGGCAGGCCCTCCTCGACCAGGCGGAAGCCTATCTTCTGAAAATCGTGGCGGAGCAGGCGGGAAATTCGAATGCCGCCCTTGCGCAAGTCCAGACCGAGGTCTCCGCGATGGCGGATTATATGGAAGCGCTCTATGCCGATCCCGATAATTTCCGGGGCCACGAACTTCCCCTGCCCAACAAGACGGAAAAGGGCGTCGCTTCCTCCAAATACATCCTGGCGCCGAACGTGAAACGCACCGCGGCCCTGGAGAAGGAGCTGAAGCTCGTCTCCAACGCGGAGTATATGTTCAAGGCCGTTCTGGGAACGGACTCCACGCTGGACAATACCTATCTGGGGACGCAGAGCGGTATCTCCTACCGCTATTCGCGCTCCAACTCCTACAGCCCGGATTTCGACCCCCGGGCGCGCGGCTGGTATATTGCCGCGCTGGCCCGTGAGGGCGAGACGGTCTGGACCGACACCTATCTGGATGTCTACGGCATCCTCTGCGTCACCTGCGCGGCCACTTACATCGGCCAGGACGGGAGCCCGGCAGGCGTCGTCGCGTCCGACATCACGCTGACCAAACTCAAGGAGGATGTCCTGGCCACGAAGATCGGGAAGGGCGGTTATGCCTTCCTGCTCGACAAAACCGGTAAATATATTGCCCATCCGAATTACGACAAGAAAGGTTTCGAGACCCATCCGCTCAGCCATGCCCGGGGCGCATGGCTGGATACGATCCAAGCCATGATGGCCGGGAAGAGCGGCGTGCAGATTGCGACCGTCGACGGCTTGGAATGCTACGTGGCCTATGCAAAGCTACCCAGCACCGGCTGGTCGCTGGGCATCACCGTGCCGATCGCCGAGGTGACCCTGCCGGCGGTTGAAACCAAAGCGACCATCGGCGCCTTTACCAACAAATCGCAGCTGTACATCCGGGACACCCTTTCCAATGTGCTGATGCGCTTCATTATCCTCTTTGCCGTCTGCACGATGCTCTTTGTCGTATTGTCCTTTGTCCTGGCCAGTACCATTACCCGGCCGATCAAGAGGCTTGTGGAACGCGTCCGGTACATGGGCCACGGCAATCTGGACAGCAAAATCGAGGTTCGCGGCCATGACGAGGTGGGCGAGCTCTCCGAAGCCTTCAATACCATGGCCGGCGATCTGCAAGTCTATATCAGCAACCTCTCCGCCGCGATCGGCGAAAAGGAACGCATCAACAGCGAGCTTCAGGTGGCCTCCAATATCCAGAACGATATGCTGCCGCGTATCTTTCCCACCTTCAGCGACCTTTTCTGTCTGAAAGTCAACGCCCTGATGACGCCTGCCAAGGTGGTCGGCGGCGATTTCTACGACTGCTTTTTTCTCAACGAAGCCAAAACCCGCTTCTGCATGGTCATTGCCGATGTGAGCGGCAAGGGGGTGCCGGCTTCCCTGTTTATGGTGATTGCCAAAACCTTGATCAAAACCCATATGCTCAGCTGCAAAACGCCCGCCGAGGCCATTCGGAAGGTGAACAATCTGCTCTGCGAGGATAACGGGTCCTGCATGTTCGTGACCGCTTTTATCGGCGTCATCGATACGGAAACCGGCCTTTTTGATTATGTCAACTGCGGCCATAATCCGCCGCTGCTTTTCCGTTCGGGAACGGGTTTTTCCTATATGGAGATCAATCCTTCCTGTCCCCTTGCCGCCATGGAGGATGCGGAATACATCGATGAAACCACGCAGCTTACGCCCGGCGACAGCATCTACATGTACACCGACGGCGTTACGGAGGCGATGAACGAAGAGGGGGCGCTGTTCGGCGAAGAGGCGCTGCATGCCGTTCTGAACGCAGCGTCGGTCAATCTGCCCGATGAACTGGACCGGGTGGTGCGCGACGCGGTGAAAGAGCATGTGGGGGCTGCGGAGCAGTCGGACGATATCACGACCCTGGTGGTGCAATATACGAGGAAAGGATCGTCACGATGACCCCCAGAAAGATCCGGCTCACGATGCTGGGCTTTGTGGCGCTGGTCACGGTAATTGTCATGGCCTTTCTTTGGGCGATCAACCTCAACCAGCCCAAAGAACTGCGACAAACGCTCAATATCTATCTGGTGATCCTGAGCGGATTTTCGCTGGTCTCGCTGGCCCTGTTCTTTCTGAAAGCGGATATATTGGATGAAAAGGGACAACTGGAGCGGACCAGAATCCTGACCATGACGACGGCGGTGCTCGTCATCGCCCAGTTGACCTTCGCCTTTGCGAGCTATGCCTATAAGCAACTGGAGATCACCTTTCAGGGCATGGATCATGCCCAGACGCTGTTTGTAAAGATTCAGTCCGATCTGGAAAAGGGAAAAGGCCGCCTGGGGGCTGCGTCGGAGGTCCGCGGGCGTTTGCAGGGTTATGCCCGCAGCTATGCCGAGATCGATGCCCTCTTCATCGTCGATAAAAAGGATACGGTCCTTTATTCCAGCGAACCAGCGCCCCCGGCCACCCTTTCCGCCGATCCGTTGACCTATCGCAGTTTTCCCCTGGACGAAGGATCGGTGCGGATCCGGATTTCCCGGGAATACAGCAACCGGATGACGGAAACCATCCTGACGGAACTGCTGACCGTCATGGCGGCCTCGATCTTTCTCACTATCGAGCTGATGCTCCTGGCGCTCAAAGTCGTAGGAAACAAGATTGCGCCTCCGGCGGCGATCGACGGCGTGCGGCCCAACCAGGCCCTCGGTTATGTCCGCCAGATCGCCTTTCTGTTTTACTTCTCTTCGCGGATGGCCTCGTCGTTCATCCCCGTCTTTGCCCGCGATCTGGGAGGCTCCCTGTTCGGGATCACGGGAAACGTGCTCTCGGGGCTGCCGCTCTCGGCGGAAACCCTCCTGACCTGCGCGGCAATCTTCCTGACCTCCTGGCTCATCGAGCGGAAGGGGTGGAAGCTCCCGTTTACGGCCGGACTGCTCCTCGTCGCCGTGGGCACCTTTGCCAGCGCCTTTTCGCCCAACATTCTCTGGTTTATCCTGGCCCGCGCCGTCGTGGGGTTGGGTTACGGGTTCTGCTGGATGACGCTGCGGAATTTTGCCCTCTTCGGACGAAACGATGCGGAAAAGGTGGAGGGCTTTTCCCTCCTCAATGCGGGGCTCTATGCGGGCATCAACTGTGGCGCCGTACTGGGGGCCATCCTGGCCGAAAAATTGGGCTATACGGTCGTCTTTGTCCTGGCCACCGGTTTTACCCTTCTTTGCAGCTGCTTCATCATCCGAATGGAAAATACGGTCTATCGTCGGCCCGCCCTGGTAAAAAAAGAGACCGAATCTTCCCTGCTGGGCGAAGGCCGGGGCTATCTGATGATTCTGCTTTTCGTTCTGCTCATGATCGTCCCTTCCTGCATCGGCTATTCCTATCTCAGCTATTTTCTGCCCATCTACTTCACCGGCATCGGACACGGCATCTCCGACGTCGGCCGGGCTCAGCTCCTGTACGGACTCCTGATTATCTACGCCGGTCCGGTCCTGGCCCGCGCGATCGCCCGGCGTCCCAATCTCCCCGCCTGGAACCTGGCCTATAACCTTATCCTGGGCGGAAGCTTCGTCTGCTTCGGTTTCTTTGGCGGCTTTCTCCCGGCGATGGCCGCGGTGCTGCTCTTGGGATTTTCGGACAGCTTCGGGTTTGTGGCCCAAAACAACTACTTTCTGAAGATGAAGGCCGTGCAAAGGCTCGGCGAAAGCGCCGCCCTGTCTTACCTCAGCTTTATCAAAAAAATGGCCGAGATGCTGGGCCCCATTGTCTTCGGTCTGGCAATGAGCGGTGTGGAAACGGGAGGCATCCTGCTGCTGGGCGTTTTGTTTGTGGCGGCGGCCGTCATTTGCACCGGGATCATCAGCCGGCAGGGGAAAACGACGGCCTAGCGTTGACTCATATAAACTCTCTTCTGCCGGCGTCTCGATGTGCACGTCTCCGGGGAGAGGGTCAAAAAAGCAGCCCCGCTGTAGGATAAATCATTCAACATGCATTAACCTCACGACCAGACAGGCTGCGGTAGCCATCCACCCGATCGCTCTTCCTCTTTGCCTCTGTAGGCAAATCCATCCATTTTTTCTTGTCCGATCCCGATGCATTAAACTCAATTCCATTTATTTCGCCTGCTTAGAGCAATGTTCCGCACTTGGTAAGAATATTGCTCTTACTGCATCGTCCTGACAGCCGAAGTCCCAGGTCACGCTTTCATAGTAGGTGGTAACCAAGGAAATCAGCAAGCCAATTAGGAGGAATGAAGATGATCATCAGCAGAAGACAATTTTTGACCTATTGCACGGCTTCGGCGGCCCTCTTGGGGCTGGATTGGTCGGGACTGAAAACCCTGGAGAAGGCCCTGGCCGCCTCCAACGGCCCGACGGTGGTTTGGTTGAGCGGAACAGCCTGCACGGGGTGCACCGTGTCGCTGGCCAATCGCTTTGCGGCGGTGGATCCGGTGACCGATGTGGGCGATCTACTGATCAACTACATCAATCTGGCCTACCATTCGACGCTCATGGGTGCGGCAGGCGATCAAGCCGTCGCGAGCCTGAAGACGGCCACGGCCGGCAAGTTCATCTTGGCGGTGGAAGGGGGCATTCCCACGGCTTTCGGCGGCAACACCTGCACCGTCTACTACGACCGCGGCAAGGCGGTGACTGCCTTGAGCGCGGTTCAGAGCCTTGCCTCCCGTTCCCTGGCCAATCTGGCCATCGGAACCTGCGCCTCCTTCGGCGGGATGGCGGCGGCCAAGCCCAATCCGACAGGGGTAAAAAGTCTCGCGGCGGCGACGGGAAAACCGGTCATCAACATCCCCGGCTGTCCCACCCATCCGGATTGGGTGGTCGGGTCCATCGCCCTGCTGCTCTCCGGGCAAGCTCCCGCTCTCGACGCCTACGGGCGGCCGGCGGTCTTCTTCGACGGCGCCGGCCACAACGTCCACGAACAGTGCCCCCGGAACGGGATGACCGAGGTCGCCAGCTTCGGCCAGGTGGGATGCCTCAAAGGATTGGGCTGTCATGGTCCGGAAACCCAGGCGGACTGCCCTTCCCGGCAATGGAACCACAATACCAACTGGTGCGTCGGGGCCAACAGTGTCTGCCTGGGGTGCACCGAAAAAGGATTCCCCGATGCCTTTTCACCTTTCTACAAACGGTAAGGGGCAGAACCGGCTACAGTCTGATTCGGGTCCTGCCTTGCCTGGGCAGGCCCCGCTATAAAAAGGAGAAAATATATGGCAACAGTCAAGATTATCGATCCGGTCACCAGGATCGAAGGGCATATGAGTGTGGAAGTGACCATTGACCGCAACCGGGTGACCGACGCCCGCTGTTCAGGGACCCTTTTTCGCGGTTTCGAGACGATTCTCACCGGACGTCAGCCGACGGACGCCCCGGTCATCACCCAGCGGATCTGCGGGGTCTGTCCGATCGCCCACGGGATGGCTTCCGTCAATGCCCTGGATAACCTCAGTAGTTTCAAGATTCCGGACAATGGACGCATTCTCAGAAACCTGACCCTGGGCGCCAATTTCATCCAGTCCCATATCCTCCATTTCTATTTTCTGGCGGCTCCGGACTTTGTCGCCGGTCCCGCCATGGCGCCCTGGACGCCGGCCTGGAATGTGGATATCCGCCTGCCGGCCGGGGACTCGATTGCCTCCCATCTGGTGCCGGCCATCGAAGCCCGGCGGCGCGCCCATGAGATGGGGGCCGTTTTCAGCGGCCGGATGCCGACCGCCCACAGCTTCATTCCCGGCGGCTATACGGCGGTTCCTAGCCAGGCGGATCTCGATAAATTTCGCAGCCACCTGCTCTGGCTTTCCGATTTTATCACCAACACCTATCTGCCCGACATCCATAAACTCCGCTCCTTCTATTCCGATTATCTGTCCATCGGAGGGGGATACGGAAACCTCATGGCCTTCGGCGCCTTCGATCTGGACGGGGCGGGCAGTCGGAAACTCTTCCGCCGTGGGGTCGTGGAAGGGGCCAGAAAAGGCGTCCCCGGTGAATTGAACCTTGCGCGGATCACCGAATCGGTGACCCACTCCTGGTACGACAACCGCACCGACGGACTCTCGCCCGCGAAGGGGAAGACCACGCCCCTCTATCCGAAAAAGGAGGCCTACTCGTGGCTGAAGGCACCCCGTTACAACAGCCGGCCCTATGAGGTCGGTCCCCTGGCGCGGATGTGGGTCAACGGCGATTATCAGGGCGGCGTTTCGGTGCTGGACCGTCATCTGGCGCGAGCCCTGGAGGCCCAGAAAGTGGCAGGGGCCATGCTGGGCTGGTTGGATCAACTGAACCTGGGGGCGCCTGTCTACAGTGAACAGCCGGTCCGCAAGGCCGGTTCGGGCGTCGGACTCACCGAAGCCGCTCGGGGGGCGCTGGGACACTGGGTGAGCACGGCCAGCGGCAAGATCACCAACTACCAGATCATCACCCCGACCTGCTGGAACGCCTCACCGCGTGCCAATGAGGGTGAAGACCAAGACGATGATGACGATCGGAATGACGGCTCCCGGCGGAACACTCCGCAGAATCTCGGCCCCATGGAGCGGGCGCTGGTCGGAACGCCCGTCCTGGATCCGAACAAGCCGATCGAGGTCCTGAGGGTCATCCACTCCTTCGATCCCTGCCTCTCCTGTGCCGTCCACGTCATGCGGCCGAAGAAGGCGCCCCTGGTCCTCAACGCCGGACTGGCGGCGGGCTTCAATCCCGGGGGGACGCAATGCTGATCCTGGGGCTGGGAAACCTGCTGCTCGCCGACGAGGGGGTCGGCGTCCATGCCGTGCAGCAGATGATGGCGGAGAAGAGATTTGCCGGCGATGTGGTTGCTTTGGATATCGGTACGGCGGTTCTCGACGCTCTGCCGGCGCTGGAGACGGCAGAGCGGGTGGTCATCATCGATGCCATGAAGGCGGACGGTCCGCCGGGCAGCGTCTACCGCATCCCCTATGACGACTGCCTGCGGCCGTCCACCATCGGTTCGATGCACGGCTTCGATCTCTCCCGGGTCCTGGCCATGACGGGGAGGAGGGATCGCCCGGAGATCACGGTCATCGGCGTCGAGCCGGCCCGGATCGACTGGTCGATGGACCTTTCGGAAGCGGTCGCCGCCGCGTTGCCCGTGGTTTTGCAGGCGGTGGAAGAGGAAATCACGGGGCATCGAAAAAAATGCGCGGACGCGCCTCCTTCTCGGCCCTCTTTGCCTGTGAACCCGGGCCACAGAGGCGAGCGGTCGCCAACGTCTCGTCAAGAGGAACCCCAGCTGTCGTTTGAGAGACGTTTTGCAAACAGTTGTCGGATGTAAAACACTTAACGTAAAAGGAGAATTTATGAGGAAGAAAACCTTGTCCATGGCAGGGGCTCTCGTCGCGATCGTCGGCTCTTTCGGTCTTGCCTACGGTCTGAGTTCCATGCTGTCGTCCTTCAACGCGACCTACGGCACGGCGGGAACGTCCATCGCCAGTTGCGTCCTTTGCCACCCCTCGGGCGGCGGAAACAACGCATCCAATCTCAATAGCTATGCCAATGACTATGTCAATAGCGGCTACAGCTTTGCCGCCATCCAAAATCTCGATTCCGACGGCGACGGTTTTACGAATATCGCCGAAATCACCGCCCGGACCTTCCCGGGCGATGCCGCGAGCCGTCCCACAGTCGCCGACACGACGGCGCCGGTGGTCTCCGGGTTCGTCATCCCGGCGACGTCGACCTCCCTTTCCGTCGCCATCACGACCTTCACCGCCACGGATAATGTGGCGGTAACGGGCTACCTGGTGACCGAAGCCGGGACGACGCCGGCAGCCTCGGCGGCCGGATGGAGCGCAGCGAAGCCGGCAAGCTACACCTTCGGCTCCGCAGGCGCCAAAACGCTCTATGCCTGGGCCAAGGACGGGGCAGGCAATGTTTCCGCCCCGGTCAGCAGAACGGTCACCGTGACCTTGCCCGACACGACGGCGCCGGTGGTCTCCGGGTTCGTCATCCCGGCGACGTCGACCTCCCTGACCGTTCCCATCACGACCTTTACCGCCACGGACAATACGGCAGTGGCGGGCTATGCCGTGACCGAGACCGCGACGGCCCCGGCGGCCTCTTCAACCGTCTGGCTCACAGCGGCCCCGGTGGGCTATAACTTTACTTCGGCAGGTTTGAAGACCCTTTACGGCTGGGCGAAGGATTCGGCGGGCAATGTTTCCGCCCCGGTCAGCAGAACGGTGACCATCACCCTTGCCGACACGACGGCGCCGGTGGTCTCCGGGTTCGTCATCCCGGCGACGGCCACCTCCCTGGTCGTTCCGATCACGACCTTCACGGCCACGGACAATACGGCCGTAACGGGCTACCTCGTGACGGAGACTTCCGCGATCCCCTCGGCCACGACGGCCCCCTGGAGCGCCGCCAAGCCGACGGGGTATACCTTCGGTTCGGCGGGCGCCAAAACACTTTACGCCTGGGCCAAGGACGGGGCGGGCAACATCTCGGCGCCGGTCAGCAAGACCGTAACCATCACTCTGCCCGATACGACGGCCCCGGTCGTCTCCGGATTCGTCATCCCGGCGACAGCCGCCTCCCTGGTCGTTCCGATCACGACTTTCACTGCGACGGACGCAGTGGGGGTGACCGGATACCTGGTCACCGAATCGTCGGCGATCCCGGCGGTCACGGCCGCCGGCTGGAGCGGGACAAAGCAGGTAAGCTACACCTTTGCCGCCGCCGGCGCGAAAACCCTCTACGGCTGGGCAAAGGATGCGGCGGGAAATATTTCGTCACCCGCCAGCGCAACCGTCACGATCACCCTTGCCGATACGACGCCGCCGGTCATCTCCGGGTTCGTGATTCCCGGAAGCTCCAGTTCCCTCACCGTGCCGATCACGACGCTGGTCGCAACGGACAATACGGCCGTGACGGGCTATCTGGTGAAAGAAACTGCGACGGTCCCGTCGGCAACGGCCGCGGGCTGGAGCGGAGCTGCGCCGACGAGCTACACCTTCGGGTCGGCAGGGGCCAAGGTCCTCTACGCCTGGGCCAAGGACGGCGCCGGAAATGTCTCGGCGACGCAAAACGCCGCAACGACGATCACCCTGCCCGATACGACGGCGCCCTTTGTCACCGGCTTCACGATTCCTTCGGGATACAATGCACTCACCGTTCCCATTTCGACCTTCACTGCCACCGACGATGTGGGGGTGACGGGTTATCTGGTCACCGAAACGTCCGCCACTCCGGCTGCCAACGCTGCCGGATGGAGCGCCACGGCGCCGACGAGCTATGCCTTCAGTGCCGAAGGTACGAAGACGCTCTACGGCTGGGCAAAGGATGCGGCGGGGCATGTGTCCGCCTCGGTAAGCGCCTCGGTCGCCATTGTGTTGTCCGATACGGTGCGTCCCGTGGTCACTGCATTCGATCTTCCTGCGAGTTCGAGTTCCCTGACCGTTGCCATTGCATCCTTTACGGCCACCGATAACGCGGGGGTGACGGGCTATCTGCTCACCGAGACCCCGGCAGTTCCGGCCGCCTCGGCGGCGGGTTGGCTGCCCAACCGGCCGGCGAGCTACACCTTCGGTTCGGCGGGGGCGAAGACCCTCTATGCCTGGGCCAAGGACGGCGCCGGAAACATCTCGGCGGCCAAGTCCGACACGGTCACCATTGCCTTGTCGGATCGGACGGCGCCGGTGGTCACGGGTTTCGTCATCCCCTCCCGGTCGAATTCACTGACCGTCCCGGTGACCTCTTTTAGGGCCACCGATAATGTGGGCGTGGCGGGGTATCTGCTCACCGAGACTTCCAAGCAGCCGAAGGTAAACGCTTCCGGCTGGAGGGCGACGCCGCAGGCGAGCTACACCTTCAAATCCAGCGGTAGGAAGGTGCTTTACGCCTGGGCGAAGGATGCCTCCGGAAACGTGTCGCGGGCCCTCTGGCGTCAGGTCGATGTCAGATACAACGGCCCGAAGCCTCCTCAGAACGATGACGACGATGACGACGAGGAGGAGGACGATTAAGGGTTCGGAAGGTCGGACAGGAGAACTCTCCTGAGCGGCTGATAAATCCAGCGTTCTCCCTCCGCGGGATGGACCGCGGACCAGCCGGGCGCCGTCGTCGGTGGACACACCGACGACGGCGCCCCTTTTTTTACCCCTCCAGAGGGGCGGTCCGTCATCACCACTGTCCAGAAAATCCGTCCCTTTGCCTGCTGAACCTACCTGAATCTTGACAGGCCGGGATGCTCATCCCTATACTAAGCAAAAGATGCCTTTCCGTTTCCGTCGTCTAAAGCCAATGGAGTCCTTCCATGCACCCTTATCCCGGCAACGCGCTTTCGAGGGCTTTCCGTCCGGCCAGCAAGCCAACCTCCGCCCATAGGGGGCCGTCCCTCATCATTGCCGTCCTGGTTCTGTTATTTTTTTGCGTTTCTTCTCTGGGCGCCGAAGAGATCTGGTACCGGATCCAACTGAGCGCCTGGAAGGAGCTTTCCTCTGCGACAAACCATTTCAATGCCTTGAAAGCCACATTGGCGAAGGAGGAGTGCCAGTCCCTGCGGCTGGAAAAGGTTAATCGGGACAACAGTCCGTACCGCTACGGCGTCTATGTAGGGATGTTCCGGGAAAAAAGCGAAGCCCTTCGCTCTCTCCAGAAATATCGGACCCTGGCGCCGAAGGCCTTTGTCTTCGGTAGCTCTCGGAAACCGGAGGAGCTTGTCCTTGCCTGTAGCGGGGACGGTGGAACGGGTTTCTCGCCGACCGGCGGCGGGAGTGAGGAGTCATTCCCTGCCGGCTCCGAGAATCCCAATCTGGCCCTCCTTCGGGGTAAGGTCATCGAAAGCACCTCCGTCGAGCCCGGCCTCCTGGGACTCGATGCCGACAAGGCCCTCTACCGGGTCGTGGTTTTTGTCGACGCGATAGAAGGGGTCCCGGGCCATCCGAATTATCTGATCGGAAAGAACCAGCAATACGTCACCTTCTTCACCGAGAACCCTTTGCCGGCCGATCTTTCAGGAAAGAAGATCGCGGCCCGTGCGCAATACAGGGGAAACCGGTACGGCATGCACTTCTGGATCGAAGCGGTCAGAGAAGACCGGCGCTAAGAATCTGTCCCGCCTCTTTCGTGTCCACCGAGGCTCCGGCGGATTGCCGGAGCGAGAACCAGGGGGATGGTTCAACAGATCCGGGGAACCAGTTCCCCGGTGGGCAGGTCGATCTCCCGCGAGCCGCCGATCAGCGTTTCCATCACCAGCCGTCCCCGCCGGTCTTCGGAAACCGACCCGATCAGGGCCGCATCGCGACCCCGTTCGTGCGCCCGCATCGCCGCAAGGACGGTTCCTGCCGCCGCACCGGAACAGAAGAGGGCCATCCGTCCCTCGTTGGCCAGAAAGAGGGGATCGAAGCCGAGGATCTCGCAGATTCCCCGGACCTCCTCCCGGACGGGGATGTCCTTTTCTCGGATCGTGATTCTCAGCCCCGACTGTCCGGCGATCTCCGCCAGGATCGCCCCCAGCCCCCCCCGGGTGGCGTCGCGCATGCAATGGACCTCCGGGGAGGCTGCGAGCAGCGTCGCGACGAGGTCGTTCAGGGGGGCCGAATCGGACTGAATCCGGGAGGTGAAGCCGAAATCCTCCCGGCAGCTGAGGATCGCCGCCCCGTGGTCTCCGATGGGGCCGCTGACCAGAACCGCGTCCCCGGGACGGATGCTTCGAACCGAGAGTGGGGCCTCGTAACGGACGAGCCCGATCCCCGAGGTGTTGATGAACAGCCCGTCCGCCGCCCCCCGGGGGACGACCTTCGTGTCCCCGGTCACGACGGAGACCCCCGCCTTTTGCGCCGCTTCGGCCATGGAGCGGACGATCCGTTCCAGTTCTTCGCGGGGAAACCCCTCCTCGATGATGTACCCGGCGCTCAGGGCCAGCGGCGTCCCGCCGCACATGGCCAGGTCGTTGACCGTGCCGTGGACGGCCAGAGAGCCGATGTCCCCGCCGGGGAAAAAGCGCGGCTCGACGACAAAGGAGTCCGTAGAAAAGCAGAGTTTCACCCCTCCGGCCTCGAAGACGGCCCCGTCCTCGAGCTTTTCCAAAAGAGGGTTTTTCAGCAGCGGCAGGAAGGTTTCGGCGATCAGATCGTTGGAGAGCTGTCCCCCGCCGCCGTGTTCTAAAAGGATTCGGTCATAGGTCATGGTTCACCTCGGTGAGTCATTTTTTCTTTGCCCTGGCGCCGGCGCAAACCGCCTGGCCCAGGGAAATGCCGCCGTCGTTGTTGGGGACCAGGCGGTGGTGAAAGGTTTCGAAGCCGGCCTTGCGCAGCGCGGTAAGGCATCCGGCGAGAAAAAGCCGGTTTTGAAAACAGCCGCCGCCCAGGACCGCCCGGTTGATCCCCGTCTCTTCCCGGAGGCGAACCGCCGTGGCCGTGCAGGCCTCGGGCAGGAGACGGTGGAAGGCCCCGGCGATCGATCCGGCCGGTTGTCCTTTAAGGAGGGCCTCGGTCATCGTCCGCACGGCAGGAGAAAAATCGAGAATCCAGACCTTCTCTCCCGAAGCGCCGGAAAAGGGATCGTCCGGGCGTTCCTCGCGTAGCGCGAAAGGTAGCCGGAGCCCCGAATCGATTTGGGCCAGGGCTTCGAGCTCCATGGCGGCCTGTCCTTCAAATCCGACCCGCCGGCGCAGGCCCGCCAGGGCGGCGACGCCGTCGAAAATCCGTCCCAGACTGGAGGTCCAGGGACTGTGGATCTGTCCGGCCATGGCCCGTTCCAGACCGGCCAGGGCCGCGGCGGCCTGGCTTCGGCCGTCGCCGTCGTGGTTCTCCGCCGGAGTGAGCGAAAGCCGCTGCGCCATCTCCTGCCAGTCGGCGCCGTAGGCCGCTCTCAGCAGCGAGGCCGCCATGCGCCAGGGTTCCTGGATCGCCCGCTCCCCTCCCGGAAGGAGATGATAGCGCAGATGACCCCGCCGGGTAAAGGTCCTTTCATCGGCGACGAGAAATTCGCCGCCCCAGGCCTGACCGTCGGTCCCGTAGCCCGTGCCGTCCATGGCCAGGCCGATCACCTCTCCCTCAAGTCGGTTTTCGGCCATGCAACTGACGATGTGGGCATGGTGGTGCTGGATAGCGACGACCTCGCGTCCCTCCATCTCCCGGGCGGTCTGGCTGGTGTAGTAACCCGGATGGAGGTCGCAGGCGACAAGCCCCGGCCGGCATTGGGTGATCCGTTCCATGAGGGCGACGCTCTCGTGAAGGAAGTCCCTGGCCTCGGGGGTCTCCAGGTCCCCGACATGGGGACTCAAAAAGGCGGACCGGCCCTTCAGGACGCAAAGAGTGGCCTTGAGTTGGGGGCCCAGGGCCAGGACTTCGGGGTACGAGGTCCTAAGGACGATGGGGCGGGGGGCGTACCCCCGGGAGCGGCGCAGCGCCGAGAGGGTTCCGGCCACGGCCATGACCACCGAATCGTCGCAGCGTACGAGGATGTCCCGGTTGTGGACGACAAAGGCGTCGGCGATTCCCTTGAGGCGGCAAAGCGCCTCCCGGTTGCCGATGCAGATCGGCTCGTCGGTGCGGTTGCCGCTCGTCATGACCAAGGTAGGAAGATCGCCGGCCAAAAGGAGGTGCTGTAGGGGGGTGTAGGGGAGCATGATGCCCAGGGTTGCCATCCCGGGGGCCACGGCCGGGGCGAGGGGAGCGTCGGCACGGCGGGCGAGCAGGACAATGGGCCGCTCCGGCGATGCGAGGAGGGCCCTTTCCGTCTCTCCGATCTCGGCCAGCCGGGCCGCCGCCGCCAGATCCCGGACCATGACGGCCAGGGGCTTTTCCTCCCGGCATTTCCGGGTTCGCAGCCGCCGCACCGCCGCTTCGTTCTGTGCATGGACGGCCAGGTGAAAACCGCCCAGCCCCTTGATCGCCAGAATGGCGCCTTCTTTGAGAAGTTCGAGAGCCCGGCCGATGGGATCTTCAGCGGGCAGCGGTTGTCCGGTCTCATCGAGGAGTTCCAGGCGGGGACCGCAGAGGGGGCAGGCGTTCGGTTCGGCATGAAACCTGCGGTGCGCGGGATCTGCGTACTCTTTTTGGCATTGGGGACACATGGGAAAGCAGGCCATCGACGTGTTGACCCGGTCGTAGGGGATGGTCCGGATGATCGTGAGCCGCGGTCCGCAGTCGGTGCAGTTGATGAAGGGATAGCGAAACCTCCGGTCGGTAGGATCGCACAGCTCGGTCCGGCAGGCGTCGCAGGTGGCAATGTCGGGGCTGATGAGGACCTCGGCCGGCCCCTGGGAATCGCTGGGGACAATCGCGAAACCCTCGTCACCCACCAGGGCAATAGTCGTCTCGCTGATCCGGGTGATATCGGCCAAGGGGGGTAGGTTCCCCTTCACCCCGGCGAGGAAGGCCGCGATGTCGGCGGTTTCCCCCTCCACCTCGGCGACGACCCCGTCGGGCCGGTTCCGGACGAAGCCGGCTAAGTTCCGGGCCTGGGCCTGCCGCCACAGGAAGGGCCGAAATCCGACCCCCTGGACCATTCCCTCAAAGGTGAACCGCTTCCTGATCCGCATCCCGACCGCTTCTTCCCTCTCTTTTTCCCCTGTGGCCTTCGGCGAGGTCGGCCGGGAGGTCCGGAGCGAAGGGTGAGATATCGGCTTTGCTCCGGTGATTCTTACGCTTCCCCTGCCTGAGCCCGAAGGGTGAGCTCGGGGCCTCTTAGCGTGTTTTGCCTTCCCGGGCGGCGGCAACCCTTTTCCCCAGCCAGTCGAACCAGCCTGCGAGCCCCTCGCCGGTCCGGCAGGAGACCGGGAAGATCTCCAGGTCCGGGTTGAGGGATAAAGACGCCTTCCGGGCCTTCTCCACATCGAAATCGAGATAGGGGAGCAGGTCGATTTTGTTGAGGAGCATCACCGAGGATTCCTGAAAGATCAGGGGGTATTTGAGCGGTTTGTCGGCCCCTTCGGCGGTGCTTAGGATCATCACCTTGGCATCTTCGCCGATCTGGAACTCGGCCGGACAGACGAGGTTGCCCACGTTCTCCACGATCAGCAGATCCAGTTTGTCGATATCCAGACTTGCGAGCGCCTCGCGGACCATGTTCGCGTCGAGATGGCATCCGCCCCCGGTGTTGATCTGGACGACGGGGATGTCCAGGGCCGCCACCCGGTCGGCATCCTGGGTGCTCTGGATGTCCCCCTCGATCACGCCGATCCGGAACCGGTTCCGAAGGGCGAGAATCGTCTTCTCCACGAGGCTGGTCTTGCCCGCTCCGGGGGAACTCATCAGGTTGATGACATAGATCCGCTTTGCGGCGAACAGCGACCGGTTTTCATCGGCAATCCGTTCGTTGGCGGCCAGGACATTGGTGACCACTTGTATTTTCATAGGACCCTCCTTGTTTTATCTGCCGTACCGATAGTGCGCTGCGCAGGAACCCTCCGATGAAACCATGCAGGGCCCGACCGGGTTGGCCGGTGTACAGAATTTCCGGAAGAGAGGACAATCTTCGGGATCCATGAGCCCCTTGAGGACCGAGCCGCAGGAGCAGCCGGGGTTGTCTTTTGCTTCGATCGGGGGAATCGCAAAGCGGTTGGCGGCGTCGAAATCGGCAAATTCCCGGCGGAAGAAAAGACCGCTCTCGGGAATCATTCCCAGGCCGCGCCATTCGGCATCGCCTGTTTCGAAGACCTCGTCCATGATGGCCATGGCCCGGGGGTTGCCCTCGGGACGGACCACCCGACTGTACTGGATGACGACCTCCGGCTTTCCCCGGTCGAGTTGTTCCAAAAGCAGCAGGACCCCTGCGATGATATCGACGGGCTCGAAACCGGCGATGATGGCTGCCTTCCCCGCCGCGGGCAAAAAGGCATAGGCCGCCGAGCCGAGCATGATGCTCACATGGCCGGGGCATAAAAAGCCGTCCAGGTTGATTTCGGGGTCCCCGATAAGCAGACGCAGGGCCGGCGGGACGATTTTGTGGGCCGAAAGGACGGAAAGATTCTTGATTCCCCGCTTCTGTGCGGTCCGGACCATCGCAGCCACGGTGGGTGCCGTGGTCTCGAAGCCGATCCCCATGAAGAGGACCTCGCTTTGTCCTTCTCTCTCGGCCAGGGCGAGACAATCCAAGGCCGACGCGACCACCCGCACGTCGGCGCCGGCGGCCCGGAGCCGCTGGAGAGAGGACCCGCCCGTTCCCGGGACCCGCATCATATCGCCGAAGGTGGCAAAGATCAGCCCTTTTTGGCCGGCGAGCCACAGGGCTCGGTCCACATCGCTGGCCGACGTGACGCAGACCGGGCAGCCGGGCCCCGAGATCAGACGGATCTGCGGGGGGAGGAGCTTGCGGAGCCCGTATCGGCCGATGGCCTGGGTATGGCTCCCGCAGACCTCCATGATCGTGACGGGCCGGTCGATCCGTTTGGCCGCGGTCGCGATCCGCTCCAGAAGGGGTTTGACCAGCAGGGGATCCCGGTACTCCTCAAGGTGCTTCATTGTCCAGAATCTCCTTGAGCAGGGCCAGGTTTTCCTTGGCGATTGCTTCATCGACCCGCTGGATGGCGTATCCGGCATGGGAGATCACATAATCTCCCAGTTGGACTTCATCGGCCAAAAGGTCGATGCAGACTTCCCGCTTAATGCCGCCGATTTCGACAATCGCCAAGCCGTTCTCTGCGAGGGAAATGATCTTTCCCGGAAATGCAATACACATCACAAACCTCTAATCTACGTCCATTTCCTTGAGCTGCAATTCTTCCGTTCCGCCTGTCAGGCAAACCTTTTCACTGCCGCAGCAGGGGCACTGCATTTCGCAGGGACCGTCGCAGGCCGACTCTTCGCCGCAGGCGGCGCAGGTAAGCCGCGCCGGACGGATGTCGAACTCGAGACGGGCGCCTTTGGCCTTTGTGCCTTCGGAAAGAACCTCAAAGGCGAATTCAAGAGAACTGGGGTCCAGGCAGCTTAAACGTCCGAAGGAGATTCTCAGGACATTCACCTGGGAAAAATTTTCCCGACGGGCGTAGTCTTCGACAATGTCCAGCAAGGATTGGACCAGGGAAAGTTCGTGCACCGAAATTCTCCACCTCGATCCCTCAAGAGGGAATGCGTCCTTTCTCGAATCCGGAATGGCTCCTGCAAAAAAAGCTCGGCGATCCCGACAGGCCGGAACCCTTTTTTACAATATAGGGGTGGGACCCATTCCTGTCAAGTTCGGTGGAACAGGGAAATTCGGGAAGCGCATCGGTCCTGAAATGTGAATCTGTCCGCAAGTGCTTACCCCATGGCCTGCCAGGGGTAAGCGCGCGGAATGGAGAGGGTGCCGACCGTCCGTCTTTTTTCAGCGCGTCAGGAGGACCGGAATCGTGCTCTTTCTGATGATCGCCGAGGTGGTGCTGCCGCCGAGCAACTCCCGAAGGCGGTTGTGGCCGAAAGCGCCCATGACCAGCAATTCAACGGCCCCTTCCTGGATGTAACGGAGCAGTTCCTTGTCCTCCTTGCCGTTGAGGACGAGGGTGGTGCTGTCGATCTTCAGGGGCGCGAGATAGTCCTCGGCCTTCTGCATGATTTCCGAGGCGAGGCATTGATCGTTCGTGACGGTGATGACCGAAAGGGGCCAGGAGGCCGCTTTTGAAAGCTCGGCGGCCAGCTTCAGGGCGTTATGGGCCGGGCCGCTTCCGTCGTAGGCGACGGCCATGCTTTCGATTTCCCGGAATGTTCCGGGGGTGACCAGAACCGGTTTTCCCGAATTCCGGACGACGGACTGGGCCGTGGAACCGAGGAGCGCCCCGTCGCCGATGTGAAAGTGCTCGCCCCGCTGGGCCAGGAGTATCCAGTCGCAGCAGCCCTTGGCCTCTTCGATGATCGTCTCGTCGATCACCCCGGTGACCTTCTTGGTTTCGGGATGGATGCCCGCTTTTTCGCATTGCTCCCGGAATCCCAGGAGAATCTCATCGGCCTTGGTCTCGAGACTGCTTTCGATGGCGGGGAAGAACTCCTGATAGGGAGGGACCCCGATGGAACCGGAGAGGTCGGTGAAGACCGGGCCCTGCAAAAGCCGGACATCGACGACGTGCAACCCCAGCAGGCCGGCGCCCAGCTTCCCGGCGAGGGCGATGCCGTAGGCGATGGCCGTCTTGCCGAAATCGGAACCGTCGGTGGGGATAAGGATATTCTTGACCATGACTCCTCCTTTTGCATGCACAACAGTGATGGAAAAGATAGGCGGCGAAACCTACTGAGGATCGAGTTGCTTAAGATCCTTCAATAGATTGTCCACCGCATGCTCGCGCTCTTCCCGTGCTTCTTCCTCTTCCCTGTTCCAGGGAGGTTCCTGTCCTGCCGGTCCATGGTCGGCAGTATTGTCTCCCCCAAAAGACTCGAATTTGCCGACCAGCCGGCCCTTCTTGTAGAGGGCCTTTTCGCGGAGCCGGCCATTCCGGTCGTAGCCCCAATACTCGCCCTCCCGCCGGTCGTTCCGGAAGGCGCCCTTTTCCTTGAGGACGCCGTTTTTGTACCAGGAGCGATATTCTCCCTCGAATTTTCCTTTCCGGAAGTGCTCCTCGTCCCGGAGCTGGCCGTTCCGGAAGTAAAAGGCGTAGGGGCCGTCGAGGAGACCGTTCCGGTATTCTTCCCGCTCATGGAGCTGACCGCTTTCGTACCAGGAAAGGTATTCCCCTTCCAGCTTGTCGTTCCGGAAATATCCTTTTTCCCGGAGTTGTCCATCCGGGTACCAGGAAAGGGCCTCTCCTTCCTTTTTCCCATTGACGAAGGTCAGGCGGACCAAGGCCTGCCCGCTTCCATAATAGGAAGTGTATTCCCCCTCCGGCTTGCCATTGAGAGTAAACTTCCGCTCTTTGAGGCGTCCCTGCTGATCGCGGACGAGCTCTTCCCGGGGGGCTTCGGGGGGGATCTCCATCGGAACGGCCTCCTGCTATCTTCCCCCCGTCGGGAGCAGGCAACGCAACCCGAACGGTTCTTTGTCTTCCCGGATCAGGCAGTCGTGAAGGTTCATGAACGGTTCCTCTCTTGCGATCTACAGGGGTGAAATGACGCTGGCCCTCCCCAAACTGCGGGTTAAATTATGTCATCTGCATCGTAATTGCAACAGAATTTCGGCGGACGGCGATGCCCTTTTCGGCGCCCGGCTTTGGGGAGCTCCGCTTCTGATGCAAGAACTTTGCTATGTCAATCTTGACATGATGTGATTGATAGGATAACAACAAGAATAAATCAGCAGCCACAAAAGGGCCGAAAACAGGGTGGTCGGGAGGTTTTGTGTGCAGCCGACATCGCAGGAAAAAGGAATGAACGCTGAGCTTGACCTTGCCGCCGTCAGTTTTGATTACGGGCGCCAGCCGGTCCTGAAGGAGATTACCTGTTCCGTGGCGAAAGGGGCGATCTTCGGTATTCTCGGCCCCCGTGGCTCGGGAAAAACCACGCTTCTCAAATGCATCTGCGGGATGCTCACTCCGCGGGAAGGCGAGGTTGCGGTGGGCGGGGTGACGATCAGGAGCCTGTCCCGGCGGCAGATTTCCCGGCTCATGGCGTTCGTGCCCCGTCGGGCCGACCTGGGTCCGGCCTGTACGGCCCTTCAGATGGTGATGATGGGTCGGACAGCGCAACAGGGCCATCTGCACTTGCCTTCCCGAAAAGACCGGACCGAAGCGGAGCAGGCTCTTGCCGACCTGGGGGTGCGGCACCTGGCCGCCTGCCCCTTCAACGAGTTGAGCGGTGGTGAGCGGCAACTGGTCCTGCTGGCCCGTGTTCTCCATCAGGGTCCGCGCATCCTGATTCTCGACGAACCCACCTTCCATTTCGAGCCCCGGAATCAATTCATGGTCATGGAGATCGTGCGTCAGTTGACGCTCCATAAGGGGCTGACGACGCTCGTCAGCCTCACTGATCCCCATCTCGCCGTCCGGTACTGCACGCATCTGACGGTTCTGAAGGAGGGGCGGCTCTGGAAAACCGGTGCAACGGAGCAGGGGTTCGCGCGGGCTCCCCTTCCGGAAGGGTGCGGCCTGGATGCTTCGGTCGAAAACGCCCCCGACGAAAATTATGCCGTGCTGCCCTTCCAAAGGCGGGAATCCAGATGAGGAGCCGGGCGGCATCGCCAGCCCTTTCGGCCGCGGCCTTGCCTCGGAAAGGCGCTTGACAAACGAGTGGTATTCTTCTTGCCGCATCCCGGTCTGCGGGGCGGGTCCTTTGAACTGGTCATTCTCATTGACAGGCAGCGATATTCCCCCTAAACTAGCTTCGTTGAACAATAATATCTTGTCAAATAAGTGAGCCGATGGCCGTGCCGAAGTGCGGCTTGGGGACAAGGGTAATCTTATGCGTTGGTTTCTAGTGCTGATCTTGTTTCTGGCTTCTGTCCGTCCGTCGTCAGGCGGCGAGCTTTTCGCTTTCTACGGCAGCACCAGCGAACCCGGTGGCCGGCAGGACTCCTTCGCCTACCAGGTGGAATACCGGGAAGGGTTGGGTGAAAATGCGGCCATCTCTGTTTCGTACCTGAACGAGGGACATATGCCGAACCATCACCGGGACGGTCTGGCGCCGCTCACGCTCTGGGGGCGTGTGAACCTTTTGAATCGGCGTCTGTCGCTGGCAGTCGGCGCCGGCCCTTATCTTTACGCCGATACGACGCAGACGCCGCAGGGGGTTGCCAAAAACGAACACGGCTTGGGGGGGCTGCTGGGAGCCTCCGCCACCTGGTACCTGGGATCCCGTCTGCTTTTTCAGGCCCGTGTCAACTGGGTGATGACGAAGGACAGCATCGACACCGTGACCGGCCTTGCGGGAATCGGCTATCAGCTTGATGCTCCCGCTACCCCAGGTCCCCTGGTAAAACCGCCTTCTCAGCGAGAAAAGACAACCAACAACGAACTGACCCTTTTCCTCGGACAGACGGTCGTCAACAACCCCGGCAACCCCAAATCAATCGCCTCCTGCGTGGAGTATCGGCGCGGGCTTTTCCCCTATCTTGATGTGACGGCGGCATGGTTGAACGAAGGGGATAACGAGCTGATTCGTCGCAACGGGGCCATCACCCAGCTCTGGCTGGTCAGGGATTTTCTGGACGATCACTTGACGCTGGGCGGTGGCTTGGGCGCTTACCTCGCCATCGACAGCCGGGGCGGTCTCTATCCCGACGAAGGAGGATCTGCCTTTGCTTCGGGCATCATGTCTGTAACGGCATCTCTGCGCAACTTCTCCTTCAATCCGGACTTGACGATACGGTTCGTGATGAACCGTATCTTGACGAATTACAGCAAGGACACCGACATCTTTCTGTTTGGACTCGGGTACCGGTTCTAGGTGAGGCACCGTTGCGGCTCCTGGCCGAGCAGCGGAAGGTTGACGAGGAGAGGAAGCGGCTGCTGAAGCAGAAAGGAACCCCTGGATGAGAAGAAATGTAAACTGGAAGAAAGCCATTCGTCTTGCCTGCGGTACTGCCTGGGCTTCCGAGACAAGCAGTGATTGCGGCGGAACCTTTGCCCGATTCGATTCCAGCGGGGGCGATCAAGGCTGGAATTGCCAGTTCCGCGATGGCCACTTCTGGGCATTCCCGATGCGTTTCGCCAGGCAGGTTATCCTATGATCGCCGAAGGCTCTTCTCACCCTCATTGTGATGAACAATTGATTCGGGCGCGCGTGCTTCGCGCCATTGCGGCGA
Organism: Deltaproteobacteria bacterium; assembly: GCA_021817825.1. Classification (GTDB taxonomy): domain Bacteria; phylum Desulfobacterota; class Syntrophia; order Syntrophales; family UBA5619; genus JAKAFS01. The sequence goes on along the minus strand of JAKAFS010000008.1, from coordinate 17,323 downwards.
ACCGCACTCCCGGACTCCATTTCATCGGCCATTTTCTCAACTTCGAATGGCAGAAGGTTTCCGGAGGGACTGCCCGCGCAGTTTTCCCCGAGGGGCCTCACTGCCGTGCGGCGAACGGCGAAGTCGATCTCGTGGCGCTGGGCATTTTCATCGACCAGTCCCTCGCGGCCGCAGTTCGGACAGGAACAAGAATGCCTCCCGGCGGGCGCTTGGGGACCATTCACCTCGAGGCTCAATTTACGGGCACACCGGCCGTCGGAAACCTGGAAGCCGATTCACGTCTCCTCGGCTACAGCGAAGGCGAGATATTGCGACAGTCACTTGCCTCGGCGACGATTTGTGCCCAGGGGCGTCCAATCTGCCATATAAACGGCGCTTGTGCGCCGCTGAAGGCGCCGCCGGGCGTGACCCTTGGTCCTCTGCCCTGGGAGCGGAGACAGGCACTCCCGGTGATTCCCCTTGCCGGCGACGAACTCGAACCCCATGAGCTTGCGGTCCTTCAGTCCTGCGATGCCGCACTCAGGAAAGTGTCCCCGCAGTCCTCGTTCATTCAACGTTTCTGGGGAGGCCAATCCCGTCGTACGGGGCAGGGTGCGAGCAACCGTGTTCCGATCGGTCCGCAGATCACTAACCGCGTCGGGCATGTGCAAGGGGGAGCTCTCTTTGGCCTGGCAGCGGTCAACGCTTGCGCTGCGGCCCCTTCGACGATGATGTTGTGGAACCTGTCCGCCTTCTTCATCTCACCCGGTCGTGGTTCTGCGCTAACCATCAGATCGCGTGTCATGCATGCAGGCCGTACGCTTGCCGTGGTGCGTACCGAAATCAAAAACGCCGGCGGCGAACGCGTTCTCGAAGCGATCAGCAATCACGTTGCGGCTCGACGCGACTGAATATTGCCCAATTGAACATACCTCAGATTCTGACAGAGGACAAGCGAACGACTCGGCCTGAGCGGTCATCGATTGCGGCGGTTTAGCCCCCAGGACAGATAAAATAAAATTACTCTTCATATGTGCTAGCATTTAAATAAAAATGGTGATAAGGAAATCCGGTACATATGGCAGTTGAAATTGTCCGATCCCGTATAATTGTGCTGGAGGCGAATATGAACTGGCTAAAAATACCCCGTTTTTTTTAAAAAAGAGCGGGGTTTTTTTATTGCAAATCAGGAGGACCTGTGGCCCGATGGTCACGCTCTAGGTGAACAAGAGGAAGTCCAAATCAGCGGCTGAACCGGAACGGATTGGTGACTAATTATGAGCAAATTATTCCTTGATGTTTTAGGCAATAAGGAACTTGTCGAAGGTTATCAAATTGAAGATTCCATCGCCCAGAAATACAATTTGCAACCCGGCTCTATCTGCCCGTTTACGGGATTGCGTGTGGAAATTTTATCTCCCCAGCAAATTTGTGCGGCAGAAAAAGCTGCGCATCGGAAGCTGATCAAGGAGCAGAAAAAAAATCAGGCAAAAGAAAAAACGAAAATTGACTCTTCGGCTGCGCAAAAAAAAGGAAAAAATTCTGCTGCCGGTATCAAGATTTCAAGAACTTCTGCCGATATGAAACCGACGACGAAAGCTATTCATCCTGATGAGTCTCACGATTTCGCACGTGGGCGAACACGGTCGGACCGTGGCCCCGGAAAGCGGAATCGAATATTTGAAGGGGAGGAAGTACGTATGGCGACAGTAAAGAAGGTTCCGGCAAAACCGGCAAAGGCCGCGGTAAAGGCCACTGCCAAAACGAAGACCGTCGCGAAGGCACCGGCAAAAGCCAAGGCGGCAGCGAAACCGGCGAAAGCGGCGGCAAAGGCTCCTGCCAAGGCAAAGACCGCTGTGAAGGCACCGGCAAAAGCCAAGGCGGCAGCGAAACCGGCGGCAAAAAAGGTCGCGAAGGCGCCGGTAAAAGCTAAGGCAGCAACCAAAGCCAAAGCGCCGGTCAAAGCCAAAGCGGTTGTCAAAAAAGCGGTTGCGAAGAAGCCGGTTGCCAAAAAACCGGTCGCCAAGAAAACAGCAGTGAAAAAACCGGCGGCCAAAAAGCCGGTCGCGGCGAAAAAATAATTCCGATTCACCGCTGAAGAACGTCCGCCGGGAGCCAAGGCACAGTGCCTGATTCCCGGCGGACCGCCGCGGTTCAAAAGGGATTGTAGGTTTTTGTCTTTGTGTAGTGCATATAGCCGATGCTTGCGCCGGCGCGTAGTCCTGCGCCCAGACGGATCGGTGCTAGGATCACGTCGTCGCGCTGCTGATAGTTAATGCCCGCGCCGCCGATGAAGTAGAAGCTGCCGTCCACTGCCGGATAACGCCGGAACAGCAACTCGCTTTTTTCGTCCAGGTGGTAGACGAGTACGAAAACCTTGGCGGCGTTGCCGCCGTAGTCGAAGCCGATGGAGGGGCCGCTCCAGTAGACCCTCTGACTCTCACCGCCTTTAGTCACCAGTATGCCATCGCCGTAACGCAGGCCGACCGCAAAGGCGCCGCTCGCCTCCTCGCCCTTGATGTAGGCATTCGGTTGGCCATAATCCTGGAATGCCTTTTCGATGACCTTCCCCAATCCCTCGACGCTCTTGCCGAAAAAGTCGAGTGCATCCTTCAAAACCGAATCCTGGTCGAAGGTTTTGGTTTCGGCAGCCTTGCTTTCGGCGGCAAAAGCTCTGCTGCCGAAGGTTCCCGAGCCTAATGACGGGGCGACCTGCCATAAGGCGATTCCCCAGAGGCAACTGATTGTCAATATCCATTTGGATAGGGTTTTCATTTTTCGATCCTTCCTTTCTCGGTCAAACTTACCGGACATCCGGTAAAATCTCGAAGCTGCCGTTGCCGAAGCATCAGTTGCATTGCCGCCGGTTTGTAGATCAGTATATCCGCGAATGGGAGAGAGCAAAATAAGGGTTGACTGGATGACAACTGGTAGACGGAAGCTACCGATTGCCATCCAGTTCGAAGATCCGGTAGGGCAACCGCGGATTGAATCCGATAAACAGGAAGGACGGCGCTTGAGGTTTTACGGCTTTCGGGTCGATACCTGTTAGAACCGTTCCCGATGAATTTTATGGTAGGGCAATTGTTCCAGAGACAAGGGCTCCTTTTCCTGCCCCGGATATCCCAGGGCCAGAATTGCCAACACCTGATAGGGCTCCGGTACGTGGAGCAACTGCTTGATATAATCAGCGGCCGGCATGTCATTCTGGTTGGAGGGGCGGTTGCGAATCTGAACCCAGCAACTGCCCAGGCCCAAAGCGGTGGCTTCCAACATCATATGGGTCATGGCGATACTTCCGTCTTCCACCCAGACATCGATCACCTCTGGATTTCCCAGCACCGCGATTGCGACTGGCGTTTCCGGAAGAAACGGCTGTTTAGGCTGCCGGCAGTTGCCGAAATGTTGCAGCATGTTTTTATCCCGGACAACGATGAATTCCCAGGATTGACGTCCATGAGCTGAGGGAGACAGGAGCGCTGCCTGAAGAATCTGCTTTACCTGCTCCTCGGTCACTTCTCGATCCGTGAATTTGCGAATGCTTCTTCGCTTCATCAATAAGCTCAGCATATATTTTACCTTCCCTTCCAGGTTTCTATTCGCTTTTGCAAAGGCCCGCGAGGCGACAACGTGCCTCCGGCGACCCGAAGCCGCAAAGATACCGATTCCAGGCGAAACCGATTCCTACCGCGGATATTGAAAACTTAGCATATCCCCCTTCTTCATGCAATGAATACGGTTTTGAGTTTCACTCGATAGCTCGGACATGGGAATAAAATATGAGGATCATCTTCTTTGGGGTGGAAAATCGAGGGAGTATTCTATAAAAAGGTAGCGAGGTGCCTTGACGATTCAAAAAAAATAGGGCCGGAGAATCACTTTAATGCAAAAAACGATCTGGCGTTTGTCAGTGACACAGCTCTTGTTGACGATCCTGTTGGTCCTGGCGGTGACTGCCATCGGGCGCGTCTTTTCTTTTGATATCGTGAATGTTGCCCTCTGTTATATCTTGCCCGTGCTCATCAGCGCAGTGCTGTGGGGACGAGCCTTTTCCCTCTTTGCCGCCGTTTTATCGGTACTGATTTTTGACTTTTTCTTTGTGCCCCCTGCTTTCGGTTTTAGGCCGGACGATCCGCGCGACTTCGTTATCCTTGCCATTTTTCTGATTGTCGCGGTTGTGACCGGAACCATCGCTACGAGGCTTCGGAACGAAAGGGAACGTCTTCGGGCTCTTGCCTCGCGTCTTGAATCGATACGGGAAGAGGAGAGAAGCCGGATCGCCCGTGAGATACACGATGAACTTGGCCAGGCATTAACGGGATTGAAGATAGATTTGTTGCGGTTATCGAGAAGATTGACCAAGGACCAGGAAGGGTTAGTCGGGGAAATCCATGCCATGGGAAAACTGATTGACAATGAAATTCAGATTATTCGAAAAATTTCTTCAGAGTTGAGACCGGGGATTCTCGACGACCTTGGTTTGGTGTCAACGATTGAATGGCATCTCGAGGATTTCAAGAAGCGAACCGAAATCCAAGCCGAATTCGTGACCACCCTCGAAGATCGCAATTTAAATCGAGACCTGTCTACGGCATTGTTTCGCATCCTTCAGGAAACCCTGACAAATGTGATTCGACATGCACAGGCGACCTATGTTAAAGTCAGCATTAAAGAAGATGCCGGCGATATTGTGCTGACCGTGGAAGACAACGGCAAGGGCATTCCCGATCGCGCGGCCTTTGACCCCAAAGCCCTCGGACTCCTTGGTATTCGTGAACGCGCGCTCATTTACGGCGGAGAGTTGCAAGTCACCGGCAGTAAAGGAAGAGGGACGAAGATTGCGGTAAAAATACCGTTGCGGGAGGCTCAAAAACACCATGCTTAGGATTCTTATTGCCGATGATCATCCCATTGTCAGACGGGGGTTGAAACAAATTCTTTGCGATGAACCCGACGTTGACATTGTGGGGGAAGCGCAAAGTGCCGATGAGGTATTGGCGCTTGCGGAAACGCAGAATTGGGATGCGGTCATCCTCGATATCACCATGCCGGGTAGAGGCGGGCTGGATACGCTGGAAGAATTGAAACGTCGGTATCCGGATTTGCCGGTCCTCATGCTCAGCATGCATCCCGAGGACCAATACGCGGCGAGGGCCTTCAAGGCAGGCGCATCGGGTTACATGACCAAGGAAAGCGCCCTGGACGAACTGGTGAAAGCCATCAGGAAAATAACCAAGGGCGGCCGGTACGTGAGCGAGGCCTTCGCGGAGAGATTGGTGGCCATGATGGGGGAGGTCCCCCCTTCGCAGGATAACCTGTCGGTCCGTGAGTTTCAGGTGATGCTCATGATTGCCTCCGGGAAGACGTTATCGCAGATTGCCGTGGAGATGGCGCTCAGCATAAAAACCATCAGCACCTACCGGACCCGCATTCTGGAAAAGATGCAGATGAAGAGCAATGCCGAAATGACTCATTACGTCATCAAGAACGGCTTGGTCAAATAAGCCTCCCGATCCATTTTCGCATCCGACAAAGAACATGAAAAATTCCGATATCTGAACAGACGTAAATCCTACACAAAATTCAGAGCAATCCTTATTTTTTTATCTTTCCCACCATTCTATGTTTTTTTTAAACGGCGACGTTTCCTGGCCCGGGAGAGCGGGAAGGTGACGTGCAACGGAGGAGCGCCGGGCCGAGTGACATGGCGGATACACGGTCCGCGCTCTGACCGCCGGAGATCAAGAACTGCGGCAAAACAATCATTCGAGAAGGGAGCTAATGATGAACAACAGAATAATATGGGTGAGCGTTGTTTTTTTGCTGTCTCTGCTGTCCTTGATGCTGACCGGGTGTGAAAACGCCCCTTGGGAGAGCGGCAGACTTCTGGTTCTGAACATCGATACGCCTAAGGAGGGCATCACTGTCAATGCAGCTACGGTAACGGTCAGCGGACGCGTTGCCGGAACGGAGAGTAAAGGGGCAAAGGTGGGTGTCAACGGCGCTGATGTGCCTCTTAAAGACCTTAAGTTTTCCACCGAAGTCACGCTGAACGAAGGCAAAAATGTCATAAATGTTAACGCGACAGGTGGCCAGGCCAATCTAAAGCAGCCGGTGACGGTCACCTACGCCCCGGCCAAATAGCAGACTGGCCTGTTGCACCTTTTGACAGTTGCTTGATAGATCCTCGCCAGGATTAGGAAAGGAGTTCGATAAAAATGGAAATGAATTATGCTCGACTTTTGAATTTGGTGCTGGTGATTGCAGGCTTTGCCGCGTTGATTTGGTACAAAAAACGGCGTTCCCACAAGGACAAATAACCCCTGTCCTGTTTGACACGGAAAAGGATTGGCTTCGTAAGACAATATCCGGGAGGATAAAATGAACTGGATGTTTTGGAAAAAAGAGGGTCGGACAAAGAGACTTCCGGGTCCGAAAAACATACCGCAATCGGTTGGCATGCATCTGGTGAAAAGTGCAAAGATGTCTCCCGATCTCGTCTGGACTCTGAAAGCGGTAGTGCTGCCCAGAGCCAGCGATACCTATCTTTTCGATATCCGGCTGTACGACAGCAACAAGGCGCATCATGAGGGTGTCGAGGTCGTCGACTATCATTCCTTGGACGATCATCGTGGCCTCATAATTTTTGACGGATGGTACAACGATGCCAACGGTCTTGTCGGCCAAAGCGATACGGGACGGGATTGAAGAGAGCAGGAAGGCCGGGAGAAAGTTGCTTTCTCTCGGCCGGATGCTAGCGAGGTGCCGGATGTCCAGCGGAGTGTTTGCGGGCTACGCCGTCGATAGAATGGCGACCCCTTCCTCTTGTTTTTTTTGAATTTGCTCCCGTAATTTAGCGGTTTAGGGAACAAACGATTTGCCTGCCTGAGTCTTTCTCCTGCTTCGCGGGATTTATACGATTCAATTGAAATTTCAAAAATGAATACCTTGTCAAATCAGAGAAGATAAATCGCTATTCACTCCCTTTCGGGCTTGAAAATTGCTTAAGTTTTGTTGGAAGAAAACCGAAACTGACTTGTCCGTGGTTTTGAAATGGACGGAATTTTTAAATCCAAAGCGGGAGGGGCAGGGGATATTGAATGAAGATCTCGAGACGTCCGGTACAGACGTGAAGAATCCCGAGCCTATGGTCGAGAAGAAAACCGTCTCCGAGTTCCTGAAACAGCAGGAGAACACCGCCAGCCTTTTGACGGAAACGAGCGGCCGAAAGCCGGTATCCGTCATTATTCTGTGCGATGGCCCGACTTCTTTCGACAGGAAAGCACTGGGTGCAGTGCCCCATGTCGTCCTGGATCTGGAAGACGACCTGTTCCGAAAGATCCGGGATCTTCAGGAAGAAAACCTCCGCCTCCAGTCTCTGTCGGTGCTGGATAATCTGACGGGCCTCTATAATAACCGTTTCTTCCGGTCCCAACTGGAAAAAGAGATGGCCAGGACCAAGCGGACGGGCCATCCCTGTTCGCTGCTGATGATCGATCTCGATAACTTCAAGGTTCTCAACGATACCTTAGGACATCTGGAAGGGGACGGCTTCCTCGTGAAATTCGGCCGAGTCATGCACGACAACGCCCGGGCCACCGATTTGATCTATCGTTACGGAGGCGATGAATTCGCAGTCATCATGCCGGCCACATCGGCCACCGAGGCTGTGAAAACAGCGGAACGCTTCAAAAAGAGATTGGCGGAGCTGTCCCAGAAGACCTCTCCGGCTATCTCGCTGAGCATGGGGATCTCCGAATATACCTTTTACTCATCCTATGACATGAATGACTTTATCCAGGCCGCGGATTTTGCCATGTATGAGGCGAAGAGGGGCGGCAAGGACAGGATCTGTGTCGAGAAAAGACTGGAAGAGTCCGGATCCCTGTTCAGCGAAGTGAATCCCGATGAAAAGGCGTTCCTGTTGAAGGGCTATCCATGAAGTCGGTCAAGGGAGGACATTCAGTGCCAGATAAGAAACCCGCCATCATATCCATCGCCAGCGGCAAGGGCGGTGTCGGAAAAACCTGCATCACTATCAACCTTGCCGCGTCGCTGGCGGCAAGGGGCAAGAAGGTCCTGGTCATTGACTGCGATCTCGGCCTGGCGAACATCGATATCATGCTCGGCATCAATCCGACGGCAAACCTCAAGGATGTGCTTTTCAACGATGCCGACATTCACGAGGTGTTGATTCGGACCGCCGCGGGATTCGACTTTATCCCGGCGAGCTCGGGCGCAAGAGAGATGACGCAACTGCTACAGGAAAACATCGAAACACTCAGGGAACTCATCACAAAAATATCCGGCGAGTATGACTGCGTCTTTTTGGATGTCGGCGCCGGCGTTTCGGACGCGGTTCTCCAGTTCAATCTCTTTGCGGACCGCAACTTTGTCATTGTGACCAGGGACCTGACCAGTGTCAGCGACGCCTATGCGTTGATGAAGATGGTCCATCAGATGTTTGGAAAAAAGAATTTCGAGATCATCGTCAACTCCGTGCGCGACGACACGGAGGGGTGCAAGGTCTTCAGCCACCTCGACTCGATATGCAGAAATTTTCTGAACTTTTCTCTTCGTCATCTGGGGAGCATCCCCTATGAAGAGTCGGTGTCCCGTTCGATTATGAAGCAGACCGCGCTGGTCAGGCTCGTTCCCGATTCATTGGCGGCCGTCAGCCTGAACCGTATCGCGGGAAGGATCTGATCCCCCGCAGCGGAGCGGTAATTCACCATCGCTGCGGCAGTGCAGCCGCATTTTATACACCCATCTCCTTCAGTCGGCGCCAAAATGTCGCCTCGTCCCTAAAAACCATTCCCTGAAGGCCGTATTCCCTGGCCGCCTCGACATAACGTTCCATGTCGTCAATATAGAATACTTCCTGCCTCTCCACGGTCAACTTTTCGAAAATGACATCGTAGATCCTTTTCTCCGGTTTCTTTACACCCACTTCAAAGGAGAGTATCCACTCGTCGAAGGCATGGACAATGGGGTATTGCTCGTGGATATAGGTGAAATGAAGTTCGTTCGTGTCGCTGAGCAAAAAAAGCGGATAGCCCTTTGCCTTCAGATACCCGATGGCCGCCTTGACCTGTAGGTTTTCCCAGAAAATGGGATTCCAGACTGTTTTGAATTCTTCAAAAGTCATGACCAGCCCCAGATGGTCCCGGAGCCGATCGAAAAAATGAAGGGAAGAGAGGCGACCGGTCTCGTAGCCGTTGATCAACCCCTGCTCCCTGTCGAAGAGATAGGCAAATATCCTGTCGGGCGACAGGACTCCCTTTTTCTCGGACCGTTCCCAAAGCTTGGCGGCGATCGGTGCGTGGTCGAAGGGCAGGATCACGTTCCCGAGGTCGAATACAAAGAGTTTTATCATTTCTTCAGCTATGTTGTGTTCGTTGCGCGTTCAGAGTCCAAATGGACCCTGCTGTGGGATGGGCAACGGTTGCCCGGACGGCGTTCCGGGGACTGCGGCTTCGTCGATCTGCGCCAGATCTTACCGAAGCGCCTCTATACTATATTTTCGATCGCGATTCATCCCCCAATCCCGAAGATACTAAATCCTAGACCCTATCGTCCGGAGAGGCTATAATGACACGGTCAGACAGGGGCGAGCGCTCCACAAAGACGGGTCAGGGCAATAGAAGTGGCCCACGTTAAATCCACTGAGGCGGGAAGGCATGATGATGAGGGTCCATTCCATACGGGGAAACGATTTCAAACTCGACGGCGGGGCGATGTTCGGCCATGCTCCGAAATCGCTCTGGAAAAACTGGTATCTGCCGGACCGGTTCAATCGTATCGGCTTGGCTTCCCGTTCCCTGTATGTCAGAACGGATGAGCATCATCTCCTTTGCGATACGGGCATTGGGAATTATTTGGACGCCAAACTGGCAAAGATATACGGTGTCGATGTTTCCGAACATCGATTGATCCAAAACCTCAAAGCCATCGGGGTGGAAGAGACCCGCATCGATTTTGTCATCCTTTCCCACCTGCACTTCGACCACGCGGGAGGGCTGATCGTCAAGGGCAGTCAGCCATTGCAGCTCCATTTTCCGAATGCGAAATATGTCGTCGGCCGCGTGCATTTCGAGCGTGCGGCCAATCCTCACCAGCGGGACCGGGCTTCTTTTGTCAAAGGGTTGACCGATGCCTTGCAAGAGAGCGGTCGCTTGCTGCTGGTAGACAAAGAGACCGTCGACGGTCTGGAGAAGGTGGTTTCTTTTCATTACAGTCAAGGCCACACCCCCGGGAAGCTGCACAGTCTGTTTCAGGGAGCCAAAGAGAAGGTGTTCTTTGCCGGCGACTTGGCGCCGGGAGTGGATTGGGTGAACCTGCCGATCACGATGGGCTACGATCGGCAGCCGGAAACTCTGGTCGATGAAAAGAAGAAGATCTTCGATAGGGCGATAAACGAAAATTGGTTGATGTTCTACAACCACGACCACCGTATCGCCGCTTCCCGAATCTCGATCCATAAAAACCGGTACGAGGCCGTCCAGCAGTTGAATCGTTTGGCCGATTGGGCTTGCGACTGAAGGGCTTCCGGAGACCTGGCGCGTTGTTTCGCGCCAGGCCCTATTTCAGTCCTTCATCTGCTTCTTGGCCGATATGCGGGCAATGCTCCGGCCCTCTTGGCCTAAATGACCGACCTGCGCTGTAAACCATGGGTCGAAACCCAACTCATCCAATTCCATCATCAGTTGTCGCCGACCAAGCAATATGGTGGGTTTGTTTTCCCCGCAATTGACAGGCGGAGTGTATGGCAAGCCCTTTGGCATGTCAATGCGAAAGGGGCCAAAGAGGCGGAATCGCTCGCCCTCAGGGCGGGGAAGGATGGGCTTGGGGGTGATGTCATTTTTCAGTGTAATTTTCTTGACATAAAAAATGCCTTTCAGTATCCTCGGCACACCAAAATACGCTCTTAGAAAAAAAACAGTCTGCCGGGACATGGCCGATTGTTCAAAAACGGTAGTTCTCCTCCGGTCTTAGTTGGCTGGTTAACGCCAGGAGGGGACAAGCGATTTTTCGGCCCGTACGTTCAGGGGGGAATCTTTGAGCTATCGCGTTCAGATCAAGGCTGGGGCAATTCAAGTTGCAAGACCGTTGGTTTGGGATGTGTATGACGACAAAGGCGTCCTGCTTTTGCACAAGGGGAATGTCATCGAGTCCGCAAGGCAGCTCGATATCCTCATGGCGCGCGGGCTCTTTTTCATGTCCGAGAATATGCCCGACCCCGACATCGGCAAGCCGGTCCCGCAGCAGGAAGAGAACTGCCCGTTTCCACTCATCGAGCAAATTTATCCCCGTCTGGAAAAATTGATCGACGCGAACAACCCCGAAACCGAAAAAGACTTTCCGGCGAAGATCATCGGCTTATGTTCCCAGCTACAGCGGGCCTGCACCCAGGACGCGGACGCAGCCTTGAGCACCATCCTGTTGGGAACGGCCTTCCGCTATTCCATAAGACACAACGTGGATGTTGCAATTATCTGTGAACTGATCGGGCAGACCTTGGAACTGTCCGCCGAGGAACGCCTTTCCGTGCTTGCCGCCGCCCTGACCGCGAATATCGCGATGACGGCGTTGACGGACGTTTTGTACGCTCAGCCCGATCCCTTGAGCGACAGGGAAAAAGAAGCGATCGTTGCGCATCCGGAGTCGGGTGTGGCCCTGCTGAAGGCTTGCGGCGTCAATGATCCTCTCTGGCTCAGTTGCGTGTTGCACCACCATCGATCGGCCGATGGTAAGGGGTACCCGCAAGGATTTTCCGAGGACCCGCCCCCCGCGGCGGCCCGGATGATTGCCCTGGCGGATTTCTTCTGTGCCAAGATTTCCGGCCGCAGTTACCGGCCGCCTCTGTCGTCGCACAAGGCGATGCAGGCCATCTTTCCCGCCAGTGACGGACGGTTCGACGCCGGCATTGCGGAACTCTTTGTCAAGACGTTGGGAATCTACCTTCCGGGGACCTTTGTCAGTCTTAAAAATAATCAAATCGCCGTGGTGACCCGTCGGGGGGAAAAGATCCAAAGTCCCATCGTGTATGCCGTGACCGGGAAAGACGGCATGCCTTTGCCGGGACCGGTGTACCGGGATACATGCCTGCCCGATTATGGAATTGTGCGGTCCATCCCCGCCAAAGAGGTAGTCGTCAAGGTCAACCGTTATCAGCTCTGGGGATACGGTGGGTTCAATCCCAAGTGATGACCGACCGCTGCCCAGTCGTGCGTCCCTCGCTCGACCGCTCCGCCTCAAAAACTATTCCGGGCAAAAGCCGTATTTATCGTGAGCCGGCCGGCGTCTCGGGACAAATCTTGAGCTTCAGGAGAGGGATCTCGCACCTGATGGTGCGGATGGATATCCAGTTTTGAAATCCCCATTTTCTTGTTCTGCACTGTCTGTGTGATGGCATGTTGCCCAGGCAGCCCGTGTACCCCTCCAAGCCGCCTACCGTCGGAGTTCATCTCTGATCGCGATGCCGATCTTCTCCATGACATAGGGCTTCTTGACATAAACCCCTGCCCCCAGTCTCTGAGCCTCTCGGACCCGGTCGGTTTCCGAAAACCCGCTGACCAGAATGGCTTTCTGGCGCGGATTGACTTTCAGAACCTTTTGGTAGGTCTCCATGCCATCCATCCCGGGCGCCATGATCATATCCAGCACCAGGATGTCTGCCGCATTCGCTTTGAGATATGCCACGGCTTCTTCTCCACCCGAAACCGCATGCACTTTATAACCGAGTTGGGTCAGCAAGGCGGAAGCCACATCGCGTTGTTCCGCAATGTCGTCAATAACCAACACCGATTCTCCCTTGCCCAGGTACTGTTCGATGGCCGTTTTCTGCTTCGGGGTCGCCGGTTCCTCCCGGGTGACCGGGAAGTAAAGCGTAAAGGCGGTTCCCTTTCCGACCTCGGACTGTACATCGATATATCCCTTGTGATCTTTGACCGTTCCCCAGACGATCGCCAATCCCAATCCGGTCCCGCTTCTGCCCATGGCCTTTTTGGTATAAAAGGGTTCGAATATCTTATCCCGCTGCTCGGCAGGGATGCCGATTCCCGTATCGGATACGGTCAGGACCACATAATCTCCTGCCTTGACCTCGTCGTAGCCCATGATGGCCCTGTCCAGATAGCAGCTCTGCGTCCGGATCGTCACCTCTCCCTTGCCGGATATGGCTTCCGCCGCATTGGAAACCAGGTTCATCAGCGTCTTTTCCAGATGGACCGGCGAGCCCTTGATGTTCAGGAGCTCCGGGTCGCACTCTATCCTGAAGACCACCTGAGGATAATCGTCCTGTAGTTTCTCAAAGACCGGGGTTTTGAAGAAACCCGAAACCACGGCGTTGAAATCAATCACTTCCGCGACCGTGACGCCCCGTCTGGCCAAGGTGAGGAGATCTTGAATGATGACGGCGCTTTTTTCCGTGGACAGCTTGATCATTTCCGCATAGCTTCTGCCCCGCTGTCCCTCCGGAATTTCCATCAGCAGCAGTTCCGAATAGCCGGAAAGGATTCCTAAAACATTGTTCAGGTCGTGGGCCACTCCACCGGCCAGTTGCCCGAGCGCCTCCATCTTTTCCGCACGCTGCAAGCGCTCCTCCAGGTTTCGCCGATCCGTTTCCACCTCCCGGCTTTCGGTGATGTCGGTGATGAAATTCAGTGTGGCAGGAGAACCTTCCCAATCGATCAAGACCGAACTGATTTCAATCCAGGCGATTTGCCCGCCTTTGCGGATCACCCGGAACGTGTATCGGCTCGGCGTTGAGTCGCTACGGGTCATTTTTTGCTGATGGCGCAATGTTGCTTCTTCTCGATCTGCCGGATGAACAAATTCGAAGACCGGGAGCGACAGAAGCTCCTGTTCCGAATAGCCGAAGGAGGACAAGGCACGGGCATTGGCAAATTTGACCCTTCCTTCCTGAATGACCAAAATGGCTTCATCGGCATTTTCGACCAGGGACCGATAGCGTTCCTCGCTTTTCTGTAGGGCTTCCGCTGCCCGCTTGCGCTCGGTGATGTCGTGGGCAACCACGTCGGAAGCCACGATATGGCCCTCGGCATCATAGATATATCGATTGCGCAGCAGAAGCTGCCAACGGTCGCCCATTTTGTTGACGACTTCGTATTCGACGGTTTCCGGCACTGCTTCGCCGCGAGCCATCTTTTCCAACCGCTCCAGGAACAGCTTCTGGCTCTTTTCCGTCAATAGTTCGAATAAACTAAGGGATTTTATCTCTTCCTGGGTACAACCCAAATATTCGCATAAAATATCATTCACTTTTAAGAATTTTCCGGTCTTGAAATCGACTCGATAGATCGCGGCCGGTGCATTCTCGAAGAGCTGTCGATAACTCGCTTCGCTCTCCCGCAGGGCCTTTTCCGACTCCATCCGCTCGGCAAGCTGCTCATTGGCCATCTGGAGGGCCTTTTCACGGTCGCGAAGGGCCAGGTTCAGGGTGTTCGCCGTCAGGACCAGGGCAAAGGACAATTGCGCCCAGTCGCCGAGCGGCGAACGCATGAAGTAGGGGGTAGGAAGATGGCCGAAACCCGCCAGCAGGGCCAGTCCGAGCCCCGTCGCAATGCCGGCTCCGGCAACGAGAATCGTCGCCCTTCGTCCAAAGAGCAGTCCTGCCGTCACCGTCAGGGAAATGAAAAAAAGGACGTTGATGTTGTTCAGCCCGCCGCCCTGGAAAATGAGACCGGCAAAGATCAGCCAGACGCTGGAAACGGTGAAGAGCCCTGATAGCCGGACCCGGCCGCGCCGTATCAGGAGCGTTGCCACCAGCATCGTCAGCAACAAGGCCAACGCGATGACCACACTGCCCATCTTCTTTATGTACAGGAAGGGGGTGACCAGCAGGCCGATGCCGGCCAGGAGGGTCAGTATCAGGATCACGCGATTCAGCACGTTATCCATGCTGACCACGATTTTATGCTGCGCGGCGGGAGTCTTTTCGTTCGGTTCCCGATGGGGCTTCGCTGGATCTTTCATCTGTGCTCCCTTTGATCAGTGACAATGCAGGCAGGAAACAATGCCGAGCATGATTGAACAACGCAATTGACGCTACGGCGCGAATATTACCGGATATTTTTGGAGATGTCCAATGGGAGATGGGAAAATTTTTTGATCCGGGGAAGGGGAGCGCAGGGAGGTTGGCGAGAGGTGCAAAGTTGCCGGCCGGGGGCAGGCCTTGAGAATGGAAATCGGTGTTGCCCAGAGCGCCGCATGAACTATGCCATAAGCCAATCAGGATTAATTGTCAATGTTCACAGGCTGATGAACGCTTTGGAAAGACACCGGCGAGAGATGGGGGACTCCCCTTTTTGCCCACTTCCTGGGCAGGTGCCAACGCGGGAGGGCTTCACCCGGGCCGCAGGAGGAAATGTGAAATGGCAAGGATATTTTATCCCGAAAGATCTCTTGACAAGCAAAAACAGTTTTCCTATACTTTTCAAGCGGATGCCAAGTTTGGCAGAGCGCTTCAACTAAAATGCTTTGATAAGGGCGGACGGATTGAAGTTTACTCCTCACTCTACACTGAACTCGAACAGAGAATACCCTATCCGTCCCACCAAGAGGCTCTCGTGAGCAACCGCCGGGAGAGCGACACCATCGCCAAACGGGTTCCTTCCCTCGCCTTCGCCATCGACGAAAAGCCCCCTCATACAGTGCTCATCGCCATGGCTTTTCAGCATCTCATTATTCTCTCCAGTTACCTCGTGCTGCCCATTCTCGTGGTGGCGGCGACGGGGGTAAGCGGTGCTACCGCCATTGAATATGTCCGCATGTCCCTCATCGTCATCGGGATTGCCACCCTTTTGCAATGCCTCACCCGCGGCCCCATCGGTTCCGGGTATGGAGTGCCCCAACTGCCGGCCCCGATCTTCTTCGGCGCCTCGATCATTGCCGCCCACAAGGGCGGTCTCGGGCTGATCTCGGGAATGACGCTGTTCGCCGGACTGTTGATGGTCGGCATCTCCAGAGGGATCGACCGCATGCGCGCACTCCTGCCTCCCGAAGTCATCGGCGTGATCGTACTCATGGTGGGCATCAGCTTGCTGCCCAGCAGTCTGCGAGAAATGCTGGCCGTTCCTGAAGGGCTCGCCGGGGTCACCCAGTTCCAGGTCATCACCGTTTCTGTGTTGTCCTTCGGAACCATGGTCGTGATCACTGCGGGCAATAGCCGTTTTCAGCGCCTGGGTTTGCTGATCGGGGTCACGGTCGGTACGCTTCTTTCCCTGGCGCTGGGGATCGTGCCCATGAATTCCTCCACGTTGTTGAGCGCCGCGCACTGGCTGGCCCTTCCGTTACCCCTCAGCCTCCCGCCACTCGATTTTGATTGGACCTTGGTTCCGGCCTTTGCCGTCGCCGCGCTGGCGTCGTGCACCAAGTCGGTAGGTGATCTCACCATTTTTCAGAAGGCCAACGACGACAGCTGGGTGCGGCCGGACATGGCGCCGCTCAGTCGAGGCGTTCTGGCATCGAGGCTCGGGACCTGTATCGCCGGCCTGATCGGCAGCATGGGAACGGGCACCTCCACGGCTTGCATCGGCCTTTCCATTGCCACCCGGACCATGAGTCGGGTGATTGCTGTCTTGGTCGGTGTGCTGGCCATCGTCCTGGGTTGCATACCGGTCCTGGCGGCTTTATTTGTTCTGATCCCCGACCCGGTCAAAGGCGCGATGGTCCTTTTTGTCGTCTGTTTTCTAATGGTTTCGGGCTTCCAGTTGATTACCTCGCGCATGCTGGACACCCGCCGCACCTTTGTGGTGGGCGCATCGCTTGCGGCCGGCCTGGGCGTTTATCTGGCTCCCGATTTGTACCACGGCCTAGTGCCCCAGGCATTGGAATCGGGGCTCACCATGACCGCTTTGCTGGCGCTGATCCTGAATCTATTGTCTCGCCTCGGCGTGACCGTCTCTGCCGCTTTGGAAATACCCGTCGGCCCTGCGGCAGGACGGAAAGTGGCTAAGGAAATGGAATTGCTCGGCGGCAAATGGGGCGCCAGACGCGATGTGATCGCACGGGTGATTGGCGCCTTGACCGAATTGACGGAAATACTGGCACTGCGCGATGCCAAAACCGTCCACATCGATCTGAAGTTCGATGAATTTTCCATCACGGCCAAGGCCCGGTTCGACGGGCCGCCGCTGGATCTGCCGGCAAATCGACCTACCGATGCGGTTTTGCTGGAAAACGATCCAAGCCTTTTTCCCTCGCTGGCGGGCTATCTGATCCGGGCCTTCTGCACGAAGGTTGAGCAACAAACGGCACAGGGAAAGACCGTCCTGGACATGCGCTTTCAGCATTGATCCCTAAAAGGCTTATCGAAATCATT
>JAKAFS010000182.1 GCA_021817825.1 Deltaproteobacteria bacterium | reverse complement strand
CGCTCGGGATTGCCAACCGGGACGCCGCGGAACGCCTCGGCATCCGTTATGCACTGTGAGAAACCTATGAGAATCGGATTCCTTGGCGCTCAAGACCTTTTTCCGACCCTGCACCTCCCCGCTGCGCTGCAAAGGCAAAACTCGCGCCTTCGGCGCTCACACAGTTGCCTTTGCGGGCGCTGCGCTGCGGGGGCAGGGTGCCCCGAAAAAATCTCCAATCGCGCTTACGAATCCGTTCTCTCGGGATAATGGCTGAATAAACGTGTTTGCTGCGTAAAGATAAAAGGAGAGATGATGTCACAGAAACCAACCATCATGATTCCCGGGTCGGAAAAAGGGGTCCGGGTGGAATCGCGCGTCCTCGAAGAGCGGATCCAGAAGGCCGTCGCGGACGGGCACCGCCGCATCGAGATCATCGCCCAGGGTCAGCATGGGATCGGCGGGCGCCTCTGGCAGGCGGGTGCTGAGAAGATCTTGCTCCGGGTTCTCGGGACGTCGGGACAGCGGGTCGGCGCGATGGGGTTCCCCAGCACCGTGATCGACGTCGTGGGGCCCGCTTCCGACGACGTGGGCTGGCTCAACGCCGGCGCCCAGATCACCATCCGCGGCAACGCCACCAACGGCGCGGGCAACGCAATGGCCCAGGGGAAAATCTTTGTTGCAGGCGACATCGGGGCGCGCGGGATGACGATGACGAAGCACAACCCCCGGTTCGAGCCGCCGGAACTCTGGATCCTGGGAGGGGTCGGCGATTCGTTCGCGGAATTCATGGCCGGCGGCGTCGCGGTGGTCTGCGGCATCGGGGCACAGCAGGAGGAGAATATCCTCGGCTATCGTCCCTGCGTCGGGATGGTGGGAGGGAAGATCTTCTTCCGCGGTCCCCACCAGGGCTACAGCGAACACGACGCCCGCTTGACAACCCCGGACGATGAAGAGTGGCACTGGCTCACCTCCCGGATGCCCGCATTTCTGGATGCGATCGGGCGCCGTGACCTCCTCGCCCTCCTCACGGAGGACCGCGGCGCCTGGCAGCTCCTCGTCGCCCGCAAGCCATACGAAAAGACAGGCGCAGCCGGCCGGAGCATCGGCCGTTTCCACGGGGAAGTCTGGGATAAGGAACTCGGGAAAGGCGGACTGATCGGGGATCTCACCGACCAGGACATGAGCACCGTTGAGGTGATCACGACGGGCAACCTGCGCCGCTTCGTCCCCCTGTGGGAGAATGCGAAATACCTTCCGCCCTGCCAGGCCAACTGCCCGACGGGGATCCCCGTCCAGAAGCGATGGGAGCTGATCCGCAAAGGGAAGATGCAAGAGGCCGTGGACCTTGCCCTCGAGTACACCCCCTTTCCGGCAACGGTCTGCGGATACCTGTGCCCCAACCTCTGCATGCAGGGCTGCACCCGCCAGAAGGCCGATCTTCCGGCAGTCGATACGGCGCTCCTCGGCCGGGCCAGCCTTCAGGCGACCGCCCCGGAACCGGCGCCGGCCACGGGCAGGAAGATCGCCGTCATCGGCGGCGGCGCGGCGGGGCTCTCGGCCGCCTGGCAGCTCCGGATGAAAGGCCACGAAGCGGTCATCCACGATGCCAGGAAAAAACTTGGCGGGAAGATCACCGAGACGATTCCTACCAGCCGGATCCCCGATGAGGTGGTGAACCACGAACTCAAGCGGATGGAGGAGGTGATCCCCCACAAGTACCTGAAGCACCCCCTTACCGAGGAGGAGTTCCGGAATCTCTATGCAAAGTACGACATTGTCGTCGTCGCCACGGGGGCCCGCAAAGGGCGGAAGATCCCTGTCCCGGGCCATGAACGGGCCGTTGCCGCCCTCGAATTTCTTCGGGAGAGCAAGCTCGACCGTGCCAAGGTCGGCAAGAACGTCGTCATCATCGGCGCAGGGAACGTCGGCTGCGACGCCGCCGCGGAGGCGGCCAGACTGGGCGCCCGGTCCGTCACACTGATCGACATCCAGCAGCCCGCCTCCTTCGGTCCGGAGCGAAAGCACGCGGAAGCCGCCGGGGCGAAGTTTCTCTGGCCCCGCTTCACCAAGCAGATCACCGAGAAGGCGGTCGAGCTCACCGACGGCACCGCCCTGCCTGCCGACACGGTGATCATGGCCGTCGGTGATCAGCCCGACTTGAGCTTTCTCCCCGAGGAGATCAAGACCGAGCGGGGATTCATCGCCGTGAACGAGCGGTTCCGGACGAGCGATCCCAAGGTCTACGCCGTCGGCGACGCCGTACGCTTGGGTCTCCTCACCGAGGCGATCGGTTCGGGCCGGGTGGCCGCCCGGGCGATTGATGACCTGCTCAGGGGCAGGGAGGATGCCTGCAACCCGATTCCCGCCATCGTCGACACGGAGCGGGTGCATCTCGAGTATTACGATCCGCGGCTGCCCGCTTTCACCGATGCCGCGACCTGCGCCGCCGGCTGCGCATCCTGCGGTGCCTGCCGGGACTGCGGCCTCTGCGAGACCCTCTGCCCGCAGAATGCGATCTCGAGGCGGGCGCTGGAAGGCGACGAGTATGAATATGTGGTCGATGCGGACCGCTGCATCGGGTGCGGTTTCTGCGCCTCCTCCTGTCCCTGCGGGATATGGCGTTTGACTGAAAACGACCCGATGGAGTAAAATCGTCTTTGGCACAGCGATTGCTGTAATGGGGTAGGATCGGGGAAATAGCCCGCGGAATGAACATTTTTGTTCCATTCCATCCGGAGATGTCCTTTTGTGTGCCGAACGCCCGGGGGCCCCGGTGCACGGACGGCAGGCACACTGAATCACGGCGCAGCCCCATCCGAGAAACAGCAGTGCGGCGGGTTCAAAAGGGACGCAACAGTACGAGCCCGAACTACAGTGCCCATTGGTACGAAAAGGAGAACGTCATGGAGCTTACGGAAATCTTTGGAAAGAACGTGTTTAACGATCAAGTGATGAAAGAGCGTCTGCCCAGGCAGATTTACCAGGCTTTGAGGGAAACGATTGAAAAAGATATACCCCTCAGGCCCGATGTGGCCGACGTGGTAGCAGATGCGATGAAGGACTGGGCGCTCGAAAAAGGGGCGACCCACTATACCCACTGGTTTCAGCCATTGACGGGGATAACAGCGGAAAAGCACGATTCCTTCATCTCTCCGACCGCCGACGGCGGAATCGCCGTAGAGTTTTCCGGCAAGCAGTTGATTCAGGGCGAGCCGGACGCGTCGTCTTTTCCCAGCGGCGGTCTCCGCAGCACCTTTGAGGCGCGGGGGTATACGGCCTGGGATTGCACCTCGCCAGCGATCCTG
>JAKAFS010000181.1 GCA_021817825.1 Deltaproteobacteria bacterium | reverse complement strand
CATCTGCCAGAAAGGCGTCATGTCGACGACCAGATCCCGGATCACATCGAAATTCGGAAGGGGCTCGAGGATGATCGTATCGGTGTCGAAGGCGGCCACCTGCGTCCGGCACGCCAGGTCGATTTTCCCGTTGATCACCATCGCACAGGAACCGCAGACGGCGGACCGGCAGGAGCACCGAAAGGAGAGCGTTCCGTCGATCTCGTCGCGGATCCGCAGCAGAACGGCCAGAACCGTCAGTCCGGGTATGACGCTGATCCGGTAGGTCGCGAAACGGGGTTTTGTGTCCGGCTCCTTCGCGTCATACCGGAGGATTTTGAATGTGTATGCGCTGGCTTTAATCAATACTTTCTCTCCATGGGCTGATACCGTGTAATCGCCACTTCCTTGAAGGAGATGGCCGGTGCGCCGTCGGGACCCAGCCGGGCGATCGTATGCTTCAACCACCCCTTGTCGTTGCGGGCGTTGAAATCCAGGCGGAAGTGGGAGCCCCGGCTCTCCTCCCTAAGGAGAGCCCCCAGGACGATCGTATGGGCCACCTCCAGCATGTATTCCAGCTCCACGGCGCCGACAAGCTCGTAATTCATGTGCCGGGACGTGGAGGAGACGCCGGCATCCCGATACCGCTTCTTGATCTCGGTGAGTTTCTGCAATGCCTGCTCCAGCTCCTCCCGGGTCCGGAAGACGCCGACCTTTTCGCTCATCACGGCGCTCAGCTCCGCCTGAAGCAGCGCGGGCCGCTCCCGGCCGGGCGACGCCAGCTTCCGGAGCTTCGCCTCCACGGCATCCTTGGTCTTCAGAAGGGCCCTCTCGTCGGGACGGCGCTTCGACACCTCCGGATCCTCGGCGATTGCCTGTGACCCCAGTTTCCCGAAGACGATCGTCTCCAGAAGCGAGTTCCCGCCCAGGCGGTTTGCGCCGTGCACGCTGACGCAGGAGCATTCGCCGCCCGCATAGAACCCGGCGACTTCGGAGGCGCACCCGCTGTTGACGTCTATTCCTCCCATCGAGTAGTGCTGGGCGGGCCTGATGGGGATGGGGTCAAGTATGGGATCGATGCCGATGAAATCGATGCTGATGTTTCGGATTCCGGGCAGTCTCTCCAGGATCTTCTTTTCCCCCAGATGCCTCAGATCGAGCTGGATGTAAGTGCCCAGGGGGTGTTCGAATCCCCGCCCTTCATTGATTTCGGTTTGAATGCATCGCGAAACGATGTCACGGGGCGCCAGCTCCATCGCCTTCGGGGCATAGCGCTGCATGAAGCGCTCTCCCTTGTTGTTGACCAGATAGCCGCCCTCGCCCCGGCACCCTTCGGTCATGAGGATACTCGTGCCGATCAGGCAGGTGGGGTGGAACTGGACAAACTCCATGTCCTTGAGCGGGGCGCCCGCCGTATAAGCCATGCCGATGCCGCTGCCGTTGTTGATCAGGGCGTTTGTGGAATGCTGGAAGACCCGCCCGTATCCTCCGGTTCCGAAGAAGGTCGTTCCTGCGCCCACAGGGATGAGTTCGCCTGTGCGGATATCCAGGACGACGACGCCGTGGCACCGTCCCTCGTCGATGCACAGGGCGGTGACGAACCACTCCGGGTAGATCTTGACCCCTTTGGCGACGGCCCGTTCATAGAGGGTGTTGAGCAGGACATGGCCGGTGATGTCGGCGGAATAGCAGGTCCGGGGATAACCGGCGCCGCCGAAGGGGCGCTGGGCGATGGTGCCGTCGGGGAACCGGCTGAACGGGCAGCCCCAGTGTTCCATCTCATAGACGATCGGCGCCGCCTCGCGGCACATGATCTCCGCGGCATCCTGATCGGCCAGGTAATCGCTCCCCTTGACCGTATCGAAGGTGTGTTTCTCCCAGGAATCGTCCCGGCTGTCGGGATTGTTGGTGAGCGGTGCGTTGATGCCGCCCTGGGCGGCGATGGAATGGGAACGGGTCGGGTAAACCTTCGAAACGAGCCCCACATTGAACCGGTCGCAAAGGCCGACGGCCGCCCGAAGACCGGTCAGACCGCCGCCGACGATGAGAATATCGTGACTAATCATTCCTGCTAAGACCTGACATAGAGGAAAATCAACACCACGGAGATAAGGGTCGCGGCGATGTTCGCCGCCCAGAACAACTGCTTCTCTTTCCGGTAACCGAGGTCTATCGCTACGGTTCTCAGACCGTACAGACTGTGAAAGGTGAAAAGGATGAGAATGAGGATGTCCAGAACGGGATGCCGATGAAGGCTCAGGGCCCAGTCGGGTTTTTTGTCTTTTGTAAAAAGGAAATAACTGGTGAGGATCTTAATGCCGAACAGAATGATCAGGGTCACACCGCTGATACGGTGAAAAAGCCAGATGAACATACGCCCCCCTGCATGGTGTCAAATAACGGCCGCACTCCCTGCCCGTAATGGGCCCGTAGGTCCTGAAACGGGCCTTTGAGTAACAAGGAACCAGGGCTTTGTCAAGAAAAAATTCTCCTCATGATGAACAAGCCATTCCTGCCCGGTCGAGGGCGGCAAGCGGGAATCCCGCGATGCCAGGCGTCGGATCGGAGAGGGATTGAACGCGTTTAGATTGTCTGTCCGCCGTCCACCCGGATGATTTCACCCGTGACGAACGAACCTGCACCGGAGGCGAGGAAAAGGGCGAGTCCCGCGACCTCTTCGGGTTCGCCGAAACGCCGGAGCTCGACTTCCCGGATGTGCTGGGCTTTGCGCTCCGGATCCGTCCAGTTGACCCGGCTGAATTCCGTCCGGATGGATCCTGGGGCGATGGCGTTAACCAGAATGTGATGCGGGGCAAGTTCCCGGGCCATCACCTGGGTCATCATGTTCAAGGCGGCCTTGCTGATGCAGTAGGCGCCTGTCCGGTCATTCCGGGCACGGATGCCGCTGACGGAGCTCACATTGATGATCCTTCCGCCTCCCTGCCTGATCATTTCGCCGGCTACCGCCTTGCTCATCAGAAACGCGCCCTTCAGATTGACCTCCATGACTTTTTCGAAGGCCCCCTCTTCCAGATCCACCATGGTGCTCAAAACGGGATTGCCGCCGGCGTTGTTTACGAGGATATCGATCCTGCCGAATGCGGTAAGGGTTTCTTGCACCAGGTTTTCCACCTCTTCCCTTTTACCCACATGGGCTGGTATCGCCAGGACTTTGCGTCCCATGGCCCGTGCCTGCCCTGCGACGTTTTCCAGTTCCGGCGGCCGCTTATTACGGCTGGAAATCACCAAGTCCGCCCCCGCCTCCGCCTCCGCAAAAGCCATGGCGATGGCCTTTCCGATTCCGCGGCTTCCGC
>JAKAFS010000092.1 GCA_021817825.1 Deltaproteobacteria bacterium | reverse complement strand
GCGCTGGAGCGGATTGCTTCCCGGCTGCTCAAGATCAAGGAGGAGACCGGGCCGGAGTCGGTCGTTTTCTTCGCCGGTTATCCCAAGGTGATGCGTCCCTTTCTGAAAAGGCTGGCCCATACCTTCGGTTCTCCCAACTACTGCACCGAGTCGAGCACCTGTTATCTGGGCCCCAACCTGGCCGGTCTCATGAATTACGGCTATATGTTGGGTCCTGTCGGCGGTGCGGAGGTGAAAAACACCCAATGCATTCTCAACTGGAGCACCAATCCCGCCTACTCTTCCGCTCCCTCGGGGGTCCATTTTCTCAATGCCCTCGACCGGGGGGCGAAACTGATCGACGTCGGTCCTTTGAAGACGCCGCTTAGCGAGCGGGCCGATTATCACCTGCGGCTCCGTCCCGGCACCTCGGGCGCCCTGGCCCTGGGGATGGCTCACGTGATCATCGAAGAGGGGCTCTACGACCGAAAGTTCGTGGAAAACTGGACGGTCGGCTTTGATGAATACCGTGCCTACGCCAAAAGCTTCACCCCCGAGGCGGTCGAGGGGATCACCGGCGTTCCGAAGGGAAAGATGATTGCCGCGGCCAGGCTCTATGCGACGACGAAGCCCGCCGCCATCGCCACGAGTTCCAACACCACGACGCACCACACCAACGGCGTGCAGAACCACCGGGCGATTACGGCCCTGATCGGGCTTACGGGCAATTTCGACCGACCGGGGGGAAACCACCCCGTTCCCACGACCTATTACGCCCGGGCCACGGGGCTCAAGCACCGGGAACACGAGTTCGAGCAGACCCGGGAATGGGAGGAAATGGCTCCCCGGGCGGGCCGGGAGGAGTTCCCGGTCTGGTGCAAGATGTATCCTCAGGCGCAAGCCATGGCCGTGCCCGATCAGATCCTGACGGGCAAGCCCTATCCCCTCCGGGCAGTGCTGGGCTTCGGTCTCAACCACCGGATGTGGCCGGCTTCGGGACGGATGGCGGAAGCCCTCAAAGCGGTCGATTTTTTCGTCGATGTGGACCTCTTTCTCACCGACTCCTGTAAACTTGCCGACATCGTCCTGCCGGCCTGTAGCACCTTCGAACGGAGCGAACTGTTCATCAGCCCCGCCCGTCACGCCCTGTGGGCCGAACCGGTCATCCCCTCTGTAGGACAATCCCGGGAGGATGTCGATATCGTGGTGGAACTGGCCAAGCGGATCACCCCGGAAGACCAGCTGATCGCCCAGGGGCACGAGGCCTGCATGGAGTGGATCTTCGCTCCGGCAGAGGTCAAGATAGCGGAGCTCAAAAAGCATCCCGGCGGGATGATGCTCGAGGGGCGGCCCGTGACTCCCTACGAGCAGTACAAGAGCGGCGGGTTTCCCACCCCCTCCGGGAAAATGGAGTTCACTTCCCTCATCCTCAAGGAGTTCGGGTTCGACCCCCTGCCCACCTATCGGGAACCGGCGCTGAGTCCGGTTTCGACACCGGAGGTGGCGAAAGACTTTCCGCTGGTCCTGACCACCGGCGCCAGGCTTCCCATGTATTGCCATTCCCGGAGCTTCCGGGTTCCCTGGCTAAGGCGCCTGCGGCCCGATCCGGCCGTGGACATCCATCCGGCGGACGCCAAGGCGCGGGGAATCCAGGCCAACGAATGGGTGCTTCTGGCGACGCCGCGCGGCGCCGTCCGGGTTCGGGCCAACGTGACGGAGTACGTGCCGCCGGGGGTGGTGAACATCTTCCACAACCTGCCCGGAGCCGATGTCAACGATCTCATCGCGACGGATTATCGGGATCCCATTTCGGGCTATGCCGGCTACAAGTCGTTGCTCTGCGATGTAAAGAAATCTTGAACGGAGGAAATACGTGACACAGTATGCTTTTTCCTTTGACGTGGCCCGCTGTTCCGGGTGTAATGCCTGTGTGTTGGCCTGTCAGGACCAGAACGATTTTGTCGCCGGCGAGGCCGTGGCCTATCGCCATGTCACAAAACACGAAGCAGGGGCTTACCCCGAGGCGCATCTGGCCCATCTCTCGCTTTCCTGCCAGCATTGCGGCGACGCGCCCTGCCTGGTCGTCTGTCCTGTCGGGGCGATCTCGCGGCGTGCCGACGATGGGGCGGTGCTGGTCAACCGCCACCTCTGCGTGGGTTGCCACAGTTGCGAGCTGGCCTGTCCTTTCGGGGCGCCGAAATTTCCCGAAGATGGGAAGATGGCCAAATGTGATTTCTGCACGGTCCGTCAAGCCCAGGGACTGAAGCCGGCCTGCGTCCGGGTCTGTCCCGCCCGGGCCCTGGATTACGGACCCATCGAAAGGCTCAGTGAAAAGAAGGCCGAGTCGGCATCGGTGCTCATCCTCAAATCCCTCGTCTGCGCAACCGGGCCCAAGGGAGAATGAGGCATGTCCACTGAGCGGTTTGTTGTTTTAGGAAACGGCGGGGCGGCGCTTTATGCGGCCCGGGCCGCGCGCCAGTCCGGCTTTCCCGGCGAGATCCACCTGGTAGCGGACAGCGAAGGCCCTGCCTTCAACCCCATGCTTTCGCCTTACTACTTCAAGGGGAAGGTGTCCTGGGAGGACTGCTTTCCCTTCGGGGAGGGCTTTTATCGCGACTATGACCTTGTCTGCCACTTCGGCGATCCCGCGGTTTCCCTGGCGGCAGCAAGGCAACGGGTGATCCTGGGCAGCGGGATGGAACTTCCCTACGACCGGTGCCTCATCGCCACCGGGACCTCGCCCGTCATTCCGCCGGTTCCGGGATTGAGGGAGTCGCCGCGCGCCTTCCCCTTGCGGAGCGCGGCAACGGCGCTGAAATTGGAGGGCGCCATGCGGGCCGCCCGCAAGGCGGTGGTCCTGGGGGCGTCGATGGTGGGCTTGGAAATGGCCGAGATCCTCACTCGAAAAGGGGTCAAGGTCGTCCTCTTCGATGTGGTGGCCCAGGTCCTTCCCCGGGGGACCCACCCCTCCATCGCCGCCCTGCTTCGGACCTATCTGGAGGAACAGGGGGTGGAGGTCCGTCTCGGCTGCGGCATGGAAGGGATGGAGGGCGCCGAGGAGGGGGTGGTCTGCCGCTTTTCCGGCGATGTCATCGAGGAAGCGGACATGGTCGTCGTCAGCACCGGCGTCCGTTCCAACCTCGCCTTTCTCGACCGCGACGAGGTCAAGACGGAGCTGGGAGTCCTGACGGACGAGCGGATGCGGACCAACGTGGAGAACCTCTACGCCGCCGGCGATGCGAGCCAGGCGCTGAACCTGGTCTCCGGCCGGCAGGATTGGATGGGCACCTGGGGAAGCGCCTGTTATCAGGGGAGGACGGCGGGACAGAACATGGCGGGCAAGGAGGCGGTCTATACCGGGACCCTCCCGGAGAACATCACCCCCCTCTTTGGCTGGCACTATGCCCAGATGGGCGACATCCAGCCCAAGGAAGGGGTGGTCCGCCATTGCGCCTGCGGCGATCCCCGGGACGGCGGTTATTACCTGTTGGTCTTTCAGGACGGGCGTCTGGTCGGGGCCAACCTGATCAATTGCACCCGCCATGCAGGTCTGATCCGGCAAGCCATCTTGCAGAAGTGGCGCTGCGAAGGCCTTGCCCAGGAAGGGGAGTGGAACGATCCCCTGCCGGAAACCGTCGGAACGGCGATTCTGGAGGCTTGCCTGGCGGAGCGATCGGTCGGGCGGACGGCGATGCGGTGATAGAGAGCGGGGAAAGCAGGGAACCTCGATCAGAATAGGGGACGCGGACCATCGTCATTCGGAGCTCCTTCGCGGAGAAGTTGACAGGCAGGGGCGATCCCCGGCGGGAGAGATCCGCCGATTGCCGCCGGACCCGATGGGGCAGGTGAGTTCATTGTGAGAAAGGAGTCAGGTAGATGGTAGTTCATGAGCATTGGAGCAGTTGGTTTTGGGTTTTGGTGGGCGTGGTGATTGCGGCCCTTTCGACGTCCCTGGGGATCGGTTCTTTCGCGAATCCGGGGGCGGGTTTGATGCCCTTTCTCGCCGGCCTGCTGATCGCGATTCTGGGGGTTGTGGATCTGATTGCCACTTACCGGGCCAAAAAAAAGGTTGTGGTCGGCGTGCCGGAAAAGGAAGCGGCAAAAAAGATGGTCGTCGCCACCGGTGCGCTCGTCGCTTACTCCTTGCTGATGCCGACTCTGGGTTTCTCCCTGACCACCATGGCGCTCATGGTCGTTTTATTCCGGTACACGGAAGCGATTTCCTGGAAGGTATCGCTGGTGACCGCATTTACGGTGACCGCTGCGGCCTATCTCATTTTTTCGCGGTTGGGCACGGAGCTGCCGAAGGGCATTTTATTTTAGGGAGGTTTTTTTATGGATGTATTCAGTTCCTTGCTGAGCGGCTTTGCCGTCGCTCTCCAGCCGGTCAATCTGCTTTTCTGCTTCATCGGCGTTTTTATCGGGACCCTGATCGGCGTCCTGCCCGGAGTGGGGCCGTCCGCCACGATCGCGGTGCTCATTCCGATGACCCTGGGTAAGGACCCGGTGACCGCCATCATCATGCTGGCGGGGATTTACTATGGCGCCCAGTTCGGCGGGTCCATCACCGCGATTCTCGTAAACATTCCCGGCGAAGCCTCGTCCGTGGCCACTACCTTCGACGGCTATCCCCTGGCGAGGAAAGGCCGCGCCGGCGCGGCCATTTGCATTGCCGCCTCTTCGGCCCTCTTCGGAGGCACCTGCGGCATCCTGGGGCTCACCCTGCTTTCCATTCCCATGAGCAAACTGGCGCTGAAGTTCGGGCCGCCGGAATATTTTGCCATCATGTGCATGGGACTGACCATATTGACCTTCATGTCCCGAGGGTCCATGGCCAAGGCGCTCATCATGGCCGCCTTCGGATTGTTTCTCAGCTTCATCGGCATGGACATTTTTACCGGGAAGGCGCGCTTCACCATGGACATTGTCGATCTCGGAGGCGGCGTGCCGTTGGTATCGATGGTGATCGGGGTTTTCGGGTTGACCGAGGTGTTGGCCAATTATGAAGATCCCGAAAAAAGGGCCCTGCCCGATTCGGGACTGGGCAAGGTGATGCCGAACCTGGGCGATTTCCAGGAGGCGCTTCCGGCGGCGGGCCGGGGAACCTTGATGGGTTTCATCATGGGGGTGATCCCCGGGGCGGGACACATTCTTTCCCCCTTCACCTCCTATGGAATCGAAAAGCGGCTCTCGAAAAATCCCGAGGCCTTCGGGCAGGGCGCGATCAAAGGGCTGGCGGCGCCCACGGCGGCTTGCGAAACGGCGGCGGCCAGTTCCTTTATTCCGCTGTTCACCCTGGGCATCCCCCCCAACGTCACCGTCGCCATCCTCATGGGGGCGCTGATGATCCACGGCGTACGGATGGGGCCGACCTTCATCGCCGAGAATCCGGCCATTTTCTGGGGGACCATCAGCAGCATGTACGTGGGAGCCATCATGCTCTTTATTCTGAATGTTCCCTTGATCGGGATCTGGATCAAGCTCCTGAAGGTGCCGGCGCGGTTTCTCTATCCCTGCATCCTGCTCTTTGCGGTGATCGGATCCTTTTCGATCAACAACAACATCTTCGATGTCTACGTCATGATCGCCTTCGGCGTGTTCGGTTACTTTGCGAGGAAATTCAAGCTCGATATTGCCCCGCTGGTGCTTGCCTTTGTACTCGGCTCCATGATGGAGCGGTCGCTCAGGCAATCCCTGATCGGTTCCCAGGGAAACATCTCGGTTTTCTTCACATCGCCCATTGCCCTGGGATGCTTCGTTATCGCCGCCATTCTTTTTGTCTGGCCGCTGCTGCGGCGCGACAAAAAAGTGGAAATAAAGGCGTAAGCTGGATATAAAGACGTCGGTTGAAATTGTCCATAAACAGGAGGAGGTAACTTTGATGAAAGCGTTTAAATTGTTGGCAATCTTTGCAGTGTTGGTCCTGACGATGGGGACGGCAATGGCCGCCGCAGACGACTATCCGTCCAAACCGGTGAAACTGATTGTGCCCTTCCCGCCCGGCGGTTCGCTCGATCTTCAGGCCCGTCTCTTTGCCAGTTTGTCGTCGCCCGAGTTCTCGCAGACCTTCTTTATCTCGAACGTCGGCGGCGCCGGCGGCGCGGTGGGCGCGGCGGAAGTCGCCCGGTCGAAAAAAGACGGCTATACCCTGCTGGTGAGCAATGTCGCCACCGGCACGTATAAGCCCCTTTCGGAAAAACTGCCCTACAATATGAGCAGTTTCATCCCCATCTGCCAGATCAGCGCCAGCCCCGCGATTTTCGCCGTGAACGGCGCTTCCCCCTACAAAACGTTGGCCGATCTGATCGCCAAGGCGAAGGCGGCCCCGAACACGGTCAAATACAGCACGGCGGGCGTCTATTCCGCCGGCCATGTGCCCACCGTTCAGTTCGCGGAAAAGGCCAAGGTTTCCCTTCTGCACATCCCCTACGATGGCGGCAATCCCGCCATGGCGGCCCTGTTGGGGAACCACGTGGACCTCAACGTGAATTTCCCGGGGATCTTCTCTTCGCCCATCAAGGGCGGGCAGATTCGCCCCCTGGCGGTGGCGTCTTCCAAGCGTTTGAAGGCCTTCCCGGAACTCAAGACCCTCAAGGAGCAGGGGATCGACGTGGAGGCCTATCACTGGATTTCCATTCTGGCCCCGGCGGGAACCCCCGATGCCGTGGTTGCGAAACTCCGTCAGGCCTGCAAGAAGATCATCGCCAAGGCCGAATTCGATAAAGGCATGGCAAAGTTGTCCGATGAGTCCGAATATATGGATGGCCCCGAATTCGCCGCCTACTGGAAGAAGGAATCGGCTCAGATTGAGACGCTCTTCAAGAACACCAAGATGCAGTAGCCGCATGTTCAGCATCATCCCTGCGTAAGCGAAACCGCGGGATGCATGCAGGCCTTGCCTGAGGACAAGGGGAATAGGCTTTCCCCTTGTCCTCTTTTTTTTCGTCATTTGCCATGGTCCTGCTTTTCTTCTGCGCGGGTTTTGCACGCCATCTTTTGCCCGACCGCTCTCCATTCACCCCCTTCGTCGCAGGGCGCCTCAAAGGCTCGAAAGCGAACCCCGAAAGGATCGCCGGCGCTTTGGGCGGCAGGAGGGTGTCCGCCAGCGGCGCAGATAATGGTTGACGATATTTAAAACTGGGTGTATGCAAGAAACCATTGAAAGAAAGGATGGATTGCATGCAATCAAGGGTTTCTGTCGAAGAGATTCGGGACCGCATTTGTCAGGATATCGTGAATCGTGTCATCCCGCCGGGCTCAAGGCTGCTGGAGTCTTCCTTGTGCAAACGCTGGGGTGTGAGCCGGACCCCGGTGCGGGAAGCATTGCGGCTGCTGGAGAGCGAAGGGTTCGTGACGCTGGCGAAGAACAGGGGATTTGTCGTCACCACCATTACCTTCGCGGATATGGAACATCTCTATGCCATCCTGGTGGAGCTGGACGGCCTGGCCGGCAGCCTGGCGACTCCGAATATCGCAAAGGATGCCAAGATGTTGGAGTATATGGAACGACTCCATGGGGAGATGGAGGCCTGCCGGGACCGGATGGACATCGAGGGGTTCATCGAGCGGAACGTCAAATTCCATGCCTGCATTTTCAACGCCTGCGGCAATCCTTGGCTGGTGGATGCACTGAAGAACCTTCATTTGCATACAAACCGGTTCATCGTCAAGGCGCTTTACATCCCGCAGCGGATCGTGAAATCGGTCAAAGAGCATGCGGCGGTTCTGGCTTGCCTGAAGCGGGAAGACGCCGGGGGAGTGAAAAAGAAGCTGGCCTTGCATTTTAGCAATTCTCTCAGTGACTTGCGAAATGAACTGACCAACAAACGTTGAAGGAGGAGGAATATCGTATGGGACATGCATCGGCACAGGAAAAGGACATCGTTCTGGGCAGTTGCGCCTGGGGCAGTACGGCGACGGTTTTTGGCCCCGAAAACGTAGGCACCCGCTTTGCGAGGGTCAAGATCACCGAGTATGCACCGGGGACGACGCACAGTCTTCATCAACACCCGAACGAAGAGGAAATTATCTACGTCCTCGACGGCAAGGGGGTGTCGAAGACGGCAACGGGCGAACTTCCCATGGGTCCGGGAACCTTCGTCTATATCCCGGCGGGGACCGATCATACGACGATCAATCTTGATCCGGACAAGCCCTTGCGGACCATCATCATCAAGGCCCCTCCCGGACCGGCCGGCCTGTAATTTGCTGTCGGAAAACGTGCTGAAAGGATCTTTATGAACTGGAGTGCCTACGAAAAACCGCAAACCCTTTCCGAGGCCCTGACCCTCCTGGAAAAAGCCGGGGGGAAGGGGCGTCTGATTGCCGGGGGGACGGACCTGGTCCTGCAACTGAAACGGGGGGGCTGTCGCGCGGATCGGCTCGTCGATATCACCGGAATTTTGGAGCTCAAAAAGATCGAAGCCCTGGACGGCTGGATTCGTATCGGTGCCGCCGTCACCCATGCCCAGGCGGCAAAGCACCCGCTGCTCCGGCAAGAGGCCGCGGCCCTGGCCGAGGGCTGCTCCCAGGTGGGGTCGCCACAGATTCGCCAGGTGGGGACGCTCGTCGGCAACATCGTCAGCGCCCAGCCGGCTGCCGACGCGGCCATTCCCTTGCTGGCCCTCGAGGCGGAGCTCAAGGTCCTGTCCGTGGGCGCGGAGCGTTGGCTCCCTCTCGAAGAGGCCTATCAGGGCATCGGCCTGTCCACGGTAGATCCCACCAAGGAGGCGGTAACCGAAATCCGGTTCAGGAAAATGGAGGAAAACGGGGCGACCGGGTTCTTCCGGATGGCGAGACGCAAGGCCCTGACCTTGCCCATGCTGAACGGCGCCTTGGCGCTCCGCTTCGATCCTTCCCTGAACCGCGTGGAGAAGGCGAGGATCGCGATCGGGCCGGTGGCGGACAGGCCCTACCGGGCAAGAGGCGCCGAGGCCTATCTGGAATCGGTCGCCATCTCGAAAGAAGCGATTGCCGAGGCGGCCCGGATCGCCTCCGCCGAGGCCAATCCCCGATCGAGCCTCATCCGGGGCGGCGCAACCTATCGCAAAGAGATGGTCCGGCTTTATTTGACAAGAGAGATCCAGAGCCTGGTGGATGAGACCAAGAAACGGGAGCAGGGGCGATGAAAGTGCGCATGAGGGTGAATGGAAATCAGGTGGAACGAGACGTTCCGGCGGACCGCTTGCTGGTCGACTTTCTCCGGGAAGATCTGGGCCTCACGGGAACGAAGGTAGGATGCGGGGAAGGGGAGTGCGGGGCCTGCACCGTCATCATGAACGGCAAGAGCGTGACCTCCTGCCTCATTCCTGTCGCCAAGGCCGACGGCGCCGAGATCTTGACTGTAGAGGGGTTGGCGGTCGATGAGCAGCTCCATCCGCTACAGCAGGCCTTCCTGGAAGAAGGGGCGGTGCAATGCGGTTATTGTACCGCGGGCATGTTGCTTTCGGCCAAGGCCCTCTTGGAAGAAAACCCCCGGCCCACGGTTGCGGAGGTGAAAAAGGGGATCTCCGGAAATTTGTGCCGCTGCACCGGCTATACGAAGATCATCCGCGCCGTCCAGGTGGCGGCGGAACGGATGCCGAAAGGAAGGGGGTAAGCGATGAACGAGGCCTACAAACAGATCGGCAAGGCCGTCCCCAAGGTCGATATCCAGGACCTGCTGCGGGGCAAGGCCTGCTATGCCGAGGATGTCTCCTTTCCCGACATGCTTCATCTCAAGGTGCTGCGCAGCGACCGGCCCCATGCGCGGATCGTGAAAATCGATACGGCGAAGGCCGAGGTCCAGCCCGGCGTCGTGGCCGTCTACACCGCCAAAGACATCCCCGGCCGGAACCTCGTGGGTTTCCCGGTCTGTGACCAGCCGGTCCTCTGTGCCGACAAGGTCCGCTTCATCGGCGATCCCCTGGCCCTGGTCGCCGCGGAAACCTTGGAAGCGGCCGAGGCGGCCCTGGCGCTGATCCGGGTGGAGTACGAAGACCTGCCGGCCCTCTGTTCGCCCGAGGAAGCGCTGGCCCCCGGCGCCGTCCAGATCCACGAAAACGGCAACGTCCTCCTCGATCGGCCCCTCATCAAGGGCGATTTCGAGGCGGCGCTGAAAAAGGCGGACGTCGTGATCCACAACACCTACCGGAGCCCGATGGTGCAGCATGCCTGCCTTCAGGTCGGGGCCGGGGTCGCCACCTACGACGGCGACCAGATGACGATCTGGACGCCGAGCAAGGAAATCACGGTGGATCATGAGGATATCGCAGCCTCCCTGGGACTGCCGATGGAGAAAGTGAGGATCATCGGCGGCCCGATCGGCGGCGCCTTTGGGGATAAGCGGGGGCTCGCCCACGGCTACTACGCCGCCCTGGCCAGCTTCAAGACCGGAAGGCCCGCCAAGATGGTCTTCACCCGGGAAGAATATGTCCGGGTCGCCACCAAACGGCACCCCTTCGTGGTGGATTACACCACGGCCGCCACCAAGGACGGCAAGATCATCGGCGTGAAAGCGGACGTCGTAGGCGATGGCGGGGCCTATGCCTCCTGGAGCCCCACGGTCATGGCCAAGGCCATGGTCCATGCCGCAGGCCCCTATGAAGTTCCCAACATCCAGGTGCGGGTGCGGGTCGTCTACACCAACAATCCCATCGCCGGCGCCATGCGCGGGCTGGGCGTGCCCCAGATGGCCCTCGCCTATGAATCCCAGGTGGATATCCTGGCGGAGACCTTGCAGCTGGACCCCTTCGAGATCCGCTTGAAAAATGCCTTCAAGCCGGGTTCCGTCACCCACACGGGGCAACGGCTGGGCAACTCCGTGGGGCTCGTCGAGACGATCGAACAGGTGCGTGATGAGGTCGCTAAAAGGCCGGTGCCGCCTCCTGCCGGCGCGAAGCGGTATGCCTGGGGCGTGGCCTGTATGTATTACGGGATCGGCGCCGTGGCCTCGGCGCGGCCGTCGGTCTCGCGCCTCGAGGCGAGCGATGCGGGGGCGTTCACCCTTTACGTGAATACCGTGGACGTGGGTCAGGGCTCCTCCACCCTCTTTGCCCAGATCGTGGCTGAGGTCTTGGGGTGTCGTCTGGAACAGGTCCAGTTGCGCACCGCGGACAGCAGCTTCCCGGACACGGGGTCCGCGGGGTCGAGCAAGCTCACCTATGTGGCAGGCCGCTGCGTCGAGATCGCGGCGCAGAACATGAAAGCCATGCTGCAGGGGACCGCCGCAAAGGCCCTGGGGGTCCGGGCCGACGAAGTCCTCCTCGCTCAGGAGGTCTTTTATCATCCCGGCGCGCCGGAACGGCGGGTCTCGCTGGCCGAAGCGGTCAAGCGTCTGCGCGGGACAGGCGCTGCCCCTGTCACCATGGGTCGATTCCTCCCCCCCGTGGAACCCTTGGACAAGAAAACCGGTCAGGGGGTTCCCATGGGGACCTATGCCTTCGCCACCCAGGCGGCCCTGGTTTGCGTCGACGTGGAATCGGGGGAGGTGGAAGTGCTGGATGTCGTGGCCTCCCACGATGTGGGCAAGGTGATCAATCTCCATGGCGTCACGGGGCAGATCGAAGGGGCCGTGGCCATGGGGATGGGGGGCACCCTGATGGAGGAGATCGTTCTCAAAAACGGGGCGATCCAGAATCTGAATTTCAGCAACTACTTCATCCCCACGGCCATGGATGTTCCCGAGGTCACCTGCCTGATCGTCGAGAAGCCCGAGCCCACGGGTCCCTTCGGGGCCAAGGGTGTGGGCGAGCCGGCGAACGTCGCCACCACCCCGGCCATCCTCAATGCCGTCCGGGCCGCGACAGGGGTCCGGGTGAAGGAGCTCCCCCTCACCTCCGAGAAGCTGTGGATGCTGTTGAATCGTTGAGCATGAAAATGCGGTCGGCGGACATTGCCGAAATTGTCAAATGCACTGCGACCCCCGGCCGAACCTGGTGATTATGATACTTCGGCTTATGGCGCCCTCGGGAGAATGAAGCATGGAATACCGCAAAATTGGCGACTCCGGTCTTAAGGTGTCGGTCGTAGGCCTCGGAGGAAATAACTTCGGGGGGAGGGCGAACGAGCAAGCTTCACTGGATGTGCTTTCGCAGGCACTGGACAGGGGTATCAATTTCATCGATACCGCCGCGGCCTACAACGATGGCCGTTCCGAGGAACTGGTCGGCAAAGCGGTGAAAGGAAGAAGGTCAGAGGCGATCATCGCGACCAAATTCGGCAATCCCCGGAGCGTCGGAAAAAGCGAGCTGCCCGGCTCGCGCCGGCACATTGTCGCGGCGGTGGAGGCCAGCTTGAAACGTCTCGCTACGGATTATATCGACCTCTATTACCTGCACTATCCGGATCCGGAAACGCCGATCGAAGAAACCCTCCGGGCGCTGGACGATACGGTTAAAAGCGGCAAAGTCCGTTACGTCGCCTGCTGCAACTTTGCCGGCTGGCAGCTTTCCGAAGCCGCCTGGACGGCGCGTGCTTGCCATCTCGAACCTTTTATTGCCATGCAGTCGCGCTACAATCTCCTGGACCGGAAGATCGAAAAAGAGCTTGTCCCGGCCTGCCTTGCGCACGGCGTCGGGATCATCCCCTGGGGACCGCTGGCTTCCGGTTTTCTCACCGGCAAGTATCGGCAGGGGAAAGAGGCCCCGGCCGGCGCGCGTCAGGCCAATGCGGCTCCGATGCCCATCTACAGCGATGTGATGACCGCGGCCAACTATGAGATATTGGATCAATTAGAACGCTTTTCTCAGGCGCGCGGCCATCGGATCGGCGACCTGGCGATCAGCTGGCTTCTTGCCCACCCCTGGTTGGGTTCGGTCATCGCCGGGGCCATGAATGGGGAGCAGCTCCAAGAAAACGTCGCGGCGGCGAGCTGGAAGCTGACTGCCGAAGATCTGGGCGAGTTGGACAAGATAATATAAAGCAATCGCCTGGTGACGCTCCAATCCACGATCCGGCAGGCGGGCGTCGCACAATCGCAACCGTCGTCCTCGTGGCGGTTGTTCGAGGAAGCCCTTATCTGCGGGGAATTTCAGACCGCGGGGGCCATCTCCAGATAGGGCGATTCTCCCCGGCAGGCCTTGCAGCGGTCGCCGTGGGCCAGGGGGTAGGATTCGCCGCAGACAGCGCAGGTGCCTACGGCGCCGAGCTTCGGCCTCCGGAGCTTCTCGGGCTCCACGCGGACCCGCTGCACGCCGAGCATCCCATGCCCTCCCGCCTTGATCTGATCGAGCAACTCCTGATAGTTCTGTTCCTTTTTCGTCTTCAGCTTGAAGAACCAGTGGTAGGGTTCCGGCCAGGCCTTGAGCTTTTCCCTGTCGAGAAAGACCCGCACCCCCTCGCCGCCCTGCTTTTCGTAAAGGGTGACGGCGAAGCGGCCGAAGTCGAAAACCGTGAGCCAGCCGTTGCCGATCGTGCAGGGGGTCAAGAGCTGAATGGCGTCAGGGAGGCAGACGGGGGTTTCGCAGATGGCGTCGAAGAATTCCCCCTCGGGGAGCCTTTTCAGGGCCAGATCGACGATGAAGCCGCCGATGAGAAGCCCCGGCGCGAGGGAGCCGTGGAAAGACTTGACCAGTTGGACGTACTCTTCGTAACTATAAGTGCCGATGTTCATGAGGGGTGGCTCCTTTATAACTAGTAAACCAGGGCCAGACGCGGTTGCCGTACGGCCCTGGGCGAGGCATCGGTCGGCGGCGCCCCGGCGATCGTCCTTTGCAGCCAATCGCGGTCGATTTTTCCCTCCACGAGGGGGACGATCTCGTCGGCCAGAAAAAGGGCTTCGTTGATATCGTGGGTCACATAGAGGATCGGGCAGGCCAGGGTCTGCTTGACGGCCTTGAGCTCTTCTCTTAGGCCGCTGCGGGTGATGACGTCGAGAGAGGAAAAAGGTTCGTCGAGAAGCAGGACCTCCGGTCGCCGGGCCAGTGCCTGACAGATGGCGCAGCGCTGCCGCTCGCCGCCCGAAACCTGATGGGGCTTGCGATTG
Source organism: Deltaproteobacteria bacterium (assembly GCA_021817825.1). Classification (GTDB taxonomy): domain Bacteria; phylum Desulfobacterota; class Syntrophia; order Syntrophales; family UBA5619; genus JAKAFS01. Next base: position 17 of record JAKAFS010000092.1, on the reverse strand, counting down.
CGGAGATGGGAAATCCC
>JAKAFS010000180.1 GCA_021817825.1 Deltaproteobacteria bacterium | reverse complement strand
AGTCGAGTCCACCACATCAACCGGGAAAGCCGGGATTCGCCCTTTCCCCCCCGAGTTCTTCCAGATCAGACCGTTCTTGCCAAGGGTGATGACGACACACTGGGAATGGGAAACGAAGCTTTCCATGGCCTTGTCCGGTGACGACGCCCCGGTCAATTCACAGGCAAATCTCTCGGAACAGACCAGATGGCTGACTCGATCAAAAAGCCGGGATGTCCCTTTGTTCAATGATCCGGCATCGAGAACGGTTTTGATGCCTTTGGCATGGGCATCGTTCATCAGCGGGAGGGAAATTTCCGGTTCATGACCGTCAAACAGAATCACTTCGGGATGAATGGTGGAAAAATCAATACTTTCCGCAGGAAGCACGGAATCCGCATCACGATAATTGACCAAAGACCTCTCTCCTGAAGGGCTCACCAGAACGCTGGAGAGAGGTGTCGGGTATCTTCCTCGAACGACAAGCCCCGTATCGACGCCTACCGCCTTTAGTTCTTCAAGATGCAGCTGACCGAAGATATCGGCTCCCAGGTACCCGGCAAAGGCCGATCTCAGTCCCATGCGGGCCACTGTGACGGCGGCATTGGCTGCCGGTCCGCCGCCGCAGCGGATAATGGCGTCGGCGGTGGTCTTTTCATCGGATCCCGGATGGTGTTTCACCCGGAAAACAAAATCATAGGAAGTCGCCCCGATGCAGAGGACATCGATATTTTGCATGCACGCTGCTCCTTGGTTTTTGATCTCATGTTACCCGGTCATTGCGCTTTTGTCGAAGGATTTTCAGTGTGTCGAAGCGTGCCCGCAGGTATCGACAGGACCGACAGGCAAGATATCTCTGGCCGAATGGTGGGGAGATGGGGTATATCCGGACGAAATACGGGAGGTGGGAATGCAGAATTACTGGAACAGGCGGTTTGCGAAGGAGGGACGGATCTGGGGGAGTTCCCCCAGCAGGACGGCCCTCCAGGCGATGGAGTTCTTTCGGAAGGAGGGTGTGCGGAAGATCCTTATCCCCGGCTCCGGTTATGGACGGCACAGCGATTTTTTTGCCGCGAATGGATTTGCCGTCCACGGGATCGAGGTCTCCGACGTCGCCATCGGCCTTTCCACTTTCCCGAATACCCTCGTCCGACATTTTCGGGGTTCGGTGCTCGACATGCCCTTTAACGATGAGCTCTATGACGCCGTCTACTGCTTCAACGTACTGCATCTTTTCCGTGACTCCGACCGCAGGACCATCATCGGTAAATGCGCTGCTCAAGTTCGGTCCGGGGGTGTCCTCTTTTTCACCGTTTTCTCCGAAAGGGAACCGACTTACGGCAAAGGGCAGAAGGTCGAGGAAAATACTTTCGAAAGCAAACCGGGCAGGCCGACCCATTACTTTACCCATGAAGACCTGAAGGACCATTTCTCCGCTTTCGCTGTTCTGGAAACGGGTCTTATAGAGGATGAGGAAAACCACGGCGATGAGGGTCCCCATGTCCATCTCCTCCGCTATATCGCTGCGCGCAGGACATGAGCGACTCTCTCTGTTTACTTTGGTCTGTAGCAGGCATAAAAGCCCAATGCTTTCAATTCACTTCATACGAAAAACGCCCCGCAGGCCATCCTGTTGGGGCGTCTTTCGTCACGCAGGTCGAGCGTAGCGGCAGTCGGACTACCTTCCCGCCTCCTTCTTCAGCTGTTTGATCATGTCCGTCCTCTCCCAGGGGTAATTGTCCATAAAGAGGGTGCGGGGGATCCGCCGGTAGATATCGCTGTTGAGCAGGTCGAAGCGCTGGATCATTCCCGCCGGCGTGAGGTCGAACAGCTTCCCGATCACCTTCTCCAGCTTCTTGTCGGTGATTTTTCCCGTGCCGAAGGTATTGACGTAGATCGAGAAGGGTCGGGCAATGCCTATCGCGTAAGCGAGCTGTACCGAGCACTTTTTCGCCAGACCTGCCGCGACGATGTTCTTCGCCACATAGCGCGAACCGAAGGCGGCGGAACAGTCCACCTTCTCCGGCGACTTGTTCACAACGGCGCCGCCTCCCATCTGGGCGCCCGGGTAGCCGCCGTAGCACTGGACGACCAGCTTGCGGCCGGTCACACCGGAATCTGCCGCACTGCAGGAGTTCACCGCCTTCCACTCCCCGGTGGGATTGAAGAGAAATTCCGTCTTTTTGTCGATGGAGTCCTTCAGGCAGTCGAAGGCGATCTTCCTGGCCCGCTTTTCGATCGCACAGTGGTTCTTCCCCTTCGCATAACGGTAATCGATCGCGTTGGACATCAGGACCTTGACCACCCGGAGCGGCTTTCCCGTCTCCTCATCATAGTCTATCGAGACCTGTCCCTTGCCGTCCGGTGCGAACAGTGGATCGCCACAGGACTCGAATGCCCGCATCAAGCGGTTGACGAGGACGTAGGTGAGGGGGAGAAGCTCCGGGGTCTCGTCGCAGGCGTAGCCGTACATGATCCCCTGGTCGCCGGCGCCGATCTCCTTGTATTTGCCGGAATCGGCGCGGGTGCCGATGTTGATGTCGGGTGACTGGGGGATGATGGCGTTGAGCACCCCGAGGGAGTTGCCGTTCAGACCGACTGCCGAGTCGTTGTAGCCGAGGCCGAGAACCGTCTCCCGTACGCATTTGTCGAGATCAATCCAGGCCCGCGTGCTCACTTCGCCGCCGACGACGCAGAGCCCCTTGCCGAGAAAGACCTCGATGCCGCAGTGGGGCATCGTGTCGATCGTCATTCCTTTTTTATGTTCACGATCCAGAATGGTGGCGATGATGTTGGCCGCGATCGTGTCCGCGACGATATCCGGATGTCCGATCTTGACGCTTTCCGATGAAATTTGCATGTACGTTCTCCTATAGTGAATTGGTTTACCCTATCATGAACAGGAACAGCCTTCCCGCTGCCCCGTTGCCTGCCGGATAATAAAAAAACCCGCGCCAAAGCGCGGGTCCGTGATCCATCTCCGGCACTTTAGCACATTTGTATAGCGGAGCAATTGACCTGTAAATTCCCGCTGTGCCGCCCTCATATGGCATGGCGGACAAAAAGTCAAGAGAAATTGTTTGTTCGCTGCGCTATTTTTTTGCGTAGGATTGCCCGCCGAAAATGGCGCGTACTTCGGCTGCCGAGGTGGCCTTCTGCAACCGTCCCATGCGGTCGGCCTCCTGTTTCTGCAAGGCCTGCACGTTTGTCAGCACAGCCTCCAGCTTGTCCACGGGAAATTTGACCGCCCCGTCCTCATCCATGTGGATGATATCGCCCGGACACACATCCATGCCCCCAACGGATACCGGCACGTTCACTGCGTACACCGCCATGGCGCCATGCCCTGCGGTTACAC
>JAKAFS010000179.1 GCA_021817825.1 Deltaproteobacteria bacterium | reverse complement strand
TCGATGGATGGAGGACCAGGGCCGTCGGTGCATCAACCACTTGGGTGACGGCGACGAAATCGCGCACAGGCTTGACCGGAAATTTTTTAAAGAGCGCCGGATTGATCGCCATGGTGCCGATGTTGCCCAGCAGGACATTGTACCCGTCATTGGAGGCCCGCGCCGCATAGGCGACGCCGATGTTACCGGAGGCGCCGGCACGGTTGTCCACGACGATCTGCTGCCCCAGTTCCTTGCTCATCAAGGGGGAGATGATCCGCGCGACCACATCTGAAGCGCCGCCGGGAGCGAACGGAATGATCAGATTGATCGGCTTTGTCGGGTAATCCTGGGCGAATGCGATGCCCGCCGTCAGTGCGAGCAGCACTGCCAGCATCATTGCGTACCTCTTCTTCATGGTGGTGACTCCTTTCTTGGTTTGGGTTGGGATGACATTGATAACACCTTCTCTCCGCCGGTCAAGACCATATCCCGCAGCGCCTGCGGCTGCCCACCGGCCGGCGGTTCACAACAACAGCGATCTGAGCCATCAGCCGGTGATGCTGCCGCGCTTTTTGCGCATGGCCGGCGCCGCCATCAGGATCACAATCAGCACCGTGGCGATGACGAATCCGAGACTGATCGGCCGTCTCAGGAAGACCATGGGATCGCCGCGCGAGATCAGCATCGCCCGCCGCAGGTTTTCCTCCATCATCGGTCCCAGGACAAACCCCAGCATCAACGGCGCCGGCGGGCATCCGAGTTTCAGCCAGAGAAAACCGAGTAAGCCGAACACCGCCGTGAGATAGATATCGAACGGACTGTTGTTGATACTGTATATTCCGATCGAGGAAAAGACCATGATGGCGGGGAACAGCAGACGATAGGGCACTTTGAGCAGGCTCACCCAGAGGCCGATCAACGGAAGGTTGAGCAGGACGAGCATCAGATTGCCGACCCACATGCTAGCGATCAGCCCCCAGAAGAGATCGGGATTCTTGGTCATCACCGTCGGACCGGGTGCAATGCCGTGAATCATGAGGGCGCCCAGCATCAGCGCCATGGTGCCGCTCGCCGGAATCCCGAGTGTGAGCATCGGGATGAACTTGCACTGCGCATCCGCATTGTTCGCCGCTTCGGGTCCCGCGACGCCTTCGATCGCCCCGTGGCCGAACCGCGCCGGGTCTTTCGCGACCTTCTTCTCGACCATATACGACGAAAATGAGGCGATTGCCGGCCCGGTGCCGGGCAGGACGCCGAAGAAGGCCCCGAGAATGGTCCCGCGGAGGATCGGACCGATGGACCGCTTTACGTCCGCAGGGGTCGGAAAGAGGGTCCCGACCTTGGAGGTGAACACTTGACGCTCCTCTATCTCCCCAAGGTTGTTGACGATTTCGCCCAAGGCGAAGACCCCGATGGCGACGACGACGAAGCCGATGCCGTCGGTCAATTCGATCAGATCGAAACTGAAGCGTGCCCATCCGGAATCGACGTCGGTCCCCACACTGCCCAGCAGCAGACCCAGCACCACCATCGCGAGCGACTTGACCATATCACCCTGGGCCAGGACCGCGGCAGCCACCAAACCCATGAACATCAGCGAGAAGTATTCCGGAGAATTGAACTTGAGGGCCATCTCGGCGATCGGCGGCCCAAACAATGCAATCAGCAGCGTGCAGAAGGTGCCGGCAAAAAAAGAACCCAGGGCGGCGATCGCCAGCGCCACTCCGGCCCGGCCCTGCCGCGCCATCTGGTAGCCGTCCATGCACGTCACCACCGCCGAAGTCTCCCCGGGCAGGTTGACGAGGATGGCGGTCGTCGAACCGCCGTACTGGGCGCCGTAAAAAATGCCCGCCAGCATGATCAGCGCCGAAACAGCCGAGAGGTTGAACGTGATCGGCATCAGCATCGCGATGGTTGCAAGCGGTCCGATCCCCGGCAGGACGCCGATCAAGGTGCCCAGCAGACAGCCGAGAAAGCAATAGAGAAGGTTCTGCAAGGAGAGCGCAACGCCAAATCCGAAGAAAAGGTTCTGGAACATGTCCATGGAGGTTTCCTCATCAGAGAAACTGGATCAGGGGATAAGGCAGCCCGAGCCCCCAAATGAACAGGGCCACCGAAAGTAAGAAATCTGCTCCTTATTGCGCTCCTCAACCCCGCCGACAAGGCGGGGCTTGCGGGAAGCGCTCCCGGTCAATCCCAGCCCGTTTCGATCTTCTCAGCCCTGCTTTCCCGGAAATTTCTTTTCCGCCTCCGCGGCGTTTTCGACCTTGTTATAATCCTGATTGAGATCTCCGCTCCCGGCAGGATATTTGACCGTAAAAAAAACGGCTGTACCCCCTACTGCCCGGCTCCGGTGCTGGGTCAATCTGGGGATGTGGATGAGATCGCCCCGCTCCACAATACAATCTTCATCCCCCAGAATCATGTGGAGTTTTCCTTCCAGGATCAGCGTGAACTGTTCCTCGTTGGGATGCATATGCAGCGGAGGGCCTTCACCGGCGGGTTTCGTGACGATACCTGCCTTCATGAATTCCCCCGTCACGGTCTGCATGATCATGGCGGGATTCACGTCGGGATTGATCTTTTTCATTTCGGCGATATGATAGATTGGCATTGCAACGACCTCCAGAAACCTGCTGAGCACCCCCTCTGTCCGGCGGGTTGCCCGGGTGTAAAGCATAAAATAGGATCACACGGATGTCCACTTCAAATCGCTTTGCACGACTTGCCTTCCGGCGGCGGGTGATGGTTGTTCGTACTACTCATCAGACCAGCTGTCAAATGTTTTTTCCCATCATGAAAAAATAAACATTTACAAAGAAATAGGCGGCCACCCGGTCACGGACTCTGCAACGAGGATGATAAATTATCTTGACAGGTATGATCTCTCTTTCTATACTCGCGTCTCCAAAAAGTAAAATCCTTTTAATCAACGTCCTTTGGCAACCATACGAAGGGGGTGATATGCAACCAAGCCGTACATAGGAGATCTCAAACCGGACTACTTAACCAGGAGGAGGCGAAAATGAAAAAGTTTTTGATTTTACTTTCGATCTTGGTGTTTGTCAGTGCTTTTGGTTACGGAAACGCCCTGGCGGCAAATCCCGACAAGATAAAGGTCGGCATCCTGCTTCCACTCACCGGACCGTTCGCGGCGGTGGCTGAGACCCAGAAGGAAGGCGCACTGCTGGCAGTGGATGTCGTCAACAAGCGGGGCGGACTGAACATGCCCTGGGGCAAAGTGACCGTGGAGGGTGTGGTCGCCGACGACGAAGCCAAACAGGATGTGGGCGTCCGGCGCTACCGGTACATGGTCTCGGAAGGGGTCAAAGGCGTGGGCGGTCAGACCTGGGCGC
>JAKAFS010000178.1 GCA_021817825.1 Deltaproteobacteria bacterium | reverse complement strand
ACCAATACGAACTGGCAGGCCTACGGCGGCGAAACGACAATGAGCTTCCTTACGCAGATGGTGGGGCTGGCCGTCCAGAACTTCGCTTCCGCAGCGTCGGGAATGGCCGTACTGCTGGCTTTGGTGAGGGGCATGAAGAGAACCCTCTCCGGGACCATCGGAAATGTCTGGGTGGATCTGACGCGCTCGATCGTTTATATCCTTCTGCCCCTTTCGCTGGTCCTAGCGCTCTTCCTCGTTTCCCAGGGCGTCGTGCAGACACTAAACAGCCCCGCTACGGTTCAGCTCCTGGAACAAACAAAGGATGAAAATGGCCATGCCGTATCCGGGCAGGAGATTCGCCTGGGACCCGCGGCAAGCCAGGTGGCCATCAAACAACTGGGAACCAACGGCGGAGGCTTTTTTAACGCCAACTCGTCCCACCCGCTCGAAAATCCGACGCCGCTGTCCAATTTCGCCGAGATGCTGGCCATTCTTCTCATCCCGGCGGCGCTTTGCATCACCTTCGGCAGGATGCTGGGGGACATGAAACAGGGATGGGCGCTGCTCGCTGCCATGATGATCATCTTCATGCCACTGCTGGGGATCAGCCTGCTGAGTGAACAGGCCGGTAATGCCTCTTTCAGGCAGATAGACGTCGATCAGTCCGCCGGCGCCCTCCAGTCCGGCGGCAACATGGAAGGCAAGGAGGTCAGGTTCGGCATCGCGAATTCCGCTCTCTGGGCTATTGCGACGACTGCCGCCTCCAACGGGAGCGTCAACGCCATGCACGATTCGTTCACGCCGCTGGGCGGTTTTGTGCCCCTCTGGCTGATACAGCTGGGCGAGATCGTCTTCGGGGGCGTGGGCTCCGGCCTGTACGGCATGCTGATGTTCGTTCTGATCACCGTGTTCGTGGCGGGGCTCATGGTGGGCCGCACGCCGGAATACCTCGGCAAGAAGATCGAAGCCTTCGAAATCAAGATGGCCTCTCTCGTCATCCTTATCCCGTCAGCCGTCGTCCTGATCGGCACGGCCCTTGCCGTTGTCACCAAGCCGGGGCTTGACGGCATCTTCAATGCCGGCCCCCACGGCTTTTCCGAGATTCTCTACGCCTTCTCTTCGGCGGCGAACAACAACGGCAGCGCTTTTGCCGGCTTGCATGCCAATACGCTCTTCTATAACACAATCCTCGGCTGCGCCATGCTCATCGGGCGATTCTGGCTCATGATACCCGTTCTGGCGGCGGCCGGGTCGCTGGCGCGCAAAAAGCTTGTCCCCGCCGGGGCAGGCACGCTGCCCACGCATACGCCGCTGTTTGTACTGTTCCTGGTGGCGGTGATCATGCTGGTGGGCGCGCTGACATTCATACCTGCTCTCGCGCTGGGGCCGATTGCCGAACATCTGGCCTGGATTCGATAACGGGGGGAGCTCATGAACGCAAAGGTAAAATCCTTCTCGCTTCTTGACAAACGGATACTCCGGCGGACGCTCGTCGATGCCTTCGTCAAACTCAACCCACTGCACCTTGTCAAAAATCCAGTGATGTTTGTCGTGGAGGTCGGTTGCATCCTGACGACGCTGCTCTTTTTCCAGGCCCTCTCCGGCCATGGCGAGGAGAGAACCTCCTTCATCATGGCCATCAGTCTCTGGCTGTGGTTCACCCTGCTGTTCGCCAACTTCGCCGAAGCCACGGCGGAAGGAAGGGGCAAGGCCCAGGCAAGATCTCTGAAGGGCACTCGGCGGGACGTTACGGCAAAGCTGCTTCAGGAACCGGATCGGAATTCAATGGCCCGCGTCGTCCCCGGTTCGCAGCTCAAGAAGGGGGACCTCGTCCTTGTGGAAGCCGGAGACACCATTCCCGGCGACGGGGAGGTGACCGTCGGCGTCGCATCCGTCGATGAGAGCGCGATCACGGGGGAGAGTGCCCCGGTGATCAGGGAAAGCGGCGGGGATCGAAGCGCCGTGACCGGCGGTACCCGTGTGCTGTCGGATTGGCTCATCGTCCGCATCACGGCAAACCCGGGTGAGACGTTTCTGGACAAGATGATCGCCATGGTGGAAGGGGCCAGACGGCAGAAAACGCCGAACGAGATCGCCCTCGACATCCTGCTTGCCGGGTTGACACTGATCTTTCTTCTGGCCACCGTGACTCTTGTTCCTTTTTCGATTTACAGTGTCCGGGCGATGGGGCAGGGGTCGCCCGTCACCATGACCGTCGTTGTCGCCCTTCTGATCTGCCTCATTCCGACCACCATTGGCGGCCTCCTCTCCGCCATCGGCATCGCCGGCATGGACCGCATGATCCAGGCGAATGTCATTGCCATGTCGGGCAAGGCTGTTGAAGCCGCAGGCGACGTGGACGTCCTTTTACTCGACAAGACCGGCACCATTACGTTAGGCAACCGCGAGGCGACAGAATTCCTGCCCGTGGAGGGGACAACGCCGCAGCAACTGGCGGATGCAGCCCAGCTCGCATCCCTGGCCGACGAGACGCCTGAAGGAAGAAGCATCGTCATCCTGGCAAAAAAGGAATACGGCATCCGGGAACGAGACATTAAAACCCTGGGGGCCCGTTTCATCCCGTTCTCGGCCCAGAGCCGCATGAGCGGCGTCAATCTTGACGGACGGGAAATCCGCAAGGGGGCGGCCGATGCGATAGAAGCCTACTTACAAGCAAAGGACAGCCGTTTCCCCGAGGAGGCGAAGTCGACGGTCAACGAAATCGCGATCCAGGGAGGCACGCCGCTGGTCGTCGTCGAAGGGTCCCGGGTCCTGGGGGTCATTCGCTTGAACGACGTGGTCAAGGGGGGCATCCGAGAACGCTTCTCCGAACTGCGGCGTATGGGCATCCGGACCGTCATGATCACCGGAGACAATCCGCTCACGGCGGCAGCGGTTGCCGCCGAGGCGGGCGTGGACGACTTTTTGGCACAGGCGACGCCGGAGACGAAGCTGAATCTGATCCGCACGTACCAGGCCCAGGGTCATCTGGTCGCCATGACGGGAGACGGGACGAACGACGCGCCGGCGCTGGCCCAGGCGGACGTGGCCGTGGCCATGAACACGGGGACGCAGGCGGCGAAGGAGGCCGGAAACCTGGTGGACCTCGACTCCAATCCCACGAAGCTGATCGAGATCGTCGGGATCGGGAAGCAGCTCCTCATGACACGGGGCACCCTCACCACCTTCAGCATCTCCAACGACGTGGCCAAATATTTCGCCATTCTGCCCGCCGCCTTCTCGGGAATCTATCCGGGTCTGGCGGCCCTGAACATCATGGGCCTGTCGACGCCACAAAGCGCCATCCTGTCGGCGGTCATATTCAATGCCCTCATCATTGTCGTCCTGATCCCCCTGGCCCT
>JAKAFS010000091.1 GCA_021817825.1 Deltaproteobacteria bacterium | reverse complement strand
AAGCCGCTTGGCGGCGATCTTGATGGTTTTGCCGGTCTGGGGATTTCTTCCCTCGCGGGCCTTCCTCTTCACGACGGAAAAGGTTCCGAACCCCACCAATCCGAGCTTACCGCTCTTCTTGAGTTCCTTGGCAACCGCTACGGTATAGGCCTCCAACGCCTTTGCCGCTGCCGCCTTCGTCACGCCCGCCTCATCCGCCATTACTGCAATCAACTCTGCCTTCGTCATTTCCTTTTGTCCCCCTTTCGTTAGTAGTTAATCAATGGAACATTACGCGTCGCCACCTCAGGGTGGTCAAACCACTATCGGGCACCCCAACTCAGGTGCAAACACCTACAGCACTGCCAGCAACCGAAAGAACTCTGTATCGATGTACACCCTGCACGCAACAGGTATCGGAAATGCGATTCAGCATCCTTTGTGCGGTGGATTCAGTAAGGAATCCCGCCGCACAGAGTAAACTTGGGGGTACCCCTAACATAAAAAAAAACAACAATCAAGAAAAATCTAATATTTTTAATGATGATGGAACATAAAAAAAAAGCGGCTCAACAATGGCGGCGGTTTGACGGGCATCGGGCTTTGTATTACTTAACTGCCCGAGAATTCAGAAGGATAAGGATGAGACGCCAGGGGCGAAAAGGGGGAAATACCGGTATTGAGATCGCCGGCCGGCCCGGATTTTCTCGCCCCTTTTTCTATTTTTCGCGACTCCTCTCTTTTTCCGCTTGGGGCCGTTCTGGCAGGGCACTGGCTTTTTTCCGAGTCCGAACAAGAGGCGCCCGTTCAACGGTTGTTGGGCCGCTTTTTTACGAGAAAATAGAGCGCTCCCCGCTCGCTCAGGCTCCCCGCCAAACGCTCCGCCTCATCGCCGCTGCCGCAGAAAAGATCGACCCTTCCCGCCCCCTTGATGACGCCGCCCGCATCCTGGCTGAGAACGAAACGGGAAAAGGGAATCCAGGCCGTCACGTTCCCCTCTTTGTCGAACACCGGTTTGCGCGCCTGCATGAAAGCCAGCCCACCCTTCGGAAAGACTGCCGCATCGGTCGCGATAGAGCGACCGCCCGTCACGATCTCGCCCAGGGAACCGACGGGTCCTTGCGTGACTTCGCGAAAAAAGATGAAACTCTCGTTGTGTCCCAGGATTTCCGAGAGCTCCTCCGGATGTTCCCGCAGATACCGCTTGATCGCTTGATAGGAGATCTGCTGCGGCGTGATCTTTCCCGTGTCCACCAGAAAGCGCGACAGACTCTGGAAGGGACGGCCGTTCTTCAGGGCGTAACCGACCTGCAAAAGTTTTCCGTCCGGCAGTTGGATCTTCCCCGATCCCTGGGTATGGAGGAAGAAGAGACTGATCCGGTCGTCCACCCAGGCAATCTCGAGATTACGCCCGGCGAGAACCCCGCCGTCTTCGATCTCCGCGCGGCTGTAATAGGGGTTCAACTCGCCGTTCTTCACCCGTCCGACAATCTGATCATACTGGTATTTCTCTCCGAACCGGTTGAGATTGACGAAGACGGCATCCTCCGGCACCTTGTAGACCGGGTAGGCGTACTGCGCCGTTTTCTTCAGCGATCCTCTCATGATCGGCTCGAAATAACCCGTAAAGAGAACCGTATTCTTCCCGTCCGAGCCGGTCGACTGATAGACGTCGAAGGTCTCTCGAATCTTCGCCTGCCTGATCTCCGGCGAATCGCCGCACCGGAGGATCTCCCGCAGGGCGAGCAGCGATTCCTTGAGCTCCCGCACGGTCACGACCCGGTCGTCCATCTTCCAGGGACCGCTTCCGGCAGCGCGGTCATAAAAATGGAGGCTCTTGTCGATCGCCGCCTCAAGCGAGGCCGGATCCAGGTCGTCCGCAAAAAGCGGGATTCGGTCGGCGGGCAACCGGACCAGCGCCGGAGGGGAGACGGGTTTGGCAACCGCCGGAGGGGCGGCGGGTCTCGGCGCCGCCTTTTTCGCCGGACCGGCGCAGCCGGCCGTGCAGAAAAGGACCATCAAGAGAATCAATAGCCGTCTCGTCATCTCACAGCTCCAGGATCATGGCGACTTCGTCGCAGAAATCGGGATACTTGGAACAGCGGAAGCAATCGGACCAGATTTTCTCGGGCAAGGTGGCGCGATCCACATCCTTAAAACCGACCCGGCGGAAAAATTCATGCTTGTAAGTCAAGGTGAAGATACGGAAGAGCTGGAGCGTGATCGCCTCGGAGATGCAGGCCTCCACCAGCTTGCGACCGAGCCCTTCCTTGCGGTGCGTCTCGTCCACGTAAAGGGAGCGGATCTCCGCCAGATTCTCCCAGACGATGCTCATGGCGCAGATCCCGAGGATCTCTTCACTGTCGTCGTCCTGATAGATAAAAAAATCCCTCAAACTGCCATAGATATCCATGAGCGAACGGGGAAGCATCTCCCCTCTCCCTGACGAGAGGTTGATCAGTCGGTGAATCGTCCGGACATCCCCGATACGGGCTTTTCTCAGCATCTTTCACTCCTACAGCAGGCCTTGCAGCCCGATCGTTACGCGGTATTACCCGCCGGCGGCGCGCAGCATCTCCCGCGCGTGGTCCCGCGTCTTTTCTGTCAGTTCCACTCCCCCCAACATGCGGGAAATCTCTTCTATGCGCTCCTCCGGGGCAAGAACGACCACCGAAGTCTGCGTCCTTTCCCCGACGATCCGCTTCGCGACCTGGTAATGGCGGTCTCCGCAGCAGGCGATCTGGGGCAGATGGGTGATGCAGACGACCTGATGGTGCAAGGCAACCTCCTTGAGTTTTCGCCCCACGATCTCCGCCGTCGCCCCCCCGATGCCGCTGTCCACCTCGTCAAAGACGATGGTCCCCACGGAACCCGTGCGGGCCAGGGCCTGCTTGACGGCCAGCATGATCCGGGAAAGTTCGCCGCCCGAGGCGATCCCGCGCAGGGGTTTGAGCTCCTCGCCTACATTTGCCGAGAGATAAAACTCCAGGTCGTCCATCCCGTTTTCGTTGAAGACCGCCTCTCCCGCAGGGGGATCGCGAAAAAGGACCTCGAATCGGGCGCTGTCCATCCTGAGCGTCCGGATCTCGGCCTCGATCGTCTCTTTCAGGGCACTGGCCGCCTTATGCCGCCGGACCGAAAGGGCCTTTCCCGCCTTTTGAAGGCGTTCCCGTTCGGCAGCCAGAGACTCGGCCAACTGTCCGATCTCCTCTTCGACGGAAGCGATGTTCCTGAGCTCCGCCTCCGCCTCGGCCTGTTTTTGGAGCACTGCATCCAGCGCCCCGCCGTACTTGCGCTTCAGCCGTCCGAGAAGTTCCAGTCGCTCTTCGATCAGCTCCAGACGGGCCGGATCGAAGCAGAGGTGTTTCGCATAGTCGCGGAGTGCAAAGGCGGCCTCTTCGATCCGGTAGTACAGCTCGTCCATTTCCCCCTCCGAGAGCTTCAGTCCCGGATCGATCTTGCGGATCTCCTTGACCGCCGTAACGGCATTGCGAAATTCGGACAGCACGGCAGCGCCCTTCCCGTAGAGGGTCTCATGGGCGCCCTCGGCCAGTTCCATCAGCTTCTGGACATTGACGAGGATCTTTTTTTCTTCCCCCAACGCCGTATCTTCGCCGGCCCTAAGCTCCGCCGCCGCGATTTCCTCGACCTGAAAGCGGAGCAGCTCCTGGCGCTCTTCCTTTTTCTTGCGCAGTTCCTGAAGCCCCGCAAGTTTCTCCTGTAGCAGGCGATACCGACTGTGCGCTTCCCGGTAAGTGGCGCGCAACACCAGCAGTCCGCCGAACTCGTCGAGAATTTCGGTATGGTTCTCGGGTTTCAGGATCATCTGATGTTCGTGCTGGCCGCAGATATTGATCAGCGATTCGCCGATCTCGGCCAGCGTCGCCAGCGAGGCCAGCGCGCCGTTGAGATAGATCCGGTTCTTGCCGGAGCGGGAAACGACGCGGCGGACCACCAATTCTTCGCCGTCCCCGAACCCCCGCTCGCTGATCATCCCCCGCAATGGATCCCGGGGCCCGATCTTAAAGAGCGCCTCAACGACGGCCTCCTCCTCGAAGGAGCGGATCATGTCGGCGTTCGCCCGATCCCCCAACAGCAGGCCCACGGCGCCGATAATGATCGACTTGCCGGCGCCCGTCTCGCCGGAAATGACGTTCAGTCCTTCGGCAAAGGCGACCTGCAACTCGTCGATGATGGCAAAGTTACGGATGTTCAGTTCCGCAAGCATCCTGCCTCTTCCTGGCGGCAACCCCCGTCAGGGAGCCGACCCAACCCAATTTCGTTCGCAATATCTCCAGATAGCCCCGGTGGGGCGAGGAGACCAGTGTCGTCACGTGACGGGATTTCCGTATCGTCATCGTATCTCCCGATTTCACCGTAAAGGACACCTGCCCGTCCAGGGTCAGCGTCGCCCCCTGCTCCGCCGTCCAGAGGGTGACCTTGATCACCGCCTCTTCGGGCAGGAGGATCGGCCGGTTGGTCATGGTATGGGGACAGATCGGGTTGATGACGATCGAATGGAGCTCGGGAAAGACGATGGGACCGCCCGCAGCCAGGGAATAGGCCGTAGAGCCCGTCGGCGTCGCGATGATGATCCCGTCGGCCTTGAAGGTCGTCATGTAAAGGTCGTCCACCGTCGTTTCCAGTTCCACGATGCGTGACAGATTCCCCCGATTGAGCACCACATCGTTGAGGACCGTTCCCTCGCGGGGGGATTCGTCGCCGCCGGTCACGGACACGTCGAGCATCATCCGCTTTTCGGTCTGGAAATGACCGGCCAGGATGATCTCCAGGGCGCTGAACATCTCGCTCAGGTTGACCTCGGTCAGATAGCCGAACCCGCCGAGGTTGATCCCCACGATGGGAACGTCCCGGTCCCTGACCAAGCGGGCGGTACGCAGGATCGTTCCGTCGCCGCCGAAGACGACGAGCAGATCGACCAGCGAGCCGAGCCTGCCCCGTTCCACACCGGCAGCGTCGCCCACCTTCGCAGCAATCCCCTCTTCCAGATAGACCTCAAGCCCCCGGGCCACCATCCAGTCGCGCAGGGAGATCGTGCAGGCCGGTGACTGCTCCTTGGCGATATTGGCGATTATTCCGACTTTTTTTATAAGCATCTAAATACCTTAGAGATGATTTTGGGATCTTCCCTATCACAAATGACAACTGCTGTCCATGCGGAAAAATGGGCCGGCATTGGTCTTGACAGATCCTTGCCATGTGGGTTAGTGTCCGTCCTTCCTAAAGGAGGCACACATGGGTTTACGCAAAGGAACGCTCACATTTTCCCGCTACCGGCTGATCGGCACGCTGCCCGACAATTTTCCGGCTTTTTTTAACGAACGGATTCGTCACAATGCCTTTCAAACGGTCTGGCGCACGGCGGACGAAAAGGCGACCGGTTGGACCGGACTGGATGATCCTCTGGATACGGAGTTTCCCTACGCCTCCTATGCCCAGGGACGCTATCTCCTCTTTTCCCTCCGTGTCGACCGCAAATCGGTCGCCCCGGCCCTGCTCCGGCTCCGGATTCTGGAGGCCGATCGGAACAAATTGGCCGAAACGGGACAGAAAAAACTCTACCGGGAACAACGCGAGGCGATCCGGGAAGGGGTACGTCTGGAGCTGTTGGGGAAGACGCTGCCCGTCCCCGCCTTTTTCGAGGCCTGCTGGTCCGTACCGGAAAATACCCTCCTGTTCTGTTCCCTCTCCGACAAGGTATTCGAAGAACTCCAGGAGCTTTTCCGGGACTCCTTCAAGCTCGCCCTGTGCCCCTATCTTCCCTGGGAACTGCCGCCGGAACCGGGGCCGGCCCGCGCAAGCGGCGCCGAGGCGGGAACCGCCGGAACCGTTTTGCCCTCGGTCCTGCCGGGCATCGATCCGGCCGCGATCGGCCGGGAATTTCTCACCTGGCTCTGGTTCAAAAGCGAAGAGCGAAACGGAACCGTCATGCTCCCCGACGAGGGGGCGATCGGTGTCGACTTCATCCGCAGGCTCGTTCTCGAATCCGGGGAAGGAGAGTATGCCGAGTCGATCGTCTGCCAGGGGCTGCACAGCGATCTCAAAGAGGGGAAAGAGGCCCTGCGGCAGGGGAAGAAGATCACCGCCGCCCGGCTCAAGATCTCGCACAACCAAACGGAATGGGAATTCACCTTCAAGGCGGATCGCTTTCACTTCCAGTCGCTGAAGCTTCCGACCCTTCCGGACCAGGAAGGGGATGAAGCGGACAAGGAAGGACAACTGCTCGAAAGAATCTATCTCGTGGACCGGGCCGTACAGCTCATGGACCTGCTCTTTCAATCCTTCCTGACCATCCGCCGCACCGGGGCCTGGGAGCAGGAACAGAGCCGAATGCTCAAGTGGATCGAAGCCGCCGACTGACCCTAGCACTGAGGCCGGACTTGGCCCTGCCGGCATGGGACAAGGCCGGCGCCGCCGATCGGAACCCCTGGCGTGGAGCCGGCCGTCAGATCGATCGCGATGCCTTCCTGCTCCAGAAGCTTCAGTCCCCGACGCTGACCCCAGGTCAGCCGTGACGGCGGACCTGCGCTCGCGAAGGGATTCAAGGCGACCGCCTTTTGAGTTCGAAGAGTTTCGGCCAGAATTTACCGGTCACGAAGAAGCGATCACCGCGGGCGTCATAGGCGATGCCGTTGAGGACATCGACTCCGGCGGCTTCGATCGGATCGAGCAACCCCGGCAGAACGAACCGTTCCCTAACGCGACCCGTCCCAAGGTCGATCACGACGATCTCCTCGGTCGGCCAGAGGTTCGCGTAAAGGGCGCCGCGCACATATTCCAGCTCGTTGATCCCCTTTACGGGTCCCCGTTCATCATGGACGCGCAGGGTCCTCGTTTCGCGAAACTGGGTCGGGTCCAGGAAATGGAGCACTTCCGTCCCATCGCTCATGACGAGCTGTTTCCCGTCCTGGGTCAGCCCCCAGGCTTCATGGGGATAGGTAAAGGTCGTAAGCAGGCGGAAAGTGTCCTTGTCGTAAACGAAACCGAGCCGGGACTGCCAGGTCACCTGGATGATCCGGTCGCCGAAAAGGGCGATGCCTTCGCCGAAATAGGCGGGCGGCAGCCGGACCTCTTTCAGAACGCGGCCGGAAGTCAGCTCCACCTTCCGCAGCGAGGAACGGCCGTTGAGACCCGTCCCTTCGTAAAGGACGCCGTCGGCATAGACCAGCCCCTGGGTGAACGCCTCCCGGTCATGGGGATAGGAACGAACCACCTGGTAGGGAAAGGGACGCCCCGCTGTGGTCATCGGCGCGGCGGCGACGCCTTGCACCCCGGAAAAAAGGAACGCCAGGGCAAGCCAGAAGAGGACCATCCTTCTTATGTTTCGCGCGATGCCGGTTTTCAACTGTCCTCCCGATCGCTGGATTTTGCCCCAGTGGCATAGACCCTTTTTCCAAGCGGCGCTACTATAGGGGACATGGCGGACCTCTGTCAAGCGAATCGCCCGGGACAGCGCAACAACCGCCGGTCCAATTGCCCACGCGCGCAGCTCCCCCGGGCGGCGGGACAGACTTCATTGCCCTTGCGGACCTTTCCGGTTCGGGCCGGGCAACCGCAAATAATGATTGACAGGCCCTGCCACTTCTCTATATCCTCGCCGCGACCAAATCGATCGTTGCAGTGAATCATTTTCCCCCGGCAAGTCCCGTTCACAAAGGGGATCATGCCGGTCTTGATCCGGCCGTCGCCCCTTGGGGAGGATGGCCGTCGAGATGGGAAAAGGTCATACCGGGCCGAGGCAGACACCCTTTGCCCTCGATGTTTGCGGCAGCACGCCTTTTCGGCGGGGAGGAAAAATGAACGTTGTCATCATCGGAGGCGGCACTCGCTCTTTGGTCCTGATCGATTACTTTCAAAGCATCGACTATATCAAGATCAAAGGCGTGGTCGATACGAATGCCCAAGCCCCCGGCGTCGTCCGCGCCAAGGGATTGGGCATTTATACCTTTACAGACATCAACGCCCTCAACGACATCCCCGATGTGGACACCGTTATCGAAGTGACCGGGAACGAAAAGGCCAGAAGGACCCTCATCGATCTGCTGAAGCCGAACCAGCATTTCATGTCCTCCAAGGCAGCAAAAATCATGACCGATTTCATCCAGATTCAGAATCTTCGCCGAACGGAGGCCATGGAGAGCGTCTCGGGAGAATTCAACAATCTGGTCTCCACGATGAAATCCTCGGAAGAATATATCGAGCACTCGATGTTCAAGATTGAAGAAGTGCTCCAATCCATGAAGATCGTCACCATGAACGCGCGCATCGAAGCGGCCCGTGCGGGGGAAAGCGGCAAGGCCTTCGATGTGGTCGTCCAGGCCATGCAGGATACGCTCAGCAATATCGAGAAAGTTCTTCGTGATATCAATACGGCATCCGATGAATCCAAACATACGATTGCCGAACTGATCGAAACGGAAAAGAAACTGAAGGAGTCGCTGACGGTTCACTAAGAGGTCGGCGGATCGAAAAAAGCGCTCCCCTGTGCGCAGTTCAGGTCCGCTCCGCCAGGGAGGCAGAACGGCGGAGATTCGGCAACCCGGTTCGGCCAGTTCGAACGACGGCAACGGTTTCGAAAGGAGAAACGGTCATGGAAAGGAAAGCCCTTTTGCGGAACGCCGGTGCGGCAGGCCTCATCCTCTTTTGCCTCCTCCTGCCGGCTGCGGTTTCGGCGCTGACGCCCGAGCAGGTCATCGCCCTCAAAAAGGCCGGCGTCAGCGAAGAGACGATCCAACTGATGATCCGCCAGGAGGAGGCTGCCCGGAACCACCCCGAAGACACCATGGGGCGCCGGGAGGTCCGCGACGCCCAGGGCAATACGGTGATCATCTACTCCACCGGCTCCTCGCCCCGCGCCAATGGGAACGACGAGGAGAAGAAAAAACTGGAGAGTTCCTGGAGAATGCTGGAAAACATGGTCGTCAAGCCGGCAGCGGCCGAGTGACCGTCGGGACTTGCCTGCTTTTTCCCTGCCCATCCCAGTGCAACGACGGCCTGCCGGAGACGTTCCGCCCTTTCGGCAATTTAGTTCGCCGAGGCTTTCACCAGCAGCGATTCCAATCGTTTAAGCCCGACGTCTCCCGAATCCTTCTGGCACTTTGCCCACTGTTGAAGTTTCTCGACAGCGCGATGGGAACCGATGGTTTCCCGGCTCAATTCGACCCCCTGCTTCAGGTCGGCACATTTTCCGGCCGTATACAGAATGGCTCCGGCGTTCAGACAGGTGAAATCAATGCAGGCCTGATGCCCCTTCCCGGCCAGCACCTGGATGAAGCGCAATGCCTCTTGGGAAGGTTCACCCAGACGGGCGATTTGTTCGAAGGGCGCCCGCTTGAGTCCTAGGTCTTCCGGATGGAGCGCATATTCCTGAGAGACCTCGCGCGTAAATTCCCGGACCCGCGTTTCGCCGGCGATGGACAGTTCATCCATGCCCTGTCCCGATTGCGAATCTTTCCCATAGACCACCATCCCTCTTTCGTAACCGATGCCCCGCATGACCTTGGCGACCTTGTCCAATAGCTTTTCGCTGTAGACGCCCCGCAACCCCAAGTTGGGTCTTCCGGGATTGGCAAGCGAGGCGGCGATGTTCAAGGTGGAGCCAAAACGGATCTGGCTGAGGATTCTTCCCAGGGCGCCGGGATGAACCTTCGGGCTCATGCCGTTGAAAAGCCCTATCCCCGCTTCTTGGATGCTCTTTTCAACCACGGGCAGCTCACATTCCACATTGATGCCGACGGCTTCCATAATGTCCACGGTTCCGCAAAGGGAGGTAATGGCCCGCGCTCCGTGACGAGCGATCTTGACGCCGCAGGCGGCTGCCACGATCGCGGCGGCGCTGCTGACATTGAAAGTCTTCAGGGCATCCATTCCGGTTCCGGAATTTTCAAAAACCCCTTCCCGACGATCGAGATCGACATGTACGGTGTCGAACTCATCGATCGCACTCCAGGCGCCGACGATCTCTTCCGTAGTTTCCCCCTTGGCAACCAGTGCCGCCAAAAAGGCCCCCTGCTGTAGATCGGGCTGTTCGTTTAAGAGGACTTCCTTGAACATCCCATAGGTTTCCTCCCGGGATAGGTTGTTTCCCTCAATCAGTCGCTGGATCTTGTCTCCGAAATTCTTGATTTTCACAGTATCCATGGTTCCTTCTCTTTTCTGATGCTTCGCTTTCATGTATTTCTTTGGCCCTTCACCGGGCCTGTTTTATGGATAAAGATGGATTTTCATGCACTGGCGCTTCTCGACCAGATCCAGCGCCTGATCCAGTTCCTCCAGGGGCAGCCTGTGGGAAACCATATCGCTCACCTTTATTCTTCCGTCGTTGATATATTCCAGGGCCAGCTGCCCATGGCGGAAGGCGCATCCATAGGCGCCGGAAATGGTCTGCTCGTGATAGTGGAGCGCGTTGAAATCGACCCTCTGGCCTGCCCCCTCGGGGGGGAGGCCGGAAAAGACCACCAGCCGGCCGCGATCGTTCAGATGCGCAAGGGCCTGACCGTAGCCATCGGCAGAACCCACGGCGACAACGGCGACATCGAATTTCATTTCCGGCGGTGTCGCATAGCCGTTTTGCAGGGGGCGGCGCGCGTCGTCCGGTTCGATGATAAACGGGGCGGCCTTCATGGCTAAAGAAGCGCGCGCCAGCAGCGTCCCGGCCGGTCCCGCGCCCCAGATGCCGATCCTCTCTCGGGCTTTCAGGTTGGCCTGCTCCAGCGCATTGAGACAGCAGGAGAGCGGTTCGGCAAAGACCGCCTCGGCATCGGTCAGAGTATCCGGCAGGGGAATGAGACTATCGACCGGCGCCAGGACGTATTCGGCAAAACCGCCATGGCGATGAAATCCCATGATCTTCATTTTGCGGCACAAATTTCCGGCGCCGGCTTTGCAGGGTCCGCATTGGCCGCAGCTCGTCCCGGGGTACACATATACACGCTGATCGAGCGCATAACGATTCACGTTTTCACCCAACTGGCATATTCTGCCCACCACCTCTTCACCGGGAATGCGGGGGAGAACGAGATCCCGATGGCCGACACGAATCAATTTCAAATCGGTCCGGCAAAGGCCGGTCACCGCCACCTGGATCAACACTTCCCCCTTACCGGGCTGGGGAATGTCGATGTCCCTGATGGTAAAGGACCCGATTTCTTCAACCACAACCGCCTTCATGACGCCACCTCGGAGCATGAACAAAAAAGGGTCCCCATGGATGCAAGAACATCCACAGGAACCCTTTGCCATCGAATTCCATTTCATTCCTTCAGCAGGTCTTCTGGCTCTCGGATCAACCGGTGGGCTGCGGCCTTCCCGTCAGGAGTTTTCCCGACAGTGGCTCAAGTGATTGCAACCCCCGTCCCCGATGACAGCGGCGGGTCCGCCACGGATTTGCACCGTGTTCCGTAATGCTGAAGCAACTATAATAAAGAAAAAACGTTCTGCCTGTTCCAGATCGCCTAAGAACGACCTTTTCCAGGCGCCTTCCTATACAAGGGAATGGACTTCCTGTCAACCGCGCAATTCGAATCGCCAGGGTTTGTCGGAAAGGATCGCTCAAGGGTCTTTTATAAAATTTTCGACCCTCTTCCATAGCGCCTCATCGATATCCTGATAGATGTCTCCGTGTTTATCGGAGTCCAGGGTAATCAATTCGGCATCGGGGAAGGATTTGGCCAATGCGGCCGCCATCTCATGGGGGACCGTCTTGTCCTTGTCGCCATGAATCATTAGGACCGGCAATTCAATCTCTTTGGATTTCGAAATATTATCGAATTTATCTAACATAAATGGGATAAATGCCTCATTCGCCGGATCTAAAGCAGTGGCCACTGCGGGCATCGATGTAAAGGGGGTGATGAGCACAAGCTTGCTGCCCATGCCTTTCCTGGCCATTTCCACAGCCACGCCGGATCCTAACGACCTGCCATAGAGGAACGTCGATTTGTTGTCGAACCCATATGTTTGCTGAACAAATTTCACCAGCCGTTCCGAATCGGAATAGAGGTTGCTTTCCGACGCCTCATATTCAGCGGAAACACCATATCCCGGATACTCGACCAGCAGCACGCTGAGATGATGGCTGTAAAAAAACCTCGCCGGGACGACTTCTTTGTTGATCGTCGAGCCGTTGCCGTGAAACAGGACCATCAGAGAAGGACCGCTTTTCGCCAAAAGGCCCCTAACGATGCGGTTTCCGTTCGCCAATTCAATCAGTTCATCATTTCCAATTTTGGGGATTGCAAAATCATCCGGCTTGGCCGGAAATATTTGTTTTCTGATTTCCCTTAACAATTCAGCATCCATGCAAAAGCCTTCCTTGGGGGAGAAGGTCAAAAAACTAGACTTGTCCGTTCGGTCTGTCAAGAAAAATCGGCGGTCCTCCTCCCTCGCAATCCTTCCAACGGAACCCGTCAGTTTCCCTAAAGATATTGATTCAGGCAGTTTATTGCTGCTATTAAGCTCTCGTCCGATTCTCATTGACGCACTTTAAAGCGCACAGTATCCTGCCATTGCTTGTGCGCAGGAAGGCAATGGGATTTCTCCCGGGTCCATTGTGCAGAACCAATGAGTTTGCAAAGCGCAGCCCCTTTCACAACGGTTTTCCCAAAGGGGGCAGAGGGGTGAAAGATGAAGTCATTAAGAAGCGTTTGTTTTTGTCTGTTGT
Source organism: Deltaproteobacteria bacterium (assembly GCA_021817825.1). Classification (GTDB taxonomy): domain Bacteria; phylum Desulfobacterota; class Syntrophia; order Syntrophales; family UBA5619; genus JAKAFS01. The sequence continues at coordinate 1,452 of JAKAFS010000091.1, read as the reverse complement.
CGGCGATGTGCCTGATGATCCTTGCCTGCACCGGTCAGCTCTTCCAGAGCTATGGCAAGCTCACTCCCAGCGGTGAGGCGGCTCGCCAGTTCGAACGCTTCGCGGTGAACCCCAACTACCGCTACTACATCACCGGCGCCTATATTCAACCTAACGCCATTCTGGGAATCGACCGGAATTACCGCATCGACCTGGCGGCCCTCTGGAAAGAGGTGGATATGACGCCGGAGAAGATGAAGGAATTCGTCGGCGGGATGCAACGGATTTCCGCCCAGATCGGTAAATATCAACAGGGGTTCATCATCACCGACGACAAGGGGAAGCCGATCGGCAGCTGGTATTCGCTTCTGGAAGCCACGACCTTTGTCCAGATGCAGAAAAACGGCACCGTGCGAATCGATACGCCGCGGCTGAATCTCTACGAAATGCCGGACGGCGATGACGACTGGCTGAAAAGAAAGAAGCTTCGCTAACCCCGGAACGACCGGAATACAGGGATTCACCGCAATGGCTGTCAACCGGCATTGAAATGAATCCGTCAATATTTGTCTGCATTTCATGCCTCAGGCCACAATCTGAAGCATGAAATGCATGAACCGCGCTCCAGGGTTCAAATCGTCCGACCCCAGAGTCGTCACTGCCTCCTTGGACGAATTCACCGGCGAGCACGGTTTAGGCCATTGATTTTCCTACGGGACCTGTTCTGATCAAGGCAATCGCTTCTTTGACTCTCGCGGCAACTTCCGAGAGCCTGACCTTATAGGCCAGCGAAGTCACAGATGTCATATCCATTCCCCACAACAGGATCTCGATTCCCTCCGACACGATTGCCGATACTTTTTTCATACGCTTTCTCCTTTCAGATTTAGATTCCGGACCCAACCTCAAAGCTCATCAACCGATCCTGGTCGACTTTGCGCACACCTGTAATTGAGCAGTAGATCGGCATGGTTATCGATAAACTTGAATAATAATTCACGAATCATGCTTTTTTCATGATAAGCTCCCTGAAATCAGCCAGATCGATAAATCGCCGTTTCACCCCATTGCTCTTTTCTTTGGCGGCGACAAACCCATCAGCGGCGGAAAGGATTCTCGGCAGTCATTTGGCATGTTCAAGATACGGGAACGGGAGCGGGTGCAGAACGATGGGCAGAAAAAGGCGGGAACGCTTGGTGCATCCCCCCATTTTTCTCCTGTTCAACCCTCATTGATCTCGGCGCGAATCGCCGTTAAGTACACGCACGAGGACCTTCCTCGCGGCTCCAGGAGGGAAAGGGAAAAATGAAGTCATCAAGCGGCGTTTGTTTTTGTCTGTTGCTGGCGATGTGCCTGGGCAGCGTTGCCTGTACCGGGCAACTTGTCCAGCGCAATGGGAAAATCACTCCCCACGCAGAGACGACCCGGCTGTTTGAGCGCTATTCAGTCAGCGACCATTGCCGCTACTACATC
>JAKAFS010000177.1 GCA_021817825.1 Deltaproteobacteria bacterium | reverse complement strand
TTCATTGCGATTTTCGCCATCTCCGTCTTTGCTTTTGCCGCGGAAAAAGCCGCGCCGGAGCTGCGTCCCACCCAGAAACTGATGCAGGCCAGAGCAGCCTGGATGACCGCAATGACGGAAAACCTCGCTGCAAAAAAATTCGAGGCTATTGCCAAGGATGCAACCGAACTGGCTGCCCAGACCAAAAAAGTCGGTGAGAATCATCCCAATCCCCTCGGCAAAGAGCTGACTTTGGCCGTTTCATCAATCGCCGGAGAAATCTCCTCCGCCGCCGCCAAGAAGGACAGCGGCACGGTCAAGGCCAAGCTGGGAGAAATCAAGGGCAAATGCGGCGAGTGCCACGCCAAAATCCGTGACAAGAAATAGACTGTGGGTCCGGCTTCGGAAGCGACAAGCGGCCGGGAATTTCTCCCTGCCGACAGGAGATATTAATACTCCTTTTCCTTATCCACCTCATGCACAAAGGGCTCGTCCGCGAGATACCGCCTGAGGTTTTCACAGAACACATCCGTGGCGCGCGTTTCATAATCGGGCATTTCCCCGGAGATGTGGGGGCTGAAGATCACATTGGGCAGTTCGTAGAATTTGCTTTCCGGAGGCAGGGGCTCCTTGACGAACACATCGAGCCCCGCGCCGGCGATCCACTTTTCCTCCAGCGCGCGCTGCAGGGCCTCCTCATCGACGATCGCCCCCCGCGCCACATTGATCAGATAGGCGGTCGGCTTCATTCTTCTTAGTTCCTTCTCCCCGATCAGGCCCCTTGTCTCTTTCGTGAGGGGAAGGGCCAGAACGACGAAGTCGCTTATATCCAACAGTTCGGGCAGACGTTCCCGGGGATAGACGCGATCCACATCGGGAATGGTCTGCGCCTCTCCCGCGGACCGACGGACGCCGATCACCTTCATGTCAAACGCCTTGCACAGGCGGGCGATCTCCCTGCCGATGGCCCCCAGTCCCAGGATCCCCACGGTCTGACCCTGAAGAAGCTTCGGTTTATAACGCCGCCACTGCCTTGCCTGCTTCATCAGCAGGCAGGACGGGGCGTCTTTCACAAACATCAGCATCATCTCCAGGACCACCTCGCCCATGGGCGCCCTGTGGAGTCCGCGGACCGTCGCTATCCGGATGGGGCTTTTCAGGATTTTCTCCGGCAGTGAATCGACCCCCGCCGACATGACCTGGATCCACTTCGGGCGGGAGATCCTCTCCGAGAGATCTTTGGGAAACTGGTGGATCCAGCCATAGATGACCTCCGCCTCCTGCAGCAGGCGGGTCAATTTCTCCTTGTCGGCGAAATCTCCCTTCCTTTCCGCCACGACCAGAGGAGAAACCTGATCCACGCGGATTCGCTCACTGACCGCTTCGATCTTCCGCACATTCTCCTCGCCGACCGGGCTCGTCAAAACAATCCTGATGATTCCTTCAGACATATCCCTTTCCCTTTTCATGTTATTTCAAATCAGAATACGACCACTGCACCGGCCTATATCACCTGGCTGATGTGCATGGCCTTGAATTTTCCCCCGCTGTCCCTGGCCGCCTTACTCATCTGGATCAGGCAGCCGGGGCAGCCGGTCACCACGACCGCCGCACCCGTCCGCTCGATGTTGGCACGCTTTTTTGCGAGGATCTTCGCCGCAATATCGGGATAATCGACATGGAACGATCCCGCTCCGCCGCAGCACGTCTCCGCGTCCTCCATCTCGACGAATCGACCGGTCGCCCTCAGGAGGTCGCGGGGTTCCCGCCGGATCCCCTGGCCCCGGGCGAGATGGCAGGGGTCGTGATAGGTCAGCGCGGCATCCACTTTCCGCCGCGGGCGATAGCCGACCTTCACGAGGTACTCCGCCAGGTCCATCACCTTGCCGCTGAAGGCGGCCGCCCGATCTTTCCATACCGGATCGTCGGCGAACCAGGAGGCGGTGTGCTTGAGCGTCCCGCCGCAGCTCGCGCAGTCGCTCACGATCAGATCGACGTCTTCATAAACCCGGATGTTCTTTCGGGCCAGTTCCAGGAACTGCGGCCGCAGGCCGTGGGCCAGGTGCGGAAGGCCGCAGCAGACATTGTCCCTTCTGAGGATCTGCGTCGTGCCCTTCAGGATCGAAAACGTCTCGGCCGCCGCTCCGGGAAACATCATCCGCATGCCGCAGCCGTGAAAATAGGCCACCTTCGTCGCCGCCGTCACCTCGACTTGCGAGGGGGACGCCGGCTGGCCTAGGGCGGCAGGCCCGGAGAACGCGGCAAGGAAATGCGCCCGGGTGTATTCGTCCGGCGCCATGCCATAGGGAAAGACGCTGTTGAGTCCGAGTTCCCGCAGGAATGCGAGCGCTCCCGCCGCCAGTTTTACCAGTCCGCGGCTTTTCAGGAGGCCTCCCACCGCCCGGTACTTCAGGCCGGCACCGCCGGTCCGATTGACGAGGCACTGGCGGACGTCGATCATCGCCTCGTCGGTCTTGACCTTGCTCGGGCAATTCTCCACGCAGGCCCGGCACAACAGGCAGAAGTTCACCGCGGAAAGCGCCTCCGGCGACGGCTCGATGCCGCCTTCGGCGAGGGCCCGGGCGATGGCGTTCTTTCCCCGCGCGCTGGCCGCCTCGATGTCCCTCGCCCCGAAGAGCGGGCAGACCGGCAGGCAGGCCCCGCAGCGGTCGCACCCGCTGACGAGCACTTTAGCGTTCTGCAGCAATTCGGCGTCCGCGTTCATATGCACTAAATTCGTTTCCTCTCGATCCTTGATTCACATGTAAATAAAATGATTCGTATCTCCATTATACGGCTTCGTAAAACGTCCGGAGGCAAGGCGCGCGAATTACTCCTTCACCAGATCTTGCCGGGATTTAAAATCCCCTTCGGATCGAGCGCCTTCTTCACGGCCATGAGGGTCTTCACGCCGGCCTCGCCCAGCGCCTGGGCGATATACGGCCGCTTGGTGATGCCGATCCCGTGCTCACCGGAAAGCGTCCCTCCGACTGCGAGTGCGGCGGCGAAAATCTCGTCGACCGCCTGGTGCACGCGCTTCGCCTCTTCGGGATCCGCCAGATCGCAGAGCACCGAGGGGTGGAGGTTCCCGTCGCCGGCATGGCCGTACACGGCGATGGGCAGCCGGTATTTCTCGGAGACGGCGCGGATGCGGCGCACGACCTCGGGAAAGGCGTCGCGCGGGACGGAGATGTCCTCGCCGATCCGGTTCGGCGCCAGGGCCGCCACCGCGGAGCTCAATCCCCGCCGGATCGCCCAGATCTCGTCGGACTCTTGCTCCGACTGGGCGACGCGGAACCCCACCGCGCCGCACTGCTTCGCCACGGCCTCCATCTGCCCTGCCTGGGCTTCCAGGGCCGCCTCGCTG
>JAKAFS010000176.1 GCA_021817825.1 Deltaproteobacteria bacterium | reverse complement strand
GATTTTTCCCTTGTCACACATCACCAACTACAGCCTGTTCTGATGATGCTCCATCCGTAACGATCACCCATCCGTTCCATCCCTGGCACGGCCGGACAATTGTTCTCGCCACGCGGCACCTGAACTGGGGCGAGGACCGGGTCATGTTTTACGACGACGAGGGCCGATTACAATCCATCCTGGCGTCGTGGACCGACATCGATCCGCCGGACCTGTTCGCCCAGGCCGCCGGGGGCCGATCCTGGTTCCGGACGGACGATCTGTGCCGCCTCCGGGCGTTTGTTGACGCACTTCGAGAGGATGGAGGGAGAGATGTCAAGTAAATTCTGCCGCAAATGTCAGGATAAATATGCCGCATTATCTGATATAAACAGGATGACGCATGTGGCATATTTAGTTTTAAACATTAAATTAACAAAACTATTATTTCTGCTTGACAGGCAGATTTATGCGGCATATATTATGTTACAAACCCTTTCGAAAGGAGCTCTTTTTGGCCTCTTCTCCCTCCAAGCGCGACCGACTCCACCAGCAGGGCCTTCTGAACCCTCACCCCGAGCGGGTTCAGTCTCCGGCCTTCCAGTCCGGAGACTTCTTCGACGCCGACGACCTCCTCCAGGTCAAGTACGAGATGCTGCGCCATGCTCGTATCGAGGGCGCGAGCAAGGCCGAAGCGGCCGCCTTGTTCGGGATGTCGCGTCCCACCTTCTACCAGGCCGAGGCGGCCTTTGCTTCGGAGGGATTGCCGGGCCTCGTTCCGAAGCGGCGGGGACCCAAGGGGGCGCACAAGCTGGGGCCCGACGTGATGGCCTTCATCGAGGCCCATGTCGGCAAGGACGGTCCCATCCAGGCCCGCTCCCTGGCCCAACGGATCGAGGCCGACCTGGGCTTGCGCATCCACCCCCGAAGTATCGAGCGCGCTCTCGGGCGGAAAAAAAAACGCTGAACCGTCCTTTGGATTCCTCGGGAGATCCGGTCGCTCTGTACGAAGCGCTTCGCAAGGGCTGGATCGAGGGGTGCCCCCACCGGGAAGGCACCGCGAGCCTCCGCTACCATGGCGTTCTTCACGGGCTGTCCCAGCTGGCCCTGACCTTCGCCCCCCGACCGGTCCCCTCCCGGGATCCGGTCGAACCGCCGCCGTCGGACGGAGAGATCGTTCGACTCGTGGCCAATCTGGTTCTCTCCCTTCGCGAGGAGATGGCCCATGTCTACTGACCCGTATCAAAAGGTGACGGCCGACCACCTGCGGCGCGACGCCTTTCTCTACATTCGGCAGTCCTCGCTGCGGCAGGTGCTCGAGAACACCGAAAGCACGAAGCGCCAGTATGCCCTCCGGGACCGGGCCCTCGCGCTCGGATGGCCGATCGAGCGCATTCACGTCATCGACAGCGACCTCGGACAGTCCGGGGCCAGCGCAAAGGATCGGGACGGCTTTCAGCAGCTGGTGAGCGAGGTGGCCATCGGTCATGCCGGGATCGTCCTGGGGCTGGAAGTCTCCCGCCTGGCCCGAAACAACGCCGACTGGCACCGGCTGCTCGAGCTTTCGGCCCTGACCCGGACCCTGATCCTCGACGAGGACGGCGTCTACGACCCCGGCCACTTCAACGACCGTCTGCTTTTGGGATTGAAGGGCACCATGAGCGAGGCCGAGCTCCATGTGATCAAGGCCCGGCTTCTGGGAGGACAGCGCAACAAGGCCCGGCGCGGGGAGCTTGAAATACCGCTCTCGATCGGTCTCGTCTATCACCCGAACGGCACCGTGGTGCTGGATCCCGACCGGCAGATCCAGGACAGCGTGCGCCTCCTGTTCGAGACCTACCGGAAGACGCAGTCGGCCTCCATGGTGGTGCGGCGATTTCGCCGGGAAGGGTGGGTCTTCCCGCGCCGGATCCAGCACGGCATCGGCAAGGGAGAGGTCCACTGGGGAGAACTCCTCACCGCGCGGGTTCTGCAGATCCTGCACAACCCGCGGTATGCGGGGGCCTACGCCTACGGCCGCTCCCGCACGGGACGCAAGGCCGACCTGACCCCGGCCGTCCTCAAGGTGCCCCAGGACGAATGGTTCGTGCTGATCCGCGACGCGCATGCCGGCTATATCGACTGGGACGAGTTCGAACGCAATCAGACCACGCTCCGGCAGAGTATGAACGCCTTTTCTTCCGAGGGCCGCGGACGATGGGTCCGGGAAGGGGTGGGGCTTCTTCAGTGGCGGGTCCTGTGCGGCCGCTGCGGCCGACGTATGCGGGTCCGCTATCAAAAGTTCAACGATGAGATCCTGTTGCCGTATTATGTGTGTTGTGATGCGGCCGCCCATAAGGCCGAAAAGGCCTGTCAGTCGATTCGGGGACGGGAGGTCGACGCGGCGATCGGCCGGCTCCTGCTCGACACCCTGGCGCCGGAGACCCTCGAGATCGCTCTGGCGGTTGAGGACGAGATCGCCGGTCGGGTCGAGGAGGCCCGGGAGCAACGCCTCAAGCAGCTGGAACGGGCCCGCTACGAGGCCGAGCTGGCCCGACGCCGCTACATGAACGTCGATCCGACCAACCGGATGGTGGCGGACACTCTGGAAGCCGACTGGAACGCCAGGCTCCGCCATCTGGACATGCTGCAGCAGGATCATGAGGCCAAGTGCCAGGTTGACCAGAAGGTGCTGGGCGACGAGGCGCGCGGTCGGATCAGGGATCTGGCCATGGACTTCCCGGCCGTCTGGAACGATCCGCACATCGCGCCACTCGAGAAGAAGCGTCTGATCGGCACGCTCATCGAAGACGTCACGTTGCTCCGGGCCGAACAGATTGCGATCCATGTCCGCTTCCGCGGCGGAAAGACCGCCACGCTCGGGATCGACAAGCCGAAGCCCATGTCGGTGATCCGGAAGACCCTCCCGGAGGTGGTCGCTCTGGTGGACCAATGGCTCGAAGACGGCTCGGACCAGGAGGTCTCGGAGCGTCTCAACGCGTTGGGGCACCATAACTGGAAAGGAGAGCCGTTTACGGCCAAGAAAGTGACGACCATCCGGATGGCCTATCGACTCAAAAGCCGCTTTGAGCGTCTGCGCGAAAGAGGGATGCTGACGGCGGCCGAAATGGCGAAACAGCTGGGTGTCTGCATACAGAACGTTTACGATATGGGGCAAAAAGGGATCCTGCGGCAGCATCACTATGGCCATCGACACCGCTGCCTGTTCGAACCCTTGGGAGAGAAGGTTTTTGTCAAAGGCCAAGGCGGACGATACCGTCCCACCCAGCCAAAACTAATAATCGTTCCATCAACCACACAAGGTGCAGTATGAGATCAACGACTTGTCCCGCGGACGACGCACGCGCGCCGGAACCACTGCCGTTCCAAAATGGACGGCCAGTTCGGTGTATTCCCGATTGAGGTCCGGATCGTACCGGTGCGCC
>JAKAFS010000090.1 GCA_021817825.1 Deltaproteobacteria bacterium | reverse complement strand
TCAGCCGATATGTGCAATTCCACAGTGATAAGAGGTTCCAGCCCCAAAATTCATCGCGCCGAAGGAGGCCTTCAGGATGTCCAAAATCGCATGGGAAAAATGGGAATCGGTCGGAGTCATCACGATGAACGATGGCGAGAACAGACACAATCCCGATTTTGTCAGAGAGATCCTGTCTGCCTTTGACGACATCGAAAAAGATCCCGGAATCTCGGCAGTCGTCCTCTCCTCTTCGGACCCCAAGAATTGGTCTTTGGGGATTGATCTCCAATGGATTTCCGGCGCCATGGCCGCCAACGACCTGCCGGGAATCCGCACCTTCATGTATGGCCTGAACCGGATTTTTACCCGCATTCTCATGTATCCGATGCCGGTAATCGCCTCGATCAACGGCCATGCCTTCGGCGACGGGACCATCATCGCCTGCGCCTGCGACTTTCGTTTCATGAAAGCCGATCGCGGATTCTTTTGCTTCCCCGAAGTGGACATCAACATTCCCTTCCTTCCGGGCATGCTAGCCATTATCAAAAAAGCCGTTCCCTATTACAAGTTGGAGGAGTTGGTCTTTACAGGGAAGAAAACCGGGGCTGCCGAGCTTGCGGCGCATCATGTCATCGTCAAGGCCTGTCCGGATGCCGAGACGCTATTTCAGGAATCGCTTTCCTTCGCCCAGACCTTCAACAAGAAAAGACCCGTCTTCGGAGAGATGAAAAAGCGGCTCCACGCCGCAATCATAGAGACCATGGAGAAGGAAGATCCCGCCTATATCGAGCCTCTCCAACTGATGCTGTAAAGAGGGCTTCGCCTCGGATTATGGTTATGACCAGATTAATCAACCGCTATATCGTAAAGGAGATCGCCTTTCCCTTCGGCATGATCCTCTTCGTTTTGACCTTTGTGCTGCTCATGGGAAAGATCCTCCAGTTGATGGATCTGATGATCAACAAAGGGGTCAGTTTCAGCGATATCGCCCTTTTGATGTTCTATCTGATGCCCTCTTTTCTCATGTTCACTCTCCCGATCTCCCTGCTGATCGCGATCCTGATGGGCTTGGGCCGCCTCACAGGGGACAACGAAATCACGGTTATGAAAATGTCCGGCATCAGCCTCTACCAACTGGCGGTTCCCGTCATGGGAGCGGCGGTGGCCGTTTTTTTGCTGACGGCAGTGACGACCCTTTTTTTGGTGCCCCACGGAAACCTCGCCTCGCGAACGCTCCTTTTCGATATGGCCAAACAAAAGGCCAGCGTCGGTATCCGCGAGAAGGTCTTCATCGATGATTTTCGCGGAATACTCCTCTATGTCGAGAAGATCCCGCTTAACGGCGATTATCTTGAAGGGGTGCTGATCAGGGACAACCGGATCAGTCAGGAACCGAGCACGATTTTTGCCCATAAAGCCCGCCTGGTTTCCGATCCCGACACATTGGCCATCACGCTGAGGCTGGAGAACGGCAGCACCCATACGGTAGACAGCAGTTTCAATCATTACCGGAAGATGGATTTTCAATCCTACGATATCCGGCTTGATCTTACCCCCTCGTTTGCAGACCCGAAGAAATCGGGCACAAAATCGAGTACGGAAATGACGGTGTCCGAATTGATGGGAAAAATCAAAAATCAAGGGGTCACGGATGAGGCAATCCGGGAAATGGCCATCGAACTGAACAAAAAACTGACCATCCCTGTTTCCTGCCTCGTTTTTGCGATACTGGGAGTTCCTCTGGGCATCAGGGGATCCCACCGCGCGATCCGCTCGCGCGGTTTCTCGATCGGCTTGGCCATCGTCTTAATCTACTACCTGATGCGTCTGAGCGGTGAGGCTTTAGTCGAGACGGGACGTCTGGCGCCGTTCATCGGCGCCTGGGCGCCGAATGCTTTTTTCGGCATTGCCGGAGGTCTCCTTTTTTACTGTGCAGCACGGGAAATCGCCCCCGGGACCCTTTTGCGCTCCCTTTTCCCCCGTCGGGACAAAGCGTCCGGCGACGGAGACGACCCTGCGGAAAGACGCCGATGAGAATCCTGGATCGTTACCTAAGTCATGAATTTTGCAGAAATCTTCTGCTGATCACCGTGAGTTTCATTTCCCTCTTTCTGATCATCGATTTTTTCGAGAAGATCCGAATGTTTCTCAGCAATCACGCCACGGTTCAGCAGATGGCCGCCCATTTTTTCTATCGCATTCCCATGATCCTCTCCCAAGTCCTTCCGGCCGCCATCCTGCTCTCGTCACTGATGACTTGCGGCTCTCTGTCGCGGCACAGCGAAATTGTGGCCATGAAAGCCAACGGCATCAGCCTTTACCGTATCTCCCTCCCGATCCTCACGATCGCTGCCGTGGTTTGCCTGCTGGTCTTTATTCTGAGCGAATGGATCACCCCCAAGACGAACGAGAGATCCGAATACATCCGGCTGGTTGAGGTCCAGAAGCGTCATTTCATGGGTAGCTTCAAGCAGGACCAGATCTGGTACCGCGGTCAAAAGGGAATCTACAATTTCAATCTCTTCGATCCCCAGGCCAACACGCTTCAGGGAATCACCATCTATTATCTCGATCGGGACATGAATCTCCAGATGCGCCTCGATGCGGAAAAAGGCGAATGGAAGGAGGGACATTGGCTCTTCCACCATCTATTGATCACCCAGTTTCCCAACGGCCAATTTCCGGTATTGACCAAAATGGCGCAGCAGGTCACGGAGATCCCCGAAACACCGGAAGATTTCAAAGTGATCCAGAAGGATGTGGAAGTGATGGGTTATTTTGAATTGCAACGGTACATCAATAAGCTACAGTCGGAAGGGTACGATGCGACGCGCTACATGGTCGACCTTCACGGGAAGGCGGCTTTCCCCTTTGTCACCATTATCCTCGCCGTGATCGGCATCGCCTTTTCCCTCCGCTCCGAACGCAGCGGCGGAGTGGCGCAGGGGATTGGCGCGGGGCTGCTGATCGGCTTTTCTTATTGGCTGGTCTACGCTTTTGGACTCTCCCTTGGCCGATCGGGCACCTTGCCCCCATTCCTGGCCGCTTGGTTTGGGAACATCCTCTTCGGTTTCGCCTCCGTCTGGCTGATGGTGCGCCTAAAGACCTGACCTTCGTCCGTCTCTGCAATCAGGTTCAATTGGTTCTCCGGGCCATAGGATGCACGAGGTCTAGCTCCATTTCCGACGAGAATTCACGACTCCGGAGGCCTCGAAAAGAGATAAAAAAGGGGGCAAAGCGGATCGCGCTTCACCCCCCATAGCCTTCAAGCGTTGGGTTCGCTTAATACCGATAATAATCAGGTTTATAGGGTCCCGACAGGGGAACTCCCAGATAGGCCGCCTGTTCTTTCGTCAGCTTGGAGAGCTTGGCCCCCAGCCGTTTCAGATGCAGCCGTGCCACCTCCTCATCGAGCTTTTTCGACAACGTATAGACGCCTGGCTTACGCTTCTGGGCAGCCAGATCGAGCTGCGCAAGGCACTGATTGGTAAAGCTGTTGCTCATCACAAAGCTGGCGTGTCCCGTCGCACAGCCCAAATTCACGAGCCGCCCCTCGGCCAACACGATGATGGTCCTTCCCGATTTGAGCTTCCATTGATCGACCTGCGGCTTGACCGTCTTCTTTTTGCAGCCGGCGGTGTTTTCCAGGTAATGCATATCGATTTCACTGTCGAAATGGCCGATATTGCAGACGATGGCTTCATTTTTCATCTTTTCCATATGCCGTCCGGCAATCACCCCGCAACAACCCGTCGCGGTGATGAAAATATCGCCTTTGGCGACACAGTCTTCCAGGGTAGTGACCTCGTAGCCTTCCATGGCCGCCTGTAGGGCGCAGATGGGATCGATTTCGACGATGGCCACCCGGGCGCCGAATCCCCGCATCGACTGGGCGCATCCCTTCCCGACATCCCCATAGCCGCAGATGACGACCATCTTTCCGGCGACCATGATGTCCGTCGCCCGCTTGATGCCGTCGGCCAGGGATTCCCGGCAGCCATAGAGGTTGTCGAACTTGGACTTGGTGACCGAGTCGTTCACATTGATGGCCGGGAAAAGCAATTCTCCCGATTTTTCCATCTGATAAAGCCGATGAACCCCGGTCGTCGTCTCTTCGGACACCCCGAGGATGCGGGCGGCCACCTCCTGCCAGTGGTGCGGTGAGGTTTTGATCCCCTGGGCCAGCCGTTCCCGGACAATCTTCATCTCTTTGTTGTCGCAAGGCTGCTTGAGCAACTGGGGATCCTTCTCAGCCCGCACGCCTTCATGAATAAGCAATGTGGCATCGCCGCCGTCATCGACAATCAGATCCGGTCCCGAGCCGTCGGGCCAGGTCAATGCCTGCTCCGTACACCACCAGTACTCCTCGAGGGACTCGCCCTTCCAGGCGAAGACCGCCGCGGTATTCGCCTGCGCAATCGCGGCCGCCGCATGGTCCTGGGTGGAAAAGATGTTGCAGGAGGCCCAGCGGATATCGGCGCCCAGCGCCTTGAGTGTTTCGATCAGCATCGCCGTCTGGATCGTCATGTGGAGGCTGCCGGTGATCTTCAGCCCCTTGAGGGGCTGTTGGCGGCCATATTTCTCCCTTAAGGCCATCAGACCAGGCATTTCGTTTTCGGCCAGGCGCATCTCCGCACGTCCCCAGGCCGCCAGTGAGGGATCGGCGATCCGCGAGGCGGCTTTTCTATCCACTTTTAAAAACTTCATTGTGTTCTCCTCCTGATATTTCTAATGGGATTTGATCCGCTTACGTCCCTGTCGCGATCGTCGCGCTGATCGACGGAGGGCTGTTGCCACAGGTTTCAGGTCGCGGTCGCCTGAGCGTCACGGGGAGTGACGATCCCGGCGGAGATAATCAGCGTAAAGGCCTCTTCGACCGACATCTGAACTTCGATCAACTGCTGGCGCGGCACCAGGACGAAGACACCGGTCGTGGGCGTCAGGGCGTGGGGAAGGTATACGCCCGCGCAGGGTCCAAGTCGATCCTGGATGACACCGTTTGGGGTTCCGGTGATGAAGCCGATGCTGTATACCCCGGGGCGGGGATATTCGACGATCACCACCTTCTTGAAGCTCTGCGCCCGGTCCATGAACAGACCATCGGCGATCCGCTTGATGGCCTGATAGAGGGAGCGAACGACGGGAATCTTGCCCACGATCCGCTCCCCAAGGGCAATGAGTTTGTTTCCCAGATAGCTGGTCGTCACCAGACCGCAGATGAAGATGAGAATCACCGTAAAAATGATTCCCAGGCCGGGGACATGAAAGCCGAACCACTTGTCGGGCCGAACAATCAAAGGCAGGATATTCAGGAAATCATCCATCATATCGATAATGAAAAAAAGGATATAGATCGTCAGACCCGCCGGAATGACCACGGCCAAGCCCGTCAGAAAGATCCGCTTCATTTTCTTCTTCACTGATTTTTTCCTCTCCGCGCGACCTTGATAGCGCGCGCTAAATAACAGAAAGGAAAGATATTTTCAACGTCTATTTCTCACAGACAAGGCAGGCTGCGGTGCATCCTAGCCTTCCTCGGTATTTAGGCGATTCTCTTTCCGTTCACGAGTGTCGTCATTTTCTCAAGTGTTTGATCCGATTGCGGTTGTCAAGAAGGACGCACTTGGGAGACCATCCCGCCGCCTTATCGTCATCGACCATGACATAACTGGCGATGATGATCAAATCCCCGCGGGAAACCTTGCGAGCCGCCGCCCCATTGAGACAGATGGTTCCCGAATCCCTTTCGCCGGGAATCACGTAGGTGGAGAACCGTTCCCCGTTCGAAATGTCATAGATCGCCACCTTCTCATAGGAGAGCAGGTCCGCCGCTTCCATGAGATTCTGGTCGATGGAGATACTGCCCTCATAATTGAGATCCGCATCGGTCACGACGGCCCGGTGCAGCTTGGATTTAAGCATGAACCTTTGCATGAAATGATCCTCCCGGATGTTGTTAAACGCTATAGCTCTAAAGTTTCGCCGAACACATGGTTATCGATCAACCGCGTCTTGCCGACCCAGACCGCCAGGGCAAGCACCGACTCCCCTTCGATCCGGGGGGTGTCTTTCATGGTTGCCACGTCGCAGATTTGAACATAATCGATTCGCACATGGTTATGGGAGGCAATGAATTCGCTCACCTTCGCAACGATCGACGCCGAATTTCTCTCTCCCTCGGCAAACAGCCTCTTGGCCAAAAGCAGCCCCCGACTCAGGCAGAGAGCGGAAGTTCTCTCTTCGGGGCTCAGATAGACGTTCCGTGAACTCATCGCCAGGCCGTCGGACTCACGGGTCGTCTGCATGCCGATGATCTCCAGATCCAGATTGAGCTCCCGGACCATTTTTTTGATGGTCATGTATTGCTGGAAGTCCTTTCGGCCAAAGATCGCCACGTGAGGCTTCAGGATATGAAAAAGCTTCGTACAGACCGTTGTCACGCCGCGAAAAAAACGGGGACGCGAGAGTCCGCACAGATTTTGGGTGACCCCTTCCACTTCGACATACGTCTGATACCCATCGGGATACATCTCCCCATTGTCAGGAAAGAAGATCACGTCCACCCCTACCCCCTCCGCGAGCACTTTGTCTCTTTCGAAATCACGCGGATAGGCGGCAAAATCCTCTGTCGGCGCAAATTGGGTGGGGTTCACATAGATGCTCACGACGAGGCAGTCGCCCTGGCCGCGTCCGACCCGCATCAGATTCAGATGCCCCTCGTGGAAATAGCCCATGGTGGGAACAAAGGCGATCCGTCGCCCCTGCTGCCGCTGCCCATTGGCATAGGACTGCATTTCCTGAATGGTGCGAATGATTTGCAATGATCCTCCCATACAAAAAAAGGGCCTTCGTTTAAAGACGAGAGGCCCTGTCGTGTCCAATAAACTTACATTTCCTTCCGTCCCAGTCCGGATAATCGGATCCAAGCGTGGCGATACGACTATCAGATACCCTGCCCTTTGTCAAGGAATTTCTCAATCCTATCGGAGCGGTTTATTGTTTCCGAAAGAATTTTAAATTCTCCAACCGAGAGGGTTTCCGCCCTTCGGGCGCCATCGATACGGCTCTCTCGAAAGATCCACTCCAGTGCCTCTTCGGCAACCCCGGCGGCACGCAGGTTGTTCCGGAGTGTTTTTCTCCTCTGAGCGAAGGCGGCCCGCACGGTGGCAAAGAGGTGAACATGGTCGCCGGAACTGGCAAGGTCTTCGTACATGACAAACTGCAACACCGTCGAAACCACGTCCGGCTCCGGATAAAAACAGCCGGCAGGAACCGTCAGGGCTCGGCTGACCGACGCATAGCAGGCAACGATCACCGAGGGAATCCCGTAATCCTTCTTGCCCGGCGGCGCCATGATCCTCTCGGCCAGTTCTTTCTGGAACATCAGCAGCATCGAGGCGATCGATCGGCGATACTCCAGGAGCCGGAAGAGGATCGGGGTGGAAATATGGTAGGGAATGTTGCCGACCACCTTGATCCGCCCCCCGGGATTCGTCTTTGAAAAATCATAATCCAACACATCGCCGGGGACGATCTCTACGGTCGGACAGTTGGCAAACCTGTCTTTTAAAGCCCGAACGAGCCGGGGATCGATCTCGAGGGCGATCACCCGGCCGGCTTTCCTGGCCAGTTCCTCGGTCAGCAATCCCAAGCCGGCGCCGATTTCCACGATCGTCTCTCCCTGCTGAGGGTCGGCGGCAACGGCAATGCGGCGGATCATCTGCCCGTCGTTGAGGAAAGATTGTCCCAGACTCTTGCGCGGGCGCACATCGTATTCATTCAGCAGTGTTCGGACGGAAGTCATCTTTCCCTCTTGGCCCGAATGGCCACGATCAGACGGCGCGATATAAAATAGGCGGGCAAGGCGACCAAAAAAGCCATGACCATTCCGCCCGTCAGCAGCGGGAGGAGAAATTGACCACCCATGTGGAAGATCGAACGCAAGGAATAGTCGGCCAACTCAAAGCGGCAGGGCGCCATCCCCAGGAGGTGACGCCCCAACTGGTATTGGGAGAAGTACAAAATCGGTATCGTCACGGGATTGGAGATGAGCCATGACCCGAAATAGGCCGCCGTCATGTTCTGCTTGAACAAAAGCCCCAGTACGATGATCAGCGCCGTATGGAAAGGAATCGTCGGCGTGATGCCCACAAAGATGCCCATCGCCAAACCGGCGGCAATCGGCTTCGGTTCCCCCTTCAGGCTGATGAACCTTTCGTAGAATTTGCGAAGCTGGGACTTGAAAATCATCGGTTATCCGAAGAGCGGCCAGCGGGATACGGCATTCAGATCCAGGCCCTCCCGGTACCCCTCCTGGAGAAGCTGTCCGCCCACCACGGCAATCATGGCTGCATTGTCCGTGCAAAGCACTGGCGGCGGGATGAACACCTGGACGCCGCAGCGCCCGGCATCCTCGCCGAAGCGTGCCCGCAGCCGACTGTTGGCCGCCACACCGCCGCAAACGACCACGCGCTGGATATCATTTTCCGCGGCCGCCCGCAGGGTTTTTTCCACCAGGACCTCGACGATGGCCTCCTGATAGGAGGCGCATAGATCCGGCAGTTCCGCTTCCGTAAAAGGGGCGCCCCGCTTGCGCAGCAGCGTCAAGAGGGAGGTCTTCAGACCGCTGAAACTGAAATCCAGGCTGTCCCTCATTCCCCTGGGAAAGGAAATGGCCTTGGGGTTTCCCGTCCTTGCCAACCGATCGATCACCACCCCACCCGGATAGCCGATCTCCAGGAGATTGGCCGCCTTGTCGAATGCCTCGCCGGCGGCATCGTCGCGGGTCTGGGCAAGGAGCATGAACTTATGGAAACCCTCGACACGATAGATCGTCGTATGACCTCCGGAAACGACGAGGGCAATGAAGGGAAACTCCGGAGGCTTTTCGGTGAGAAAGATGGCCGCCACGTGCCCCTCCAGATGATTGACGCCGGCCAGGGGGAGGCGTCGGGCAAAGGCCAAGGCTTTGGCTGCCGAAAGCCCCACGAGCAGAGAGCCGATCAGCCCCGGCCCCCTTGTCACGGCAACGCCCTCGATATCGTCCAGCGTGACCCGGGCATCCTCAAGGGCCTGTAGGATGACGGGGCCGACCGCCTCGATATGCTTTCGTGAGGCAATCTCCGGAACGATGCCCCCGTAGCGCGCATGGACGTCCACCTGCGAAGCGATTACGCTGGACATGAGCACGCGCCCTTCTTTCACGACAGCCGCCGCCGTTTCATCGCACGACGACTCGATCCCTAAAATGACCATCCGCTATCCCCGAAAAACATTTTTCTTTTCAAACAGTGGCGAAAACTATATAAAACCCTGACAGTTTTGTAAACAACCTTTTCAGAAAAGAGACCAGAGATGGAATATCATACCGATTTTCTAGTGATTGGCACGGGCATCGCCGGACTGAGCTTCGCCATCAAAGCGGCGGGCTTAGGAACCGTGGCCATGGTGACCAAAAAAGAAAAAACCGACTCGAACACCAATATGGCCCAGGGAGGCATTGCCGTCGTTCAGGATGCCATGGACCACTTCGAATATCATATCAACGACACCCTCACCTGCGGAGGCGGTCTGAGCAATGAAAATGTGGTCCGCTTTGTCGTCACGGAAGGACCCGAAAGGATACAGGAACTGGTTCAGTGGGGAGTAGAATTCACCCGCTCGTCCACCGAGCCCGACCAATTCGACCTGGGGCGTGAAGGCGGTCATTCGATGCGTCGGGTCCTCCATGCCAAGGATCTGACGGGCAGAGAGATCGAGCGGGCGCTTCATGAAAAGATCAGCGGCGAAAAGAATATCCGCATCTTCGAAAACCACATTGCCATCGACCTGATCATGAAATCCGCTATCCTGGGCCAGAAGATGGAACAGGGAGATCGCTGCCTGGGCGCCTATGTCCTGGATATCGCAGGGAAGGAAGTTCATACCTTCCGGGCTAAATATATTATGCTCTCTACCGGCGGCGGCGGCAAGGTCTACCTCATCACGACCAACCCGGACATCGCCACTGCGGACGGAGTCGCCATGGCCTATCGCGCCGGCGCGAAGATCGCCAACATGGAGTTCATCCAGTTTCATCCCACCTGTCTGTACCACCCCGACGCCAAATCGTTTCTGATCAGCGAAGCGGTCCGCGGCGAAGGGGGAATCCTGAAGCTGAAAAACGGGGCCACTTTCATGGAAAAATACCATCCCATGAAAAGCCTGGCCCCGCGGGATGTGGTTGCCAAGGCGATCGACACGGAACTGAAAAAATCGGGCGACGATTACGTGACCCTGGACATCACGCACCTCGAACGGGATTTCCTGAGCTCCCGCTTTCCCAACATCTACGAGAAATGTCTGGAGTTCGGCATCGACATCGCCCGGGATCCCATTCCGGTCGTTCCGGCGGAGCATTATCTCTGCGGCGGCGTCGTCGTGAACGAACACGGAGAAACGAGCATCGACCGCCTTTTTGCCTGCGGCGAGGTTTCCTGCACGGGATTGCACGGCGCGAACCGCCTGGCCAGCAACTCCCTTCTCGAGGCGGTGGTTTTTGCGCACCGTTCCTACGAACGGCTTGCGGTCCTGCTTCGCGACGCCGAAGGAGATCAGATCCCGATTCCCCCCTGGGACCCCAAAGGGGCCACCGAAAGCGACGAATCGATCGTTGTTTCCCACAACTGGGACGAAATACGGCGCTGCATGTGGAACTACGTGGGCATCGTGCGGTCCGACAAGCGGCTCGAACGGGCGCAACGGCGCATCGACATGATCAACCGGGAGATCGACGAGTATTACCGCAATTTCATCGTCACGCGCGATCTGCTGGAACTGAGAAATATCGCCGTCGCCGCAAAACTCATCGTCGCATGCGCCCGGATGCGCAAAGAGAGCCGCGGCCTGCACTACAATCTCGACTACCCGGAGAAGGACGATCGTTTCTGGCTGAAGGATTCGATCCTTTCCCGGGACGAACTGTGGAGAAAGACCTGATCGCCTTTTTACGGTTTTGCACCGAACACGCGCTCGAAGATGAAATCCACATGACCTAAGAAGTTCTCCAAGCGGAACGACGCTTTCAGATCTTCCGGTTTGAGCCGGGACATGACCTCGTCGTCTTGAAGCAGCAGATCCATGAATTCGGCTCCCTCTTCCCAGGATTTCATGGCGTTTCTCTGGACGATGGCGTAGGCCCCTTCCCGGGTAATCCCCTTCTCGATCAGTTTCAGCAGGACCATCTGTGAAAAGATCACCCCCTGGGTCATCTGGAGGTTGGCAAGCATCCGTTCGGGATAGACGATCAGGCGGTCGACCAGACCGGTGAAACGGCCCAGCATAAAATCGAGCAGGATTGTGGCATCGGGTCCGATGACGCGCTCCACAGAGGAATGACTGATGTCCCGCTCGTGCCAGAGCGCCACGTCTTCCAGTGCCGATACGGCATAGGAGCGCATCAGGCGGGAGAGTCCCGAAAGATTCTCGGAAAGGACGGGATTACGCTTGTGGGGCATGGCGGAGGAGCCTTTTTGCCCCGGCGAAAAATACTCTTCCGCTTCGCGAACCTCGGTCCGCTGGAGGAGCCGTATCTCCTGGGCGAATTTATCCAGCGACGAGGCGATGATGGCCAGGGTAGAAAAATATTCGGCATGCCGATCCCGCTGGACGATCTGCGAGGAGACCGGGGCGGGCTGCAATCCCAATTTTTGGCAAACATAGATCTCGATCGCCGGATCGACAAAGGAAAAGGTACCCACCGCGCCGGCCAGCTTTCCCGTACTGATCGTCTCTTTGGCCCGGACCATTCTTTCGCGGTTTCTCTCCATCTCGGCATACCAGAGCGCCATCTTCAGGCCGAAGGTGATCGGCTCGGCATGAATCCCGTGCGATCTTCCGATCATGGGGGTGTTTTTGTGGGCAAAGGCCTTCTTCTTCAGGACCGCAAGCAGCTCATCCAGGTCTTTTATCAGCAGATCGGCCGCCTCGCGCAATAAAACGGCCAGGGAGGTATCAAGGATGTCCGACGAGGTCAGTCCCCGATGGATGAACCGTCCGTCCTCGCCGACCTTCTCGGTCACCGAGGTCAGAAAGGCGATCACATCGTGTTTGGTCGTCTTTTCGATCTCATCGATCCGCTCGACATCGAAACCCGCCCTCTCTTTGATGTTCTTCAAGGCACTTTCAGGGATTTCCCCCCGTTCCGCCATCGCCTCGCAGGCCAGTATTTCGATGTCCAGCCACTTTTGATACCGGTTTTCGGGACTCCAGATGGCGGTCATTTTTTCTCTTGAATAGCGTGGTATCAAAATATCCTCCTCTTTTTCCGACTTTGTTTCATCCTACTGGTAATGCCCATTCCTCGACTCGGGGGCCTTAGAGAGGTCACCGCATCGCGCAGCGCAGGCAATCTAGTCTGACGCGCAACGGGAGTCAAGATTTTTACCCCTGCGCGTTCCGGCTTTCCTTATCAGGCGCGCCTAGGGCTGAAAGCCGATTTCCCGAGCGTAGGTGAACTGCCTTGCCCAGGGGAGGCCTTCATGGGCGCGATCAAACGGTCCGGCGCCGGTCTGCGCGATCGACGCCTCGTCCACCGTCAGGGGATGCATTCCGGCGATGAACCCGTAATCCGCGGCGATCACCGGGTGGGTTCCGGGCATGCAGTCGCATTCCGAGGTGATGTTCAGCAAGGCGTTGACGACGATGGTCCTTTTTCCGATCACGTTCCAAATCGCCGCCGCCGTTTCCACGAGACGCTCCTGAAAAGCCCCGAAATCGGTCTTCCAGATAATCTTCAGGGCCATTTGCGGACAGAGGGCGATGCATTGGGAACAGCCCACACAGGTCTTGAGGTCATAGGTCGGTTCCCCATCGGCAGGAAGAACCGCCGCCCCGGTGGGGCATACCTCGGCGCACAGGCCGCAACGGGTGCACTTTCCTGCATTCAGCTGAGGATGGGCATCGGCATGCATGCGCTGCTTCTGAGCCCGGGAGGCGAGCCCCATGGAAAGATTTTTGATGGCCCCGCCGAAACCGGATTCGATATGGCCTTTGAAATGTGAAAAGAGGACGAAGCCGTCGGTCTTGTCGATAATGGCAGCCGCCTGCACCGTGGGGAAATATTTCCCTCCCCCCGGGATATCCAGGACGTCCCGGCCATCGGAACCGTCGCCGATCAGAACGGGACAGCCGAGATACTCTTCCGTGAAATCATGCGCCGCCGCCGTTTTCAGACTGTCGGCCGCCGTACGCCTGCCCCCGGAATAGAGAACCGTGGTGTCGAAAACGAAAGGCCGCATTCCCGCATCCCTGAGCCAGCGGACAATCTCCCGGGCATAATGGGGGTGCAGAAAGCTATGATTCCCTCTTTCCCCCCAATGAAGCTTGATTCCGACGCTGCCGCCGCTTGCGCAGGGCTTCGGGAGGCGGTCGAGACACCGGCGAAGCGTTTCCGGCGTATTTCCCTGGAGCTTGATGATATCGTTCATATGCGGTCTCATTGGAATATTGGCAAAGGTCTGTCTGCGAAAGCGTCACGCGCAGTCAACAAAGGTCGCTGTACTCACTTTACCTGGGAAGCGGAGTGGTCCTGTAGATCTCCGTCAGTTCCCGGTAGCTCTCCCGGGTGGTGCGGATCATCTCGAGATCTTGAGCGGTGATTTCCCGGACCGGACGGGCCGGGGTTCCCAGGGCAAGCGTCCGCGGCGGAATGACGCTGCGGGGAGTCACCACGGCGCCGGCGCCGACGATGGCTTCCCGGCCGATCCGTGCCCCGTTGAGGACCGAAGCGCCGATTCCGATCAATGCCCCGCGCTCGATATGACAACCGTGGGCCGTCACGCGATGGCCCAGTACGACATCCTCTTCGAGGATCGTGGGATAGCGGTCACTTGCCACATGCAGGATGCAGCCATCCTGAATGTTGCAGCCGGTGCCGATGCGGATGTAATTGACATCCCCGCGAATCAAGGTATAGAAAAACACGTTCGCGCCGGCCCCGAGTTCCACGTCGCCAATCACCAGGGCATTGTCGGCAACAAAGGCACTGGCAGCGATCTTTGGTTTCATTCCTTTAAAATCAAGAAGCATCTGTTTCCTCCGATTGATGGCACTAGGACCTGCTTTCTTTCATACCCAATGAACGTTGATTTGTCAATTTACCCGTAATGGTTGGTCGGCAAACTTGCAGTGGAAGAGCCGCTCCAGTTGTTACCGGACGGTTTGCCCCGGGAATCTCCCGCCTGAAAGAAAAAAGGAGCTAAGCATGCCTGCCCAACTCCTTTTCTTATTTGGTGCCTAGGGAGGGGGTCGAACCCTCACGACCGCAAGGATCGAGGGATTTTAAGTCCCTTGCGTCTACCAGTTCCGCCACCCAGGCCTTCTATTCAAGCGGCAAATCTATATTCTTTCTAGAAAACGGTGTCAAGGTTTCATATTTTTCCAGCCCTGAAAACAGGGCCTGGGACGCAGTATGGGCATTCCCGTGACCGGTGAATCTCAAAACAAATCGAGCTGCCAATTTCCCAGATGGCGCTGGCCTCGGT
>JAKAFS010000175.1 GCA_021817825.1 Deltaproteobacteria bacterium | reverse complement strand
CGGCTATGCAAATTCTATATCCAACCAAGCACCACCATCCGGGTGGTATCGGTGGTGACATCAATGCGAAAACAATATGGGAAGGGTCATATGCTCCAGCAGGTATTCGGCAACGGGACCGATGTTGTGCGTCCCGCGCGGGTTCTGCGAGTAGGCTCCCATGACGATGAGATCGCAGCCGTTTTCCCAGGCGTAGTTCATCAGGATGTTGGCTATGGAGATATCGCCCGTGACGAGATTCTCCTCTTTCACGTTGATGCCGTAGCGTTCCAGATGTGAACAGATGTCCGATTGCCTGACAATTTCCACAGGTTTTTTCTCGCCGATCGGCCTTATCGCCAGCAGATTGATCTGCCCGGCATTCAGCAGGAGCGGTATGGCGTCGTGGACTGCCCGGGCCGAGGCCCTTCCGGATCTCCAGGCCAGGATGACACGCTCCCCGACGGACTTGAATTCCCCGGTGAACGGCACCACCAATACCGGACGCCCTGATCCGAGAATGAGCCGTTCGGGGAGATCGGAAAGATCACTGACTCCCTTCTCCTTCCCCTCCGCCTGACCGATAATGATCAAATCTTTTGCGTGACTATAGGCGTTGAGAATCTCCGCCGTCGTCGTACCGACGACCGGCCAGTCAATGCCCAGCCATTCGTTCTCGATGCCTGCCGCGGCGCATTTTTGCCGAAACAACTGCTCGGCTGCCGCCTGCCGCTGTTTTTCGTTCTCATCGATGGGTGCGAAATAGGCATGGGTAATGACACTGATTCCCGTGAGTAACGCCTTATGCTGCCGTGCGATGGAGATTGCCAGGTCCAGCCTGCTGTCGCAACGCTCAGCACAGTCGATATGAACAAGTATGTCCCTGTAATTCATTGATGACTCCTTACCGTCTCCATCGTACACATGCATGAATCTTTGTCAGGCCACACGAGCAAAGTTAGAACCTGGCGTGGTCATCCAGCTTCCAGCGCCCTTTTTCTATCCGTATCATGACGACGCCCAGTTGATCGATACCCGAGTGATCCGCGGCGGACATACTGTAGAGCGCGGACACCCCTTTAACCCCCTTGCAGTTCTCCAGCGCCGACCGGAGCGCCTCACGGAACTGCTCGGTACCGGGTTTGGCCTTCTTCAGGGCAACCGGTATCGCATACTCTAGGAGCTTGACCGCATCCCACATATGACCTGCGAATGTCGAACGGGAACCGGGGCCATATGTGCCTTCGTACAATTTCAAAAATTCGAGGGCCGTTTTCTTTGTCGGATACCCGTCCGGCAATTCTTCGGCAACGATGACCGGCGGGGCCGGCAAATAGGCGCCCTCGACACTCTTGCCCCCGACTCTCAGGAAATCCGCATTCGCGGCGCCGCCGGTCTGATAGACCTTCCCTTTGTAGCCGTGCTCCACGACTGCCCGATGGGGCATAACCGCCGGTGTTCCCGCTGCAATAACGAGGATGGCGTCCGGGTTGCCCTTCATCGCCTTCAGGGCCTGTGAGGTCGCGCTGGTATCCCGTTTCTGAAATTTCTCGACATCGGTTATCGTTATGCGGCGGGCGGCGGCAAGCTCCCTGATGACCGCCACCCAGCTCTCGCCGTAGGGGTCGTCCACGGCTATCAGCGCGATGGTTTTCACATGGTGCTTCACCATGTGATTGACCATCGCCCGTGCATACACTTCATCGTTGGGCGTTGTTTTGAATACCCACCTGCGCTTTGCGTCCATGGGAGACACGATGGCGCTGGCAGAGCCGTAACTGATGAGCGGGGTCTTGGACTCCGCCATGGTTTCGATCACCGCCAGGGTCGTGGGGGTAACGCTCGGTCCCAGCAGGATGTCGATCTTGTCCTTCGTGACGAGTCGCTTTACGTTCTGTACCGCAGTCGTGGTGTCCGATCCATCGTCGAGTACGACATAATTGATCTTCTGCCCGGCAATGACCTTCGGAGCCAGTTGCAGGGCATTTTTGTTCGGGATACCCAGGGATGCGAGCGCCCCGGTAGTGGAAATGTTCACGCCTATGGTGATGGCGCCAAACACCGCGGAGGGCATCGAAACAATCAGGAGTGCGGCAATCCAGGATCGTATGTTTTTCACTTGTGCTCCCATTCACCCCACGCCGCATGCCAACCTGGCTCTTGATTTTCGGCGCGCGGAAGTGGCTGTTCCGATGCCCTTCGCCAGCGTTTATTTGCCTCTGGAGTAGAAATCATCCAGCTTCCATTTGCCGTGTTCGATCTTTAGCATGGCGATCCCGGTCACGTCAACGCCCGAGTGATTAGCAGGCGTCATGTTGAATACCGCATAGGCGCCTTTGTAGCCTTTGGTCTCTTCGATGGCGTTGCGAAGCGCCTCCCGGAACTGGGGGGTCCCGGGTTTGCCGGCCTTGAGGGCTTTCGGAATCGTAAGCTCCAGGATCCTCAGGGCGTCCCACATATGCGATGCAAACGTCGAGCGGGGTCCGAATTTTCCTTCATAGGCCCTTGCAAACTTGATCGATTCACTCCTGTTGGGAAACCACTTGGGAAGCTGTTCGGCTACCAGAACCGGCGAACAGGGGAGAAAAGCGCCTTCCAGGGCTTTTCCGCCGACCTTCAGAAATTCCGAGTTGGCAGCGCCGTGGGACTGGTACACCCTGCCCTTGTAACCGCGCTCGATCAGCCCCACGTGCGGCATGGCGGAAGGGGTACCGGCGGCGACTATGTAGACGGCGTCCGGTCTCCCGCTCATCACCTTCAGTATCTGCGCGGTGGCGCTGGTGTCGCTTTTCTTGAACTTTTCAACCGAGAGCGTCTTGATGCCGCTCTTGCCGGCTAATTTCATAAATTCCTTGGTGTTGGCCTCGCCGTAGGGGTCATCGGTAGCGATTATCGAAACCGTCTTGACCTTGTTCTTGACCATATGGTTCACCATGGCGGCGGCGGTTATCTCGTCGTTTGCCGTTACCTTGAAGATCCACTTCCTCTTTTCGGGCGGGCTGACGATGGGGCTCGCCGAAGCCAGCGACAGCATGGGGGTCTTGGCTTCCGTGGCCACATCCACTACCGACAGGGTGGTCGGGGTCGTGCTCGGCCCGATGATCAGGTCCACCTTGTCGTCGCTGATAAGTCTTTTTACGTTCTGCACCGCAGTGGTGGTATCCGTGGCGTCATCATAGATGACGTACCTGACCCTTTGTCCGGCAATGGTCTTGGGCGCCAGTTCCAGGACGTTTTTCTGGGGGATGCCAAGGGAAGCCGCCGGTCCCGTCGTAGAGATGTTCACACCGATCGTGATGTCTGCCAAGGCCACGGTTGCCGATGAAATGACTGAGAGTACTCCTAGCACTACGGTCCATTTTTTCATCATACTTCTCCTTTCGTTGGTTGCCCGCAAACGATGCGAAAAACACTTCCCATACCTGAATCTGCACCTGGGCCCGCTGTCTCGCCCCATGCGCCCGGACAAATTCGCCGGGCACCATGAGACCGGGCCT
>JAKAFS010000174.1 GCA_021817825.1 Deltaproteobacteria bacterium | reverse complement strand
GTCATCGGCCAGCTTCTGGAATTCGCCCGGCCGATGGCGATGACGCTGGTCCCGACTTCGCTTCCAGCGGTCATCCGCCACTCTCTGAAAATGGTCGAAGGCCAGGGAAAGGAAAAACAGATCGGCATCGAAACCGTACTCCCGCCCGAGATTGGAGAGATCCCCCTGGACGCCGACCGGATCAGTCAGGTCTTCATGAACCTTTTCCTGAACGCCTTCGCGGCCATGGAAACGGGCGGAACCCTCCGCGTGTCGGTTGCCCGGCAGGACGAACGGATGATCCGGATCTCGGTTTCCGATACGGGCGCCGGCATCCGGAAGGAGGACCTTCCCCGGGTCTTTGATCCCTACTTCACGACGAAACCGTCGGGGACCGGTCTCGGACTCCCCATCGTCCAGAAGATCGTCGAGGCGCACGGCGGGGAGATTTTGCTGACGAGCGAGCCGGGACGGGGAACGACGGCGACGGTCCTGTTGCCGGCGCAGTCATGAGTGAAAGGACGAACAACGGATGAAACCAAAAAAAACGATCCTTGTGGCGGACGACGACCTTGCCCACCGGACAATGCTCCGGACGCTCCTTTCGGGCTGGGGATACGCGATCACGGAGGCCGACGACGGCAGCAGCGCCATGGAAGCCGTCCGCCGTCAGCCCTTCGATCTCATCCTCATGGACATCCGGATGATCCGGGTTTCGGGCCTGGAAGCCCTGACCGAGATCAAGGCTTACAATCCGGCGATCCCCGTCGTCATCATGACCGCTTACGCCTCCGTCGAAACGGCCGTCCAGGCCCTGAAAAAAGGGGCCTACGATTACCTGACCAAGCCTTTGGATTTCGACGAGCTGCGCCTCACCCTGGAAAGGGCGATGGACCACAGCCACCTCCGGGAGGAGAACCGCCTCCTGAAGGAAAGCCTCGGGGAGCGGTTCGACCGGCGGAGCCTGATCGGCCGTTCCGTCGCCATGACCCGCCTGATCGAAACCGTCTCCCAGGTGGCCCCCACCGAGGCGACGGTCCTGATCACCGGCGAGTCGGGGACGGGGAAGGAGATGATCGCGGGACTCATCCACTATAACAGCCTCCGGAAGGACGGCCCCTTCATCCGTTTCAACTGCGCGGCGATCGCTGAAACCCTCCTCGAATCGGAACTCTTCGGCCACGA
Organism: Deltaproteobacteria bacterium; assembly: GCA_021817825.1. GTDB lineage: Bacteria > Desulfobacterota > Syntrophia > Syntrophales > UBA5619 > JAKAFS01. Next base: position 2,313 of record JAKAFS010000174.1, on the reverse strand, counting down.
GAAGGGGGCCTTTACCGGCGCCGACCGGCGCAAAGAGGGCAAGTTCCGTCAGGCCGACGGGGGGAGCCTCTTTCTCGACGAGGTGAGCGAGATGTCGGTGGGGATGCAGGTCAAACTCCTGCGCGTCCTCCAGGAGCGCGAGCTGACCCGTGTGGGCGGCGAAGAGGTGCTCCGGGTCGACGTCCGGCTGATCGCCGCGACCAACCGGGACCTGCTGAAGGAAGTCGGGGCCGGGCGATTCCGGGAGGACCTCTTTTACCGGCTGAACGTCGTCATGCTTCACGTCCCCCCGCTCAGAGAAAGACCGGAAGACATCCCGCTTTTGGCCCAGGAGTTTCTCGTCCAGTTCGCCGCGAAAAACCGCAAGACGATCAAGGGCTTCACACCGCAGGCGATGGACCGGCTCCTCCGGCACCCCTGGCCCGGGAACGTTCGGGAGCTGATGAACTCCGTGGAGCGGGCCGTCGTCCTGTCGCGCGGCGAGTATCTCGACGGGGCGGAGCTTTCCCTCCTCCTGCCGGGAGCCGCCCCTGCACCTCCGGGAACGGCGGCGCCGTCCCTACCCGGCTCCGAAGGCCATTCCCTCGAAATCGTCGAGCGGGAAACGATACTGAAGGCCCTGGACACCGCCCGCGGCAACAAGAGCGAGGCCGCCCGCCGCCTGGGGATCACCCGCCGGACACTCCACCAGAAGCTCCGGAAGTACGAAATGATGTGAGGTGGAAAAAGCTTGTTTCCAAATGGACAAGGGCATGATAAAGGCAGCCCCCCGGCAACGGCGATCGACCCCCTCCGCGGGGCTTTAACAGGAAGTCACTTTTAATACAGTGACCCGGAAGTGAAGGGAGTATTTCATTTGTCACTGGTAGGAAAAAACATCGACGCCTTCTGTTCGCGCTGCCGGCTCGAACTGGCCCATATCGTCCTGTATGAAGTGGGTGGTGCGGTTCACAGGGTCAAGTGCAAGACCTGCGGGTGCGAGCACCGCTACCACGGACCGAGGCCGGAAAAGAGAAGGGAAGTCCCGGCGGAACGCCGGCCGGGGAAGGAATCCTCCCGGATGCAGCGGCCGGTCCGTCCCGTCGATGCGCGGCTGTGGGAACAGAGAAATGCTTCGACCGACGCGGATGCCGTCGTCTGGGATTACCAATGGACGGAAAACTACGAAAAAGGCGATGTGGTCGCCCACCCGCAGTTCGGCCGCGGTTTCGTGGAAAAGGTCACCGCGGACAGTATGGAGGTCCTCTTCCGGGAAGGCCGGAAGCAGATGGCGATCAACCGCCCGCGGACAATGACCGGAGAGGGCAATCCATGACGGCCGTCCCCCTCACACGAAAATCCCAGCTCCTCCTCCTTGGCCTTTTAACCGCGATCTTTTTTGTCAATTTCCTCGCCCGGATCGCCCTGGCGCCGCTCCTGCCGGTCATCGAAAATGACCTCGGCATCGGCCACGCCGGCGTCGGGAGTTTCTTTATGTTGATGGCGATCGGTTACGCGGTGGGTCTTTTTGCATCGGGATACCTCTCGTCAAGGCTCACCTTCCGCCAGACGATCGCCCTGGCCGCCGTTGCCATCGGCTGCGCCTTTTTCCTCGTCGCTGCGAGCCGCACCCTCTGGGCGATCCGCATCGGAATTTTTCTCACCGGCATCCCTGCCGGGATCTATCTCCCCACGGGAATCACGACGATTACCGCCTCGGTCAGCCCCGCCAACTGGGGAAAGGCGATCTCCATCCACGAACTCGCCCCCTCCCTGGCTTATATCGCCGCGCCGCTGATCGTCGAAGGGTTTCTCGTGTTTTTTCCATGGCAGGGGGTCCTGGCCCTGATCGGAGGCGTCTCCCTCATCCTGGGGATTTCTTTTCTCCGCCTCGGACAGGGGGGTGACTTCCGGGGAGAAGCGCCCACGCCGGGGAACGTCCGTCTGCTGATCGGCAAACCGGCTTTCTGGATCATGGTCGCCCTGTTCAGCCTGGCCATCTCCTCCAGCATGGGTGTATACAACATGATGACCCTCTACCTGGTGGCCGAACGGGGGATCGACCGGGGCCTGGCAAACACACTGATCAGTCTCTCCCGGCTTCCCGTCCTGGCCATCGCCCCCCTCGCCGGGTGGGTGACGGACCGTTTCGGGACGAAACCGACACTGGCCGCCGCCCTGCTGTTCAGCGGCCTGATGACGATCCTTCTGGGTCTCCTGCCCGACAGGTGGGCGATCCTGATGCTCTTTCTCCAGCCGATGCTGACGATCTGCTTCTTTCCGGCGGGGTTTATGGTCCTTTCCCGGATCGTCCCGAAGAGCACCCGTAATCTC
>JAKAFS010000089.1 GCA_021817825.1 Deltaproteobacteria bacterium | reverse complement strand
CCGCGGTTCAGGGCGGACCAGGACCGCAGCAAGTGCGTCCTTTGCCGGATGTGCGTCCGGACCTGCGAGAAGATCGTCGGCGTCTCGGCGATCGGCTTTTCTTACCGAGGTGCGGAGAAGAACGTCTGTACCCCTTTCAAGGAGGACTCGGCGAACTGCATCGGCTGCGGGGCCTGCGCCTATGTCTGCCCCACGGGCCACATCGAGATGGAGACGACCGCATCGGGCGACAGCCGGACGATCTGGGGCCGGACCTTCCAGATGAAAGCCTGCAAGGTCTGCGGCCGCTACTTCGCCCCCGAGGACCAGCTCACCTTCATCAGCTGCCAGACCGGCGTCCCGGCCGACGACCTCGCCGTCTGCATCAGCTGCCGGTAGAGAGGGAATGAAAAACGAGAAAGGCCGGGTCCTGCAAAAACATGCGGGACCCGGCCTTTTTTTCTTGCCTTCCTCCCTTCCGGTGACCCTTCCGAGCGGTCATTCTCCAGGAATTGCCGCTAGGACAGGAAAAGCAAATGGGACCGGAGGTTGGCGCTTTTTGAATTCAGACGCATCTTTTTGCGGATGTTGTTCCTGTGGGTGGTGACCGTGCCGACGGACAGGCCGAAACATTCGGCAATCTCCTTGGAGCTTTTCCCCTGCTTGATCAGTTCGGCAATCTGGATTTCTTTGGGCGTGAGGTTCCTGTAGGTTGCCGATAGCTGACTGATGAACGGAGAGGCGATCTGGTTGAGATTGGTTTCGAGAATATTCAAATAGGCGACATTTTCCGTCTTGGATTGGTTCTTCTTGAGTCTGTGCAGGAACGGCATGACGAGTTCATTGATGTTGCCCTGGATGCTTTCCGCCACTTTCTTCTGGTCCATTTCCCCCTTCTTCAGGAGGACCCGCAGGGCCGTATTGATCTCTTCCAACTCGATGGTGCGCTTCCGCACCCGGGATTCCAGTTGGTCGAGATTGCTTTTTAGCGCCTCGTCGGCCTGCTTGTGTTCGGTGATGTCCTCGATGATGGAAATATCCCGCTCCGGCTTTTCTCCCGGCTTCCAGAGCGGCGATGCAGTCACCTTGACCCAGATGACCGTGCCGTCCTTCCGGACGAAACGCTTTTCCAGGGTCAACGCCTCGATTTTTCCGGCCACCATCAGGGCCAACTGGTCATCGTGCGAATGGCGATCCTCCGGATAGGTGACCGCCAGGAAGGTTGTGGCCAGGATCTCCTCCTGCGTCATGCCCAGAATCTCGCAAAGGCGCCGGTTGACATTCAAGTAGCGTCCCGTCGACAACTCTACCTCGGCGACCCCCACCGCCGCTTGATCGAAGATTGCCCTGAACCGCGTCTCGCTCTCCCGGAGCGAACTTTCCGTTTTTTTTAGCTTGTCGAAGAGCTGCGCATTGGCGATGACCCCGGCGATCTGATCCCCGATCCGTTCGGCCAGACGGATGTGCCGCTCGGTGTAGGCTTTTGTTTTGGTGGAACGGAAATTGATGTCGCCGATGACGATGTCTCTGGAGATCAGCGGTGCGATGATGATCGAACGCATCCCTTTTTTGTAACTGGCCAGAAGGGACGGAAATTGAGCGGCCAACTCCTCGACGTTCGCGGGAGTGATCGAAAATCCGGTTCGCCTCTGCTGAACGATCTGACTCACCGAACCTGCCAAGCGGAAGCTGTCGCCCTTTTTCCTGAGAGAAATATCCGAGCCGATCGCATAGTTGATCGTCAGTTGGTCTGCGTCGATGTCATGCAGACAGATCGCCATTCTGTCAAAGGGAATCAACTTGCTTGCTTCGGCGGCAAAGGGTTCGTAGACCTCATCGATATTCAGGGATGAGCTGATGATGCACCCGATCTTGGTAATAATGGCAAGTTCCTGCTCCGCCCGCTTGAGATTGTCGTGGATCTGGGCGTTGGCGATGGCCCCGGCAATCTGATCCCCGATCCGCTGGGCAAGGGACAGGTCCCGTTCCGTGTAGGCGTAGGGTGTTTTCGAGCGAAAGCCGAGGCTGCCGATCACCTCGTCCTGGGAGATCAGCGGAACGGTCAGCAGCGACCGCATCCCCGCTTTATAGCCATTGGCGGAGGCCGGATAACGCTGGATAAGCTCTTCAAAGCTTGTCGTATCTAGGATAAACCCGGTTCGGGTCCGGCTAAGGTCCTCCGTGAGCGATCCCGCCACGGGTATGGAGTCCCCGGGCCTGCGACCCACAATGTCCAGACCGTTCATGTAGGCGAGGCTCACGGTGCCCGACTGGGGATGAATCAAGCTGACGCTGAGCCGGTCGAAGGGGATCAGCTTGCGGGCCTCGGCGGCAAAGGGTTCATAGACCTCGTTGATATTCAGGGATGCGCCGATGATGCGTCCGATTTTGGCAATAATGGTCATTTCATCGGTCAGGCGGTCCGTGATATTTTTTTTCTCACGGAGATTTTCTTTGCGCAATGCTCGCTTGGTCCTGCTCGGATCTGTCATTCGCTGTCCCTTTGCCGTGACGATGGAGGCTGAGAATGGTCATTTTCCTTGCCTTCGCTGCATGAATGGCGTTTCGGGAAAGCTACAGGAATCCCCCTGGGATGTCAAATGGGATAATGATCATAAGGGCATGATTATCGTTTGGAATCATCCGATTTTGTCAAGAGGAAGTTCTATTGGCTTCAGGAGAGACATGCCCTTGCGCCGGATCGGGAAACGCTAATCCTGGGCATAGATAATCATTCGCCAAAGAACCTCTCCCTGAGAGGCTTCGTGGCGGTGATGATCTTGTGGCGGCAATGGGCTGCCCGCAGTCGATACGACCTCCTGACCGCAGCCTTCGCAGCGGTAAACGCCGGAATTGGGTGTGATCGTTCCCGGGGGGTGAATGTTATCGAATTCCTGATGGTAGCTTTGGGTGAGGTACGATGCAATTTTATATAAAGCCATTCTTCACCTCGTTTGAACCAGAATCAAAAAGGATGATTGGCGGACAGGTGCACATCAAAGAACCATTATACTGCCATAAAACGGGATCGGTTTCGGGAGAGGCAGGTCGGAGTCGATGTTGTTCTTTGCTGTTTTGCAATTTAAGGTGCAGCCCGTTATCTTTTAATAGCGGTTGATTGTCAATAGGGAATTATAACAGAGAAAATGTATATCGATATTACACATTATGGCGGGAAATGCAGGAAGGTCAAGAGGTGCGTGAGCAAAGGCGAATCCTGCTGCCGGTATGGTTCCGCGACTTGTTCCCGATGGCCGGTTCCCCTATGACAGTTGCTCCGAACCGATGTCCCGGCGGTCCGGGGCAGTCTGCCGGCAGCCGCAGGATGAAAAACGAGAAAGGCCGGGGCCTGCAAAACATGCGGAACCCGGCCTTCTTACTGTCTTTCCCGGCGCAGAAAATCTGCCCTGCTTGGAGAATCGCCGGTGTCACTTATAGCTTGTGCCCAATACCTTGTTGACGGCTTCAAAAATGAGCGCCGAATCGGGGCCCATCTTCTTTTTCCAATCTTCCAGAACCGGATCGACATTCGCAAGCAATTTGGTCACTTCAGCCTGGGGAGGGTTCACGATCTTGGCCCCATATTTGGTCATGGCCTGATTGATAAGGCTGTCGATGTGCGCCTGTCTGCTGTTCCACTGGTTTTTCTCCACCGTTTCGGCGGCTTTCACGAGTTTTTGCTGTAGGTCGGGTGTTAAGGAGTTCCAATCCTCCAAGTTGATGACCAAGGCCATGTAGGTGCTGCCGAGAGGCCAGTTGCTGATATATTTCAGTCTTTCGGCCCAGCCCCAGTTTACATAGGCCGGCAATCCGCCCTGGGCGCCGTCGATTTTGCCGTCGATTATGTTTTGCTGAACCGCTTGAATACTGGGAATGCCGATCGGGGTGCAGCCGGCGCGGGCGTAAATCTTCATCAGATCGGGGCCGAACTGTCTGATCCGCTCGGGCTTCAATTTTTCCAGCGTATCGACCGGTTTGACGGTGTACATCAATTGCGGCAAATAGTAGTTGAAGGCAAGCAGTTTAACGCCCCAGTCTTTTTGCCAGAGGGTATCGAACTTGGGTTTCAACAGGGCCAGTATCTCGGGAAGTCGATCGTTCGGCACGATGGGCAGGGACTGAAAATTCATGAAGGTCATGTTCGGTTTGTAATGGACCCCCATGAAACCGAGGTTCAGTTTTTTCTCCTTAACTGCATCGAGAACCTGGACGTCCTTCGCGACATCGAATACATAAGTAATGTCTATCTGGCCGTTGGTGGCCGCCCTGACCATGTCGCCCAGCTTTTTTTGTTCAGAAGCCCAGGCGCTCTCCGGGTCATTGTTCGCCTGCCCCTGGAAAGTCCATTGGAATGTCTTTACCGCGTCAGCGGCAGACGTTGCCGTCGCGAAGCCCGCTAGAGTCAGTACCGTGGCTGCCAGGACCGCAAGCAAGAAGAGCACCCTTTTCTTCATTTCTCCACCCTCCGCAATGATTAGTCTGATAGGAATTTGCCTTTGGTGCGTCCGAGTATGGGGAAGGGCGGCTTGCGAGTCAAGAAAAATATAGTCACAACCTGTGCGGTGGCCGAGAGCGGGGGCAGCCCCGCCGGAAGAGGGAGTTGTAAGACCGCTGCGCCCGGGCAATTGTGCTGTGCTGCGTACACAATTGCCCGGGCAGACCAGGTCTCTATAAATGTCTGCTTGTCCTTAGGCCCTTTGCGGCGAAAATCCGGCCCTGTCGGGAAGCCGGAGAGGGTTCGTTACCGGAGGTATTTTTCAAACCATTTAAAAACTTGCTTCCAGCCGTCAACGGCAGCCGAGGGCCGGTAACTCTCGCGATCGACGGCGAAAAAGGCGTGGGCGGCCTTGTCGTAGGCATGGAACTCGTAAGTCTTTCCCCATTTCTTGAGTTCCGCTTCGGTTTTCGCCATATGTTCAGGCGAGGGACGCTTGTCTTCCTTGCCGAACAGCCCGAGCAACGGACAGCTCAGGTCCTTCGTGTAGTCGAAGGGATCGACGGGTTGGCGGGCGTTAAGTCTTGCCGGGCCCTCTGCGACACCGCCCGGGTAGCAGGCGACTGCGGCGTCGATCCCCTTGAGCGTACAGGCGGCCAGATAGACCTGCCGTCCCCCGGAGCAATAGCCGATGATGCCGACTTTGCCGTTGACATAGGGCAGGGCGCGGAGCTGCCGGATGGCTCCTTCCACATCGCCCATGGTGCGGTTGTCGGGCATGCCGCCGGCCGCCGCGACGCTGGCGCTGTTTGCTTCGGGTGTCCCTTTGCCTTCTCGAAAATGGAGATCCGGAGAGATGGCCGCATAGCCGTGGTATGCGAATTTACGGGTGATTTCTTTCGTCGCTTCGTCCCAGCCGGGCATGTGGTGGATCACCACGACCCCGGGGTAGGGGTCCGGTCCCGTGGGACGGGCCAGATAGGCGTCGATCATGTCGCCTTCATGGCCGCGCATCTTCACGAGCTCGGCGCACAAGGCCTCCTTGGCCGCCGGCGCCGGCGACGCCGCAAGCAACGTCCCTGCCGCACCGGCCACCATTCCCCCCACTGCCCCGGCGGCGGTGCCCTTGATGAAATTCCTGCGCGTGAGCCCTTTTGGCCTTTTCTCAGTGAAACTCATGGTCTCCTCCTTCAAAAAGTCATTGGGTTTAGTAGCATATTTTATAGTATACTTCGTCCCGCCCGGGAAGGCAACTTTTCCGTCCGTTTGGCTCGTCCCCCTTCGGGGAGGGAGCGTCCGATCGAGGGGCGGGAGAGTGAAAATTCGGTTGCCTCGCGGCGATTCACTGTGATAGCCACATATCGGCAACCGGTACGGTGCCGCCCTGTCCCTCAAAACCTTATCTCCGGGAGGAGCGCGTGGTCAAAGCTGCACGGGAATTCCAGATCTTTGCAAAACCGGCCGGGGCTGCCTGCAACCTCGATTGCCGCTACTGTTACTACCTGCGCAAGGACCTGCTCTATCCGGGAAGCGAGTCCCTGCGCATGGCCGACGATCTGCTGGAGGAGTACATCCGCCAACAGATCGCCATCGCCCCGGAACGGGAGATCACCTTTTTCTGGCACGGCGGCGAGCCGACCGTCCTCGGGATCGATTATTTCCGGAAGATCATCGAACTCCAGCGCAAACACCTGCCCCCCGATCGGACCATCCGCAACGGCATCCAGACCAACGGCGTGCTCCTCGACGACGACTGGTGCCGCTTTCTTGCAGCGGAACATTTTTCCGTGGGCTTGAGCCTCGACGGTCCGCCTCCGCTCCACGACGTCTATCGCGTGGCCAAGGACGGGAGGGCCACCCACCGGCAGGTGATGCAGGGCTATCGGCTCCTGCGGAGGCACAAGATTCCGGTGGATCTCCTCTGCGTGGTCCATGCCGGGAACGTCGGCCATCCCCTCGCGGTGTACCGCTTCTTCAAGGAGATCAAAGCCCAATACCTGAGTTTCATCCCCCTCGTGGAACCGCAACCGGATGGCCGGAACGGCGTGAGCGATCGCACCGTGCCTGCGGCCGCCTTCGGCGATTTTTTGTGCGCCATCTTCGCCGAGTGGGTGCGGCAGGACGTCGGGCAAATCATCGTGCAGATCTTCGAGGAGGCGGCAAGGCCCGCCTACGGCCAGGACCATTCCCTCTGTGTCTTTCGGCCCACCTGCGGGGATGTTCCGGTCATCGAGCACAACGGCGACTTTTATTCCTGCGACCACTTCGTCACCCCCGACCATTGCCTCGGCAACCTCGGCACGACGGCGCTTCTCGACCTCGTCGAACATCCGGCGCAGCTCGCCTTCGGGCAGGCCAAGCAAGAGACGTTGACTCGTCGCTGCCGGGAGTGCGAGGTCCGGGACATGTGCCACGGGGGGTGCCCGAAGGATCGGATCCGCCGGACCCCGGACGGCGAAACGGGGCTGAACTACCTCTGTGCGGGCTATCACAAGTTCTTCGCCTACTGCCGGGAGATCACCGGACAGATGGCGGCGCTGCGGCTGGCCGGGCAGCCGCCCGAGGGGATCATGCGAGTGCTCCGCGACAGGGAGGGCAAGGCGCATCCCGCCGTCGGGCGCAACGACCCCTGCCCCTGCGGCAGCGGCCGCAAATACAAGAAATGCTGTCTGAACCCGTGAACCTTTGTTGACAGCCAAAAGAAAGGAGCGAGATCGTGTTTGTTCTCCGTAGTTCAGGAGCCTTTAGGCCGGCGACTGAAGATGCGAGGATGGCTGGCCGCCCATCCGGAAGCCAGCAGGAAGGCGTTCACCCAGAAAACGGGGAAAACTCCGCAGGCCGAGCCGATGGATCCGAACAAGACCTGACCGACCGCGCGCGTGAGATCGTTGACCGTGATGCGTAGTCCCATTGCCTCGCCGGAGCGTCCCTGGGTGGAGCTGCTGAAGGTCATCATGATGGTAATGGGCTGACCGCAGCCCATGCCGAGTCCGAAAAAGAAGCCAACCAGCGAAAGAATCTCGACACTTTTAAAAAAGGGCACCAGCAGGAAGCCTGCGGCTCCCATCAGAAAAGAGTAGGCCAGCATCCTTTCCACGGTGAACCGTTTGATTAGCGAGGGCAGGAAAAACCGGACGACGAAAGCCGCCGAGGAGTATATCGCCAAAATGATCCCGATCGCCGAAGCGGACAGCCCGATTCCATGGCCGTAAATCGGAATGTAAACCTGGAACAGTTCAACGCCCATCACCACCAGGCTGCTGGTGGCCAGCACTCGCCAGAGTCCGGATTCGGAAAGCAACAGGCGGACGCCTCCGGTGGGCTTTGCGGTTCCTGTGCCGCTGGGCAGGATGCCTCCCCGGACAGCGAGGAGCGCGAGCGGTACCAGCAACAGCAGCGCCAGAATCAGGCAGGCCGTACCCGGGCCCGCGTGATCCATCGAAAATCCGGCCAGCAAAGGGCCGGCAAAGCCGGAGAAAGAGACTACCAGACTGAGATTGCTGTAATTCCTGGCACGCTCCTCAGGGCCGCCTTGCAGTCCCACAAGGTTTTGTATGGGGGCTCCGTAAAGTGCCGACAACAAGCCATACATCAGCGCCGTTGCAAAGAGGGAGGGAATCCCGGGTTTGACATAGGAGATCAGCATCCCCAACGCCCCGACTGCGGCGCTGACCATGAGCAGCCAGCGGGAGCCGAAACGGTCGACCCATCTGCCGACACGCCAGGAAAGCAAGGTCGACAGCGCAGAGACCAGCGCCGCCAGGACGCCAACGGTAAAGGGCTCTGCGCCCAGCTTCAGGGCATAAAGGGTAATGAGCACTTGGCCGGTAAGCCTGCTGACGCTCATAAAGAGGGCGATGGTTAACGTAAAGAAGATAGACATCAGGATACCATCAGGTTGAGTCCATTCGAGAGCGCTTGCCTCCGGCTTGCAGCGATTAAAGACCGATGCGCCGCAGTCTTTCGCAGAGGGATTTCAATTTGTGCGCCGAGTGTATGAAGATGGTGTCGGCCTGTCAATCAATATTCAGCGGTATATCACCTGCGGTTCCCGATCGCGGCCAATGGCGAAGGGACGGCAACCGTCCCAGGAAGCCGGTCAGGACGATGATCTGCCGGCCGCCGGGAAGGTCCGACTATTAAATCATTGTGTTTTCACGCTGATTTGGCTAAACAGCAGCTGGAATTCAGGGACGGCGTTCTTACGGCTGGGAGAAAAAATGATGATCGATGAGATTTCGGGAGACTTGTTGCAGTGGCTGCGGGGATTTTATTGCGTGGCCGCGGAGGGGAGCCTCCGGCAGGCGGCGATCGCCATGGGACGGGAAAAAGCGACCATCAGCCGTCAGATTCATTGCCTGGAGAAAGAACTGGGGGTGAACCTCTTCGACCGTTCGTCGGGCAAGATGGTGATCACCCCCAAGGGGAAGATGCTTCAGGAAGAGGCGGCCGGGCTCTTCGAGTACTTGCAGCGGATCAAGGATGAAATCAAGAACGAGGAGATCAATTACCGGGGAAAGATCTTCATCGCCGCGACGCACACGATCATCGACAACATCCTGCCGCCCTATATCGTTGCCTTCCAGAGGCAGCACCCCGACGTGACCTTTCAATTGGAAGGGACCATCCGGGGGGTGGTCTATGAAAAAGTCGAATCCGCCGAGGCGGATCTCGGGATCGCCTATTTCGATACCTATCACAAGACGCTGGTCTGTCACGACCTCTTCGAAGCGAGCCTGATCATGATTGCCCCCAAGAACAACTCCTATTTTTCGGGGACAGCCCTTCCCACCCTCAAACAGATCGCCGCGGCCCCGCTCATCATTTCCACCTATCGGGGGCTGCACGAAGCGCTGATCGAGGACCGGTTCGCCAAAGAACGGCTGAAGCCCAAGGTGGTCATGATCCACAACAACTTTGCCTCCATAAAAAAATACGTGGCCCAGGGGATGGGCGTCGCCATTTTGGGCAGACATGATATTTCTCCGGAAGACGAGCAGCACTTCGACATCTACAATCTGGATCGGTACTTTTCGAAAAGAAAGTATGTGATTTTGCTTAAAAAAAATAAGTATCTCTCGCCGATGCTCAAGGCGTTCCTCCAGGCCATCAAACCGGACATCGATTTTTCCGCCGATCTGGAGCCGTCCGGAGAAGCGAAGCCGGTCCAGGTCGGCAAGGGGAAAAAGCGCTGAGGCGACCATCGGCGCTGTCCGGTGGCTTCTTTCTTCAACAGCTGAGGCCTCCCGGACTTCAACGACTTGAGCTCCGATCCGCGAGGTACTGCTGCAAAGGCGTCGCAATTTCCACTTGGCGCAGGCCATGCGGCCGCTTCCCTGACCGTTCCCGATCTTCTTCCCACGTTGGCCGCAGGCGTTCGAAAAAACGCAACGGTCATCAAAAATATCCAGATTGACTCATAAACGCTTTTCTTCCATTTTACCGCCTGTAAACTGACTCACCGGCTGATAAGTGAACGGGTCGATTTTTCTGAATATACGAAAGGCTTTTGAAACACATCATCAACCAAAGGAGGAGAGAGACATGAAATCCAGCAGGCTCATTTTCATGGTTGTTGCGGCATTGGCGCTGCTCTTCGCGCAAGCGGGGATGGCCCAGGAAGAGGTTTCAAAATTTCCGAGCAAACCCATCACCTATGTATGCCCTGTTCCGCCCGGGACGACGGTGGACCTGTCCACCCGGCTGATGGCCAAGGAACTGGAGAAGATTTTCGGTCAGCCGGTCGTCGTGGCGAACAAGCCCGGGGCCGCCCTGGTGGTCGGAACCGCGGCCGTGGCGACCGCCAAGCCGGACGGCTACACGATCGGCTTTACCGGCGGTCCCCCCCTCTACTTTACCCCGCTGCTCCAGAAGGTCCCCTATGACGGCCTCAAGGATCTGCGGATGGTCTCCCAGTTCGGCGCCTTCAATGTGAGCGTGATCGTGAAAAAGGATTCCCCGTTCAAAAGTTTCAAGGAGATGATCGAATATGCCCGCAAGAATCCCAAGAAAGTGACCTACGGGACGAACGGGACCAACAGCCAAACGCATATCGCCATCGAAAGCATCGCCAAGCAGGAAAACGTGCAGCTTACCCACATCCCCTTCAAGGGCGCCCCGGAAACACAAACAGCGGTTCTGGGCGGGCACATCGTGTTCGGCGCCGGGGACTTCGGAAATTTGGCGGAGTCCGGGACCGTGAAACCGCTGCTGCTGCTGCGGGAAGAGAAGTCCGCCGAATATCCGAACGTCCCGATCCTCAAGGACCTGGGGTACAATGTGCCCTATCCCATGGTCATTGCAATCATTGCTCCCAAGGGCGTGCCTGACGCGATCGTCAAGAAGCTCGACGACGCCGTGGTGAAGGCGATGAAGGAGCCGACCTTTGTGAAGGGGATGAAGGATCTGCACCTCCCGGTCGTGTATAAGAACGGCAAGGAGATGGATGCCTATGTCGCCAGAAACTATGACTACTATATGAAAGAGTTCTCGGAACTGGGATTGCTTAAGAAATAGCCTTTTTTCCAGCTCTCCAGTTTCCTGCCCCAGGGGCAGGGAGCTGGAGGGCAATGCCCGGGATGGTGAAAGCAAAAGGAGGGAAGAGGGAGATGAAATCCAAAGGCCTTGTTTTCTTGGCGGTCGTGCTGTTGCTTCTCTCTGCGCAAGCCGGATTTGCACAGGAAGACGTTTCTAAATATCCCAGCAAACCCATTACCTATATCTGTCCCTCTCCTCCGGGGCTGGCGACGGACACGTCGATCCGTCTGCTGGCCAAGGAGCTGGAGAAGATTCTCGGCCAGCCGGTGGTCGTGGTGAACAAACCCGGGGCCGCCCTGACCATCGGGACCGCGGCGGTGGCAACCGCCAAGCCGGACGGTTACACCATCGGTTTTACCGGGGGGCCGCCTCTCTACTTCACCCCGCTGCTGCAGAAGGTTCCCTATGATCCTTTCAAGGATCTGCGGATGGTGGCCCAATATGGGGGATGCACCAACGGCGCCGTGTTCGTGAAAGGGGATTCCCCGTTCAAGTCCTTCAAGGACGTGATCGCCTATGCCCGTCAGAATCCCAAGAAAGTGACCTACGGCACCACCGGCGCCAACAGCATCACCCACATTACCCTGGAGGCCATTGCCAAGCAGGAGAATGTGCAGCTGACCCACATCCCCTTCAAGGGGACCCCGGAAGCGCAGTCGGCTGTCTTGGGAGGGCACGTGAGCTTTGCCGCCGGCGACTTCGTGGTGGACATGGTGGGCTCCGGGCAAATCAAATTGCTCATGATGCTCAGGGAAGACAAGTCCGAGTATCATCCCGAGATCCCGATCCTCAAGGACCTGGGATACAATATCCCCTATGCCGTTCTCGGGGTGGTCATGACCCAGAAGTCCGTGCCCGACCCCATCGTCAGGAAGCTCGAAGAGGCGGTGGTCAAGGCGATGAAGGAACCGGCCTTTGTGAAGGGAATGAAGGATCTTCGCCTTCAGCTCACCTATCGGAGCGGCAAGGAGATGGACGCCTATAACCTCAAAAGCAATGAATACTACACCAAGGTATTCAAAGAAATGGGATTGCTGATCAAGTAGCCAATTTTTTTTCCTCCTGTCGAGAGCGATGACGCCCGCCGCCGTCGCTCTCGACAGGAGATGTGAGGAAATGATGAAACGTCTCGATATGTTAAGTGGATTTTTCTGGCTTGCCATCGGCCTGGGGCTTTCGGTCTGGACACTGACCTCCTACAAGATCGGGAGCCTGACGCAGCCGGAAACGGGCTATTTGCCCCTGATCCTGGGAATCATCCTGATCCTGCTTTCCCTGATTCTCATCATCGGCCAATTTCAGAACGCTCCCGGCGCGTCAGGGTCGGATGAGCCTGCTGCCGCCGCCCCTTTGGTCGGCTGGCGGGTCGCTTACACGGTCCTGGTCATGGTTGTGGCCGCCCTCTTTTTCGAGCAGGTGGGATATCTGCTGACCTTCTTTGCTTTGGTCGTGTTGCTGATGAAAGGGGTCGCGCGGCAGAGCTGGACGCGAGTCCTTGCGACCGCCTTGTTGACGACGGTCGCCGTTTATATTGTCTTCGTCCGGTTGCTGGAAGTGCAACTGCCGCGCGGTTTTTGGGGAGTATGAGCCATGGCCATCATTGATCAACTGATTCTTGGGTTTGGGGTTGCCTTGACCCTCAACAACCTGTTGTTCTGTTTCCTGGGGTGTCTGATCGGCACCCTGATCGGAGTCCTGCCGGGCTTAGGCCCCGTGGCCACCATCTCCCTGCTTTTGCCGATCACCTTCGGCATGGATCCCGTGACCTCCATCATCCTGCTCTGCGGCGTCTATTACGGGGCTCAGTACGGCGGTTCCTGCACCTCCATCCTGGTCAATATCCCGGGCGAGTCCTCGTCGATCGTGACCTGCCTCGACGGTTATCAAATGGCGCGGAAGGGCAGGGCCGGCGCCGCTCTGGGGATGTCCGCCTTCGGCTCCTTCATCGGCGGGACGGCGAGCATCGTGGGTCTGATGTTCCTGGCCCCCGTCCTGGCCCGGGCGGCCCTCGCCTTCGGGCCTCCGGAGTATTTCGGCCTCATGTTTTTCGGGTTGACCCTGATCATTTATCTCTGCGTGGGGTCCATCACCAAGGGGCTGATTATGGCGGTGGCGGGTCTTGCCGTCTCCCTGGTGGGACAGGACGGCATCTCCGGTTCGACCCGTTTCACTTTCGACAGCATCACCTTGATGGACGGCGTCGGAATCGTTCCTGCCGCCATGGGGGTGTTCGGCATCGGGGAAGTGCTGACCAATATCGAGGAGATCGTGAAGCGGGAGGTCATTTCCCCGAAGATCAAAGGGCTCCTGCCGACCCTCCAAGACTGGAAAGCTTCGACCTGGCCGATCATCCGCGGAACGCTCCTCGGGTTTTTCGTCGGCGTCCTGCCGGGCGGGGGCACCGTGATCCCGACCTTCATGTCCTATACGATAGAAAAGAAGCTGTCCCGCTATCCGGAGAAATTCGGGACCGGGGTGATCGAAGGGGTTGCCGCGCCGGAAACGGCCAACAATGCCGCGACCGGCGGCTCCATGGTGACGCTCCTTTCCCTGGGCATTCCCGCCAACGTCAGCATCGCAGTGCTGCTGGGGGCCTTCATCATCCACGGCATCCAGCCGGGCCCCCTGCTCATCACTCAGCATCCGCAGCTTTTCTGGGGGACCATCGCCAGCATGTATGTCGGCAATGTGATGCTGGTCATTTTAAACGTGCCCCTCATCGGCCTGTGGGTCCGGATTCTGAAGGTCCCCTACAGCATCCTTTTCCCGCTGATTCTCCTTTTCTGCTTCATCGGCGTCTACAGCATCAACAACAATATCTTCGAGATCCTGCTGATGGTGGGCTTCGGGGTCTTCGGCTATATCATCCGGAAGTTCGGCTACGAAGGGGCGCCATTTCTCCTGGCCCTGGTGCTGGGGCCGATGTTCGAGAATGCGTTCCGCCAGTCCATGCTCTACGGGGACCCCCTGATCCTGTTCAAACGCCCCATCTCGATGGTGCTTTTGCTGATCGGCCTTGTCCTGATCATCTCCCCGCTCTTCTCGGGGATTGCCCAGCGGAGAAGAAAATTGATCGATGAAGAAAACGGTTGAGTCGCGATTGAAAAGGGGACTCAAGATTGCATCCGGAGTCCTCCGGCGTTGTTAAGGAAAGAGAGTAGATCATTGAAGAGTACCAAATAATCAAAGGAGGTTGTTGTATGTACAAAGGAGTTGGACATTACCCGGTCAAAATCGAAATCATCAGTCAGGAAGGGCATTGCGCCAATGGACATAAGGTTGGCGAATCCTGGGTTGTGGAGCATATGACGCCCGGCAACGTATGTATGGCTGCCTTTACGGCCATGTGCCCCCGACTGCAAATCCTGGAATTCGGCGGCGCCTTTCCCTGGCGGGAGAACAAGGACGAAATGTTCTGCACCTGTCCCGACGGCAAGAACCCGGTGACCTTCCGGTTAACGAGAGTGAGAGAGTAGGATCTTTATCGGACTGGTGGGCCGATACCCCCCCGACACTGAACCTCCCTCGCCTTTTCCTTGAGGGGGGTTCAGTGGAAAACCCGGGATGCCGAAGGTCCGGAAACAGGACCGGGCAGGCGCCCAACACGAGTTTGGGCAACCATGAAAGATCGTTCGTTCGGGAAATAGAAATGATGTTTGGTTATGCCGGCAGGATTGCGTCAATCGATCTTGCTCAGCGCAAAGTCGATTATCTCGCGACCGCCGATGCTGCCCAACGCTTCCTGGGCG
>JAKAFS010000173.1 GCA_021817825.1 Deltaproteobacteria bacterium | reverse complement strand
GGTCTCGGCCGGCGCCGGCTTCGAGACCGTCACCCTGGCACGGTTGAAGATCACCCCTTGTCACTCCTGCGGGACCTGCAACAGTCCGGACCATTTCCTCAGATGTATCTTCGAGGAAAAGGATGATGTGGCGGCGATCTTCTCGAAGATGGCCGCGGCCGATCTGCTCGTCTTCGCCACGCCGATCTACATTTTTACCATGACCGCCCTGATGAAGATATTCCTTGAAAGGATGTACGCCAGGGCCGACGTCTTCGACCTTTCCGTCACCCAAAGCGGTCTGGTCTTCCACCATGTGGACCGGGATCTAAATTCCAAGCCCTTCGCGGTTCTGGTCTGCTGCGACAATATAGAAAAGGAGACGCCGAAGAACGTGGTCTCCTATTTTAGAACCCACGCCAAATTCAATGACGCGGAACAGGTCGGCCTGCTGGTGCGGAACGCGGGACGGTACGCCGGGCATGGGGGCGACCCCGAAGCAGCCCGGTCCAATCCCCTCCTGGCCCAAGTCTACGAAGCCTTCGAACGGGCTGGGAAGGAGCTTGCAACCCAAGGCCGGATCCGGAAGGCCACTGAAAAAGAGGCGGCCGCCAACATCATTCCCATGCCCCCGATCTTCAAACTGCTCCGCCGCTTCCGCTTCTTCAAGGAAAAAATGGTCCACAAGGCAATGGAAACCATGAAATACACCGAAGGCGCTGTTTAGATAAGGAGTAGGAAATGCGAAAAATTATCATCACAGCGGCCATCACCGGTGCAGTTCACATCCCTTCCATGAGCGACTATCTTCCCATCACGCCGGATGAAATCGCGGCCGACGCCATCAAGGCCTACCAGGCGGGAGCGGCCGTGGCCCACATCCATGTCCGGGACCCGCAAAACGGGCGGCCATCTTCGGACCCGGGGCTTTTCCGCCAGGTCCACGAAAAGATCAAGTCGGAGTGCGACCTGATCCTGCTGCCCACCACCGGCGGCAGCCCAGGCATGACGGCGGAGGAAAAGCTGCGGGTGATCCAGGAACTCAAGCCCGAAATGTGCTCCTTCGACCCGGCCCCCTTCAACCTGGGGCTCTTCCAACTGGCCGGCAAACTCGAAGGTCGGTACAAACACGACTGGGAGCCGGCCTTCCTGGAATACCTGCGATACAACGTCGGCCTGCCCGTGACCTTCCAGGACGACCTGACCTATGCCCGGACTTTCCTGGAACTCGGCGTGAAGCCGGAATTTGAACTCTACGAACCCGGCCACCTGGGATACGTGTCCTGGCTCATGGAAGAAGGCCTAGTGAAGAAGCCGCCCCATCTCCAGTTCGTCTTTGGGCCGATGGTGGGCTGGATGGAGCCTTCGGTAAAGCATTTACTGATGATGCACCAGGAGGCCGAGGACCGGCTCGGGCGAGGGGCCTTTACCTGGTCCGTGGCAGCCGGCGGCAAGTGGCAGATGCCGTTATGCGCAACCGCCATGGCCATGGGGGCCCCCAATGTCAGGGTGGGACTCGAGGACTCCCTCTGGGCCGGCCCGGGCCGTCTGGCGAAAGGCAGCGCAGATCAGGTAAAAATGGTTGTCCAGATGGCCGAACCCTTGGGCCTTGAACCCGCGACGCCGGAGGAGGCAAGGCAGATACTGCGTCTTTAAAAATTCGTTCAATCGGAGCGGGAAGCAAAACAGCCCCAGGGCTTCAATGCCGCAACATTTTGAACATACAAGTGGCGGTCTTCTATTGAGAGAGGTGGAGAATCGTCTTGGGATCATCCGTGAATTTTCGGACTGCTTTCTGGATTATCGGGATGCGAGCCGGACGGAGCACAGCCTTTACGAGTTGCTGTGCCAGCGGATTTTCGCTTTGGCGCTGGGCTATGAAGACCTCAACGATCATGACGTTCTGCGTAGCGATCCACTTTTGGCGGTGATGGCGGGTAAGGCCGACCCCGCGGGAGGGGACCGAATCCGCGAAGGCGACAGAGGAAAGGCCTTGGCGGGTAAAAGCACTTTGAATCGTTTGGAGTTGGGTCCGGGGGATGAGTCGTCCCTGTCGCGGTACAAAAAGATCGTTTTTCAAGCGGAGTGCGTCTTGAATTTTTTCGTGGACGTGTTCTTGCAGGCTCATGACCAGCCGCCTGGGGAGATCGTCTTGGACCTGGATGCGACGGACGATCCGCTTCACGGGGAGCAGGAAGGAAGATTTTTCCACGGCTATTACGACTGCTACTGCTATCTACCGCTTTACATTTTTTGCGGGGAGCATTTGTTGTGCGCGCGCCTTCGCCCCTCGAATATAGACGGCGCGGACGGCTGCCTGGAGGACGTAGCTGGGATCGTGGATCGTATCCGGAGCGTGTGGCCGGAAGTCCGGATCGTGGTTCGGGGCGATTCGGGTTTTTGCCGGAACGACTTGATGACGTGGTGTGAATCGCGGGGCGTGAAATATGTCCTGGGACTGGCGAAGAATGCGCGTCTGGAAAGGATTTTGGCGGCGAGGCTTAAATATGCGGGTTTCATCCATCGGATGTTTGGCGTCTCGACTCGCTATTTCCAGGACTTCGACTATCGGACCTTGAAAAGTTGGGACTGCGAGCGCCGGGTGGTGGGCAAGGCCGAATATCTGGACAAGGGCGCCAATCCCCGCTTCGTGGTGACCAATCTGAGCCGGGAGGAATGGGAGGCCCGCGCTTTGTATGAGGAATTGTATTGCGCACGGGGGGAGATGGAGAACCGGATCAAGGAGCAGCAATTGTGCTTGTTCGCCGACCGGACCAGCACGCATACGATGCGGGGGAACCAGATGCGCCTGATATTTTCCTCGGTGGCTTATCTGTTGGTTTCGGGTTTTCGTCGCCTTGGTCTTTCCGGGACGGTTTTGGCCAAAGCGCAATGCGACACGATTCGCCTGAAACTGTTCAAGATCGGGGCCCAGGTCCGGGTGACGGTGCGAAAAATCTGGGTGAAATTGGCCAGTGGATATCCCTACGCCGACGTCTTCGCTCAGGCCTGGGGCCGCCTGAAAAAGATACCGGAGAAAGAAGTGTCGCCGTCGCCCTGTTGAAGGCCCGGAGTAAGGCCGAATCGACGACAGACCATTGTGGGCGGCGGAGAGGTGTGTTTAAAAATCGGTCTCCCGCACCCTTGCCGCCCGATTCGGCGGCTCACCGTCGCTTCCAGGCCTATCGCCAAGGCAAAAATTCACCAGGATACAGAGCGCAATCTCACAAGCACTCGAAGACATAAAGCAATTACTCTATTCTAACGCGTGGTGAGAAATTCGGGCTAGTCGCCAGTCCCCAGGAATCACCCTCATCCAACCCCATCAAGGGAGGGGGATCGTGTCCTGGGGCGATCTTATGACGGACAGGTCGTTAGCAAGTTCCCTCCCCCCTCGTGGGCTCATCTTTACCCACAACTATTGATGATGGTATTTATTGAATATGTTGAAAGAAATGTCATTGCGAGGAGCCGGCCGAGGTCCTTGGACCGAGGCGGGCGACGAAGCAA
>JAKAFS010000007.1 GCA_021817825.1 Deltaproteobacteria bacterium | reverse complement strand
TCCGAAGAGCGACGCCTTGATATGGGCCGCCGAGTTTCCTTCGCCGTGCCGATAGCCGGCGGAAAGGGGGATGATCCGATCCAGGCCCGTCAGGATGTCCTGCGGAACGTCCGGATCGGCGTTTTCATTGATCGTCACCGCCGCCGTCGTGTGGGGAACAAAGACGTGGCAGCTCCCTTGGCTGATGCCGCTTTTCCGGACCAGGGCCGCTACTGGCTCCGTGATATCGAGCATTTCGAACCGGGCGCGGGTGGTGATGGTCAGTGTCTGCATGGCGTCTCTCCTGTCGCGTTTTCGGTCAAGGCCGCCTGGAGCCTTCTGCCGATCGTAAGCCCGCGGTCGATGAAGTCGGGGCCGTACCTTTTCCCCGTCGCGGTGCGAAAGCTTTCCCTGATACTTTCTATCTTTTCCATCCCCGATCCGAAGCGGGGCAGAAGCGCCTCCAGGGGAAGACCGCCGGGGATGGCCATGGCCCAGAGGGTGTCGGTGAAGTTGTCGGGACCCCAGCGGAACTTGTCGGCATCGTAAAGACAGTCGGAGAGCATCTGCGCGCTTTTCGCGGCGCCGTCCCGGCAGGGATGGAAGGCCTCGTGGTTGCGAATCGCCTGGGCAATGTCCGCTCGCTCGCCGGCATTCAGGGGAAAGGGGGCCAAAAGCCGCTCCGCCGCTTTTGCCCCTTGCCGGGCATGGCTCCTTTTCTCCCGCCGGATGTCATGGAAAAGGCCTGCCACCTGCGCCAGCAGCACTTGGCGATGCAGCGCTCTTTCGGGGAGCGCCCCTGCTTCGATAAGCATCAGGGCGCCGCTGTCGATGGCCACTTTCCTGACGTGGTTCATGCCATGGCCGGGAGAGTCGCCCTGGGCCTCGACGATTGCCATCGCTGCGGCAATCAGCGGTTCATTGTCGAAGAGCGTATGCGAAAGGGCGACTTCCCGGGCCCGCTCTCGATAAAAGAGGGGTGTGCCGACCGCCAGGGCGATCTTGCGGGACAGGGCGATTGCCCGGCTGTAGGATGATGGATCCGCCATGCTCCCTCCGCTTGCCATCGGGACGGGATTTTATCCGCTTTTCCCGGGGGCGGCAAGGAATATTCGGCAGGCGCGAAACGATGTTGCAAGGCGTAAGCGGCGGAATCGCCTCATGGGGCGCCGACGCAGGTGAATATCCGCTGCTCCGGACAGCCGGTTGCCTGATCGGCCCACCCTGCCCCTCAAGATCTTGCCTTCACAGATCTTTCCCTTGACACGCGGGGCCTTATCTGATAGTCCACCCCTCCGCTTGGAACAGGTCTGAACGGAAGGGCAAGGCAGGCGTCATCTGTGACAACGGCGGCGCCGTCATCCGAGCGGCTTTAACGTGGTGAACAGCTTGAAACCATTGATCTCCGCCTCTGTCACCAAAGCAGGGGCTTGTTTTTTAGAAGGGCGCCGCGTCCGGCGCACATGAATAGAGAAAGGAACCACATGAACAGTTTAGATGCCATTTTTTCACCCGAATCCGTCGCCATCATCGGCGCCTCCAATACACCGGGCAAGGTGGGGTACGATATCTTTGCCAATGTGACCCGGGGCGGTTTCAAAGGGACGGTCTATCCCGTCAATCCCAAGGCGAAGTCGATCCTGAGCGTCAAAACCTTTCCGACGATCACGTCGATCCCCGACACGGTCGATCTGGCCATCATCATCCTGCCGCCCACGGCCTGTGAGCAGGCGGTGGCGGATTGCATCGCCAAAGGGGTCAAGGGGATCGTGATCGTCTCCGCCGGCTTCAAAGAAGTCGGGGGAGAAGGGGTGGAGATCGAAAACCGGATCGTGGCCATGTGCAGGGCCGCCGGGGTTCGCCTTGTAGGACCCAACTGTCTGGGGGTGATCAACCCGATCGGCGACGTCAGCCTGAACGCGAGCTTTGCCCAGCGGATGCCCATCCCCGGCAACATCTCCTTCATCTCCCAGAGCGGGGCGCTGTGCACCTCGGTCCTCGATTATGCCGCCGACCGGGATATCGGCTTTTCGAAATTCATCTCCATCGGCAACAAGGCCGATGTCGATGAATTGGATCTGCTCAAGTACTTCCACGAAGACCTCAATACGGCGGTCATCATCCTCTACCTGGAGGAGCTCCGCCGGGGCCAGGAATTCATCGAGGCGGTCAAGGAGATCACCTCGGGCCACCGGCCGACGCCGGTCCTGATCATCAAGTCGGGCCGGACCAGCGCCGGCGCCCAGGCGGCGGCCTCCCACACCGGTTCCCTGGCGGGGACCGAGGCGGTCTACGACGCCATCTTCACCCAGGCCGGGATCATCCGCTGCGATTCCATCGCCGAGCTCTTCGATTTTGCCAACGCCTTTGCCTATAAACGGGAGAGCGCGCTCGGCAAGGCCCAGCGAAAGATTCCCAGCGGAAAAAGAGTGGCGATCGTGACCAACGCCGGCGGTCCGGGCATCCTGGCCACCGACATGACCATTTCCTCCGACCTGGAGCTGGCGAAGCTCAGCCCGGCGACCGTCGAGGCGCTGTCCAAGTGCCTTCCGGCCACGGCCAACATCCACAATCCCATCGATGTCATCGGAGATGCCACTTCCGAACGTTACGAAGCGGCCCTCGCCGCGGTGATGAAGGATGAAGGGGTGGACGGCGCCCTGGTCATCCTCACCCCCCAGTCCATGACCGACGCGCTCGGAACCGCCGAGGCGGTGGTCCGGGTCGCCCGGAAGACCCCCAAACCCATCCTCTGCTCCTTCATGGGGGTGGTCGATGTTTCCGCCGGCGTTTCGTACCTCCAGGAGCACGGCTATCCGGTCTACAAATTCCCCGAGGACGCCGCCAAGGCCCTGGGGGCGCTCTACAAGTTTTCCAACTGGCAGAACCGCGACCACCTGCCGGCCTTCAAGATGAAGCCCTACGACCATGCCGGTGCGGAGAAGATCATCGCGGGATGCCTGGCCGCCGGCAAGACCAAACTGGGCGAACTGGACGGTCTGGAACTCCTCAAGTGCTACGGCTTCAACACCCTGCCCACGAAGCTCGCGAAGAGCGAGAGCGAAGCGGCCCAGGTCGCCGCCGAGATGGGATTCCCGGTGGTGATGAAGATCGTCTCCCCCCAGATCCTCCACAAATCCGATGCCGGCGGCGTCGTCGTCGGCGTCAAGACCGAGGCGGAGGCGAAGGCGGCCTTTACCAAGATCATGACGAACGCCAAGAAGTTCGATTCCCAGGCGGAACTCATCGGGGTCCTCATCCAGAAGATGGCCGAGAAGGGCGAGGAGGTCATCCTCGGGATGAACCGCTACGCCGTCGGTCCCCTGGTCATGTTCGGCATGGGCGGCATCTTCGTCGAGGTCTTCAAGGATGTGGTCTTTAGGATGGCCCCCTTCGACCGCGACGAGGCCCATGCGATGGTCCGCGAAATCAAGGGGTACAAGATGTTCACCGGTTTCCGCGGCCGCCCCAAGGCCGATGTGGAGACCATCGAGAAGAACCTCGTCTGCCTGTCCGCGATGGTGGCCCGCCATCCGGAGATCATTGAAATGGACATCAATCCGCTGCTGGTCCATGAGGAGGGCAAAGGGGCCACGGTGGCCGACTGCCGGATCATCCTCAAGGAACAGGGCAAATAGCCCCCTGATGGGATAGGATAGGTAACTACCGGAGGGGCCGACAGGCCCCTCTTTTTTTGGCGTCTGCCTTTATTTCGTGAAGAGGCCGCCCAGAATATACCCGACGGCGATCAGCGCCTGGGTGAGCAGGACCAACTGGACGTTTTTCCCCAAGACGGGCAGAAAGGCTTCCCAGTCGTCGTACCGAAAGGCCCCCCGGATCACCTGGAGGGCAAGCGGCAACGTGAGGAAGGAGAGCAGGGTCCAGACGGGCATCCAGGCGGCGGCGACCGCTCCGGCGATCCAAAGATAGGCGGCCAAGGTGAAAAAGGAAAAGACACAGGCCGCGCCTTTTTTCCCCAGGACGATCGGCAGGGTCCGCCTTCTCACTGTGAGGTCCGCCTCCACGTCAGGAAATTCGTTGAGCAAAAGCAGGTTGTGCACCAGGAAATAGGAGGGCAGCGAGGCGATCAGGGCGCTTGCCGAATAGGTTCCCGCATGGACGAAATAGGCACCCAGCACCGGCAGGATGCCCAGACCTAAGCCCGGGGACCATTCGGGATAACCCATCTTCAAAATCACGGGGGTATAGAGGATGATCAGGAGGGCGGCCAGGACCAGCAGCGGCACCAACAGCCACCCCTTCACCACCGTAAAGAAGATTCCGATGGGGATGACGAGGGCAAAGCAGACGATGCCGACCCCGAGGGCCTGGCGCACCGTCAAAAGGCCGCTCGGGACGGCGCCGCTGCCGCCGCTGAAGGGCGTCCGGCGGGTCCGATAGTCGAGACCGCTTTTGCAGTCGAAATATTCGTTGAAGATGTTCACCGCCGCGTGACAGATGAGGAGTCCCAACGTCGCCAGCACGGCGTAGCCCCCCTGGAAGGGCGCACCGAAGCGCCGCGCCTCGTACCAGGCAACCCCGGTCCCCAGGACTCCCAGGATCAAAGCCAGGATCAGGAAGGGAACGCGAATGATGGTGACGATGCCTTTGATGTTCATCAGACCTCCCGGGCGCCTAAATGCACGCCGAGCCACGGGCCGCCGGAAATGGCGCTCAAGGGCTTTTCTTGCGGTGTTTTGAAGGAGCGGCGTCGGGAATATAAGCGGAACCGCCATCTCTGTCAATAAATAATGGGTCCTGCCCGCTAGGGGCGGGCGGCGAACCGCTTGGGAGCGAAGGGCTATTTTTTATCGACTGTCCGGGTATGAAGCAGGTGCTGACCGTATTTCAGATCCATGTTGATCGTGTGCGAATAAATCCAGTGATGCAGATAAAAAAGCATATTGTAGGTAAGATTCTCATCCTCCTCTCGATAATTCTTTAAAAAATTCTGTAGCTTATCAATAAATTCGACGTGCTGTTTGTTCTGTGCCGCATAACCGGGATAATCGCAATCGAGCATGACTTTATTTTCGGACCGGATGTGCGTGCACAAGTATTCTACCAGGTCCCGGAGCGAGGGGAGCAGTTCCGCGGAGCCGTTTTCATAGAGAGCCAGGACTTCGTTCGTGATGCTGAAAAGCTTCTGATGCTGGGTGTCGAGTTCCGTATCATGAACCGTGTACTGGGGACTCCATGCGAGAGGCTTGAATGGCTCCATGTCGATCTCCTCCTGCCGCTAAGTAGCCGGTTATTTTTGTATATGAGGGTAAGAATCTTTTTTGTCAACGACTTATTTCGTGACAATTGGGAAAGAGGGAAGGACTGAGGGCTTAGGTTGGCTGCCGAGCAGCGCCAGGATACTGTAGCTTGAAAGGAGGCGTTGTGGTAAAGAAAAGAAAAACCCGGAGCTGTTTGAAGATGATGCTGCGGTAAGTTTCGACCGCGTATCGATATCGATCACTGTCTGGCCCATCATGACGTTTCCTTGAGGAGGAGAGAGATGACCGAAGAGCAAAATAGCCTGGACCTCTTGATCAGACACGAGACGGCGATGAAACAGCTTTATGAACAGTATGCCGAGGCCTTTCCGGAACACCGGACCTTCTGGGCGAATGTGGCCGCCGAAGAGCAGAAGCACGCCAATTGCCTTCAGGGCCTTTCGGTCAATGACTCGCTGAGAAAATGGTTCATGAACGATGGTCGGTTCAAAAAACTCGCCATCGGCGGTTCGCTGGAATATATAGAGAAGCAAATCGAGAGGGCAAAGAATGCCCCCGTCAGTCTGGTGGAAGCGCTTTCCATTGCCAATGATATTGAAGAAGCTCTGATCGAAAAGCAGTTCATAAGCTTAAATATTTCCGGACCCGAAGAGATCAAAAGCGTCATGAAGGGGCTGGTTGCCGACACGCAGCGGCACAAGAAAATGATTGCCGAGAAATTGATTTTTCATAAACGGGAAGCCCGGTGAGTGTTTCCTGAAAGCTTGTGGCAAGTTCAGGGAAGCGGAAGGCACCCAAGGCTTTCTGGGGAAAGAAAAAAAGGGCTTCCTTTCGGAAGCCCTTTCACGTTGGTGCGCCCAGGAGGATTCGAACCTCCGACATTCAGATTCGTAGTCTGACGCTCTATCCAGCTGAGCCATGGGCGCAGATTTTTCGGTACAAAATGGCGGAGAGAGCGGGATTCGAACCCGCGGTACACCTTTAAAGGGCGTACAATCGCTTAGCAGGCGATCGCTTTCGGCCACTCAGCCATCTCTCCGCGATCTTCTAAAACTTTTTTCGATCCCGACCGAGGGCGGGAGATGTTCTGGCGGAGGGAGCAGGATTCGAACCCGCGAACCTTTCGGTCAACGGTTTTCAAGACCGCCGCCATCGACCACTCGGCCATCCCTCCGGATCTTTTCTATACTACCCTGCGGCGGCGATTCTGTCAACCCCGCCCATGTAGGGCCGGAGCGCTTCGGGGATCAGGACGCTGCCGTCGGCCTGCTGGTAGTTTTCCAGGATGGCGACGACGGTCCTTCCCACGGCGAGTCCCGAGCCGTTCAGGGTGTGGACGAAATCCACCTTGCCGCTTTCCTCGCGGCGGAAACGGATGGCTGCCCGGCGGGCCTGAAAATCCTCGAAGTTGCTGCACGAGGAGATCTCCCGGTAGGCGTCCTGTCCGGGAAGCCACGCCTCGATGTCATAGGTCTTGGCGGACGAGAAGCCCAGATCCATCGTGCAGAGGCTGACCACCCGGTAGGGGATCGCCAGTCTTTTCAGGACCTCTTCGGCGTTCAGGGTCAGCTTCTCCAACTCTTCATAGGAGTCTTCGGGCTTGGCGAACTTGACCAGTTCGACCTTGTTGAACTGGTGCTGGCGGATCAAGCCCCGCGTATCTTTTCCGTAGGAGCCCGCTTCGGCCCGGAAACAGGGCGAATAGGCCACATAACGAATCGGGAGTTCCTTCTCACTCAGGATCTCGTCCCGGTGGATGTTCGTGACCGGCACCTCCGCCGTCGGGATCAGGAAGTAGTCCGCCTTGTCGATCCGAAAGAGGTCTTCCTCGAACTTGGGGAGTTGCCCCGTCGCTGTCATGCTCTCCCGGTTGACCATGAAGGGGGTGAGCATTTCCGTATAGCCGTGCTCTTCCGTGTGGAGATCGAGCATGAAGTTGACGATCGCCCGCTCCAGTTTCGCTCCCGGCCCCCGGTAAAGGGTGAAGCGCGCCCCGGTGATTTTCGCCCCCCGGGCGAAATCGAGGATGTTCAGGGACTCGCCGATTTCCCAGTGCGGCCGCGGCGGAAAAGTAAATACCGGCTTCTCGCCGTGCACGCGGACAACGGGGTTGTCCTCCGAGCCCTTCCCGAAACAGACCGAAGCGTGGGGGATGTTGGGGATCGTCATCACGATCGCCTGAAGCTCCTCATCGGTCTGCTTGAGCGTTTCGTCGAGGGTCTTGATCCGATCGGAAACCTCTCCCATGCGGGCGATGATCTCCGTGGCGTCCTCGCGGTTTTTCTTCTTCTCGCCGATCTGCTTCGATACGGTGTTGCGTTCGCTGCGCAAAGCTTCGACTTCCTGGATGATGTCCCGCCGCTGCGCATCCAGGGCGCAGAAGCGCTCCAGATTGAGCGCCTGGCCCCGCTCGCCCAGTTTTTTGACGACAAAGTCGATGTTCTGTCGGAGATATTTGATATCCAGCATGATCCCAGCCATCCACCCCTTTCAAGGGAAGTTTTCCCTATCACCTTGACCCGTTGAAGTCAAACAATATAAATGATCGATGGCGGTGCCGCCGGGTGATTTTTTTGTTGTCATGACGGGGCATCTGAGCCAGAATGGGACGCAAGGGAAGTCCCTTGGGTCTCTCGCAGGAGGACGGGCCAAAATGGATCAGGAGGGCGCTATGAAGACGGATCTTTTTTACTACACGGGGACGGGCAATTCTCTCTGGGCCGCCCGGACGCTGGCCGATTCCCTCGGCGCTGCCGGGTCCGCTTCTCTGCGGCGGATTTTCGATTCGCCCGCCGAGAGCCGGGCCGATGCCGTCGGGATTGTGTTTCCCGTCCATATCTGGGGAGTGCCCCGCCGGGTGATCGCCTTTGTCGAGGCGCTTCGGATCGATCCCCAGGCCTATTGCTTTGCCCTGGCCGTCAATGCCGGCCAGGTGGCCGCTGCCCTTGTGCAGTTGGAGAAGCTGATGAGGATCAGGGGATTGCGCCTCGCTTCCGGATTCGGGCTGCTGATGCCCTCCAACTATATCCCCTGGGGAGGGCCCGGGCCGGAGGCGGCATGGAGGGGAAAAATCACCGCCGCGGCGGAGAAGCTCCAGGCGGTGGCCGCCGTGGTGGCAAAAAAGGAACCCCGGCCGATGGAAAAGGGGCCCCTCTGGCTGAATCCCCTGCTTACGGCGCTGAACCGGCTTTCCTTTTCCCGCGTCCCCGCCATGGACAAAAGTTTCTGGGTCGATGAGAAGTGCAATGGCTGCGGCATCTGCAAAGCCATCTGCCCCTGCGGCAATATCGATCTTGCGGGAGGCAAACCCCTTTGGCGGCATCATTGCGAACAGTGCCTGGCCTGTCTCCAGTGGTGCCCGCCGGAGGCGATCCAGTTCGGCAAGAAGACGCCCGGATTCGAGCGGTACCGTCATCCGGAGGTGAAGTTGCCGGAGATGCTCGCGGGAGGAGAAAAAACTGCCGGAAAGGGTTGACGCCCTTTCCGGCACCTCCGAAAATGGTTGCAATTTTTTGCGAGGGCTGTTCAACCTGTGCTATAATCCCGGCCTACCGGGCGCAAGAAGCGCCGGAGCCCGAGCGTCAATAACCCCAAGCCGCAGACGGTGTCGGACGGTCAACGGTGCGAGCGGGATTTTCTCGGTTCCGACGATCGGCGGAATGGCTCACCGGCGTGGGGAATGTTTTTTGCACTACCTTATCGAAAATTGTTCCGTTGCGAGCGGCAGCGGTTCTGGGTCTCGAAGGCGGATCGGAAGGGACATCTGGATGAAGGCTGTGGTCATGAAAAAAGCGAGCGCTTGGTTGGTCGCGTTTCTGATAATGCTTCCCATGGCGGCATGGGCGTCGGGGTCGAATCCCCAGGACAAGTCGGTCCTGGCTGCCTTCGACGCCTTTCGCGCCGGCGACCGGTCCGCCCTGGCCCGCCAGACGGAAAAGGCCCGGGGCCACGTCCTGGAGGTCTATGTCCGGTTCTGGGGGCTGAAACTGCGTTTGGAGGAAGCCGCTCCGGAGGAACTGCGGGCGTTTTTGGCGGCCAACCAGGGCACCCTGCTGGCCGAGCAGTTGCGGAAGGATTGGCTGCGGACACTGGGAAAAAACGGCCAATGGGATCTTTTCCGGGAGGAATATCCGGCGCTCGCGAACGGCGACGCGGAAATCGCCTGTTATGCGCTACAGGCGCAATGGCGGCTGCAGAACGAAACCGCCGCGGAGGGGATCAAGCCTTTCTGGAACGCCCCTAAAGCGCTTCCCCAAGGTTGCCTGCCGGTTGCCGAGGCGATGCTGCAATCGGGAGCGCTCGCGCCGCGGGATCTGCTGGTTCGCTTCCGGTTGCTGGTCGCTTCCCATCAGGTGACCGAGGCCCTGCGCGTCCTGGAGCGCCTGCCTGCCGAACGGATGCCGTCGCCGGCGGTCATCGGCGACGTCGTCAAAACGCCGACCGCGTTTCTGGAGCGATCGGACAGGGATCTGAACAGCGCCGCGGAACGTGAACTGGCGATCTGCGCGCTGGTTCACCAGTCCCATGACGATCCGCGGCTTGCCGTCCGCTACTGGAACGCGTTGCCCCAGGACCGATTTCCCCGCGAGGATCGGCAGTACCTGTGGGCGCAATTCGCCGCACAGGGAGCGCTCCGGCACATTCCGGAGTCCCTGGACTGGTTCAAGGAAGCCGGGGAGATGCCGCTGTCGGAAGAGCAACTGCTCTGGCGGACGCGCATTGCGCTGCGGCAGGAAAACTGGCCGGAAGTGAAAAGCGCCATCGAACGCCTGTCGCCGGCCATGCAGGCGGAGACCACCTGGACTTTCTGGCTGGGGCGTTCGCTGGCGGCGCTGGGCGCCCGGGAGGAAGGCCGGAAACTGCTCGTCCGCATCGCCGGCGGACATGATTTTTACGGTCGCCTCGCCGCTGAGGAGCTCGGCATGCCGCTGCAACTCCCGCCCCAGGAGGCGCCGCCTTCCGCCAAGGAAGTGGAGGCAGTGGCGGCCCTGCCCGGGTTGAAGCGGGCATTGGCCCTTTACCGGCTTGGCTTGCGGAACGAGGCGACCCGGGAGTGGGTGTGGGCCGTCCGCTCGATCGATGACCGGGCCCTGCTGGCCGCGGCGGAATTGGCCAGGCGCAACGGAATCTGGGACCGGGCAATCAATACGGCGGAAAAGACCGTCGCCGCGCACGATTTTTCCGTGCGTTACCCCCAGCATTACAACGATGTTCTTTCCCAGGCGGCGCGTCTCAGGCAGCTCGACGAATCGTTGGTCTTCGGGCTCGTCCGCCAGGAAAGTCGGTTTCTCGCCAATGCCAAGTCCCCGGCGGGCGCTACGGGTCTGATGCAACTCCTGCCGTCTACGGCGCAATGGGTCGCCAAGAAGATCGGGCTCAAAGGATTTCGCCCTTCCAGCACCAATAAACCGGAAGTGAACGCGGCGCTCGGCGCCTTTTATCTGCGGCACGTGTTGGACGGGCTCGACGGCAGTCCCGTTCTTGCCGCCGCCGCCTACAATGCAGGTCCGTCGCGGGCGCGCAAATGGTGCGATCTGAAGCCGCTCGAAGGGGCGATCTACATCGAGACGATTCCCTTTTCGGAAACCCGCCAGTACGTCAAAAAAGTGATGACCAACGCCCTCTATTACGCCGCCCTCTCCGGTGGCGAGCAGCGTTCCCTGAAGTCCACCCTGGGCGTCATCAAGGGGATGATGACCGGGAAGGACAACGTGGTTCAATAGATGAACCCCCTGACGCTGCTTTTTGCCCTGGCCTTCCTGGTCTCCGTCGATATGCGGATCCTGACGCCGGTCCTGCCCTCGATCTCGTTTTCCCTCGGTTCCTCCCCCGGCATCGTGGGTCTGGCCATGACGACCTATGCCATCGCCTATGGCACGGGACAGCTCTTCTACGGCCCCCTGTCCGACCGGCTGAGCCGCATTGCCGTCGTCCGGGCGGCCGGGATCGGCTTTGCCGTCTGCACCTTCCTTTCCGGGCTCGCCGTGACGACGGGGCAGTTCATCGCCGCCCGGCTTCTGGCCGGAGCCTTTGCCGGCGCCGTGATTCCCCTGACCCTCGTTTATATCGGCGACACCGTCCCCTATCAGAAACGGCAGATCGTCCTGGGTTACATGTCGGTGGTCGCCTCGTCGGCCCTGGCCTTCTCCGCCTCGATCGGCGGGACCATCGCCCATTTCGTCTCCTGGCGGCTCATGCTGATCGGCTACAGCGTCCTGGCCCTGGTTCCCATCGCCCTGATGTGGCGGCTGGAGACGCAAGCGGTCTGTCCCCAATCGGGCTGCGGCGAGGGGTACGGGGTGATCCTGCGCAATCGCCGCGCCCTCTTTATCTATGCCTCGGTGTTTCTCGAAGGATTTCTGCTCTGGGGGCCCATGAATTACATCGGCGCCTTTGCGATCGGCCGTTACGGCTTCGACCAGTTCGTCGTCGGCCTCTTGATCGCCTTTTTCGGCATCGGGACGATGGCCGGGGGGCTGCTGATGGGAAAGATCCGGGGCTTCCTTTCCGAAACCGGTCTGGCCGCCTGGGGAGGGATCCTGATGGGCGTCCCTTACCTCTGCCTGATTCCCCGCTGGCCGGCGGCCGTCTTTGTCGCCGGTCTCCTGCTTCTGGGCTTGGGTTTTGTCTGTCTGCACACGACGCTGCAACTGCGGGGGACGGAGATCAGCGCCGCTGCCCGCGGCAAGGCCTTTTCGGTTTTCATCTTCTGCCTCTTCACCGGCATTTCGGCCGGGAGCGCCTTCTTCGGCCGCCTCGTCGATGCGGATCGTTATGAAACGATGCTTCTGATCGCCGGGATCGGTCTGATCGGCGTCGGCCTGGCGACGGCCTATGTCCCTGCGGAACCGGGCCCCCGCCGCGCCGTTGATCGGGGGTAGGAGGCCTGTCTCCTGCCGATGATTGCCCCTGAGTGAAGCGCGCCGGCGGCGGAGACGCTTCGCTTCCGCGGAGGAACAAGCCGTTCCCCCGATAAGCGCCTACCCCGTGCTGACGCCGGAGATGCGCTCGGGGGGAGGGATTCAAAAAAGGTGGACATAACCGGACATTTGTATTATGCGATAATCACTATCATCTCCATTTGGAGAGTTTATTCGAGGCATTTATGAGATTCGATATCGCAAAAAGCGGCAGCGGGCTTGTATACGAGATCCGGAATATCGTCAATGTGGCCGACCGGCTCCGAAAATCGGGCGTCGATGTGGTCTGGGAGAACATCGGCGATCCCATCCAGAAGGGGGAAAAGGTCTCCCCCTGGATACGGGAGCTGCTCGCCGACCTCTTGCAGGAGGATGCCACTTACGGTTATTCCCCCACGAAGGGGATGCTCGAAACCCGCCAGTTTCTCGCCGAACGGGTCAACAAGCGGGGTGGGGTCCAGATCACCGCGGAAGACATCATCTTTTTCAACGGCCTCGGCGACGCGATTGCCCGCGCCTACAGCGCGATTCGCGTGGACGTCCGGATCATCATGCCCGAGCCGACCTACTCGACCCATCTGATGGCCGAGGTCCTCCATGCCTCGTTCCCGCCGAATACCTACCGGCTGAACCCTTACTGCGACTGGTCGCCGGATCTCAACGAACTGGAGCGGAAGGTCAAGAGCCACCGCGCCATCGTCGGGATCCTGGTCATCAATCCCGACAACCCGACCGGTTTCGTCTATCCCGAGGAGACGCTCCGCGGAATCGTAGAGATCGCCCGGAAATACGACCTGTTTTTGATCTTCGACGAGACGTACCAGCAGATCGTCTATAACGGGAAAAAGACGGTGCCCCTGTCGGACATCATCGGCGCCGTCCCGGGAATCAGCATGAAAGGGATCTCCAAAGAGTTTCCCTGGCCCGGCTCGCGCTGCGGCTGGATGGAGATCTACAATGCCGACAAGGACCCCATCTTCGCCAGCTATATCGACGCGATCCTGACCCAGAAGACGTCGGAGGTCTGCTCGACGACGCTTCCCCAGATGGCGATTCCCCGGATCATGTCCCATCCCGAGTATCAAGCCAATCTCGATGGGCGGCTTGCCCACTACGAGAAGCTTTCCAACATCGCCTACAAGATCCTCAAGGATCTCCCCTACGTGATGGTGAACCGGACCTGCGGCGCCTTCTACATGACGGTCGTTTTCAACGACGCGGTCCTCAACCAGCGTCAGCGCCTTCCCATCGCCCAGGACGATATCCGGGCCTACATCGAAACGCTGGTGGCCGAGCAGATCGAGTTCGACAAGCGGTTCGTCTATTACCTCCTGGGGGCGACCGGGATCTGTGTGATCCCCCTGACCTCCTTCTTCACCGATCTGCCGGGTTTCCGGATGACCCTTTTGGAGAGGGACGAGGCGAAGTTCGAGCGGGTGGTCCGGACGCTGGCCGAGAAGATCATCGCCTACGTGGAATCGTCCCGTTAGGCGGGCGGCAGAGAGGCTCCCCGCGAAAGCCCTCGACGGCTTGTCTGCGGGAGTTTCAAGGGCGAGCGGGAGCATTCCTTTTTTCAAGGAAATGGTCGATCAGCGCCCGGGCGATCGCGAATTTCCCGGGTATCGGGGGAAAGTCTTCCGGGCTGTACCAGCCGGCATCGACGATTTCAGTGGGATCGATGGTCAGTTCCCCGCCTGCATATTCGGCGGTAAAGGCGATCATCAGCGAATCGGGAAACGGCCAGGGCTGACTCTTGAAATAACGGATATTCTTTATTTCAATCCCGACCTCTTCCCGGACCTCGCGTCGGATGCATTCTTCCAGCGTTTCTCCCGGTTCGACAAAACCGGCCAGCACGCTGTAGATTTCACTTTGAAATCTCGCCCCTCTGGCCAGCAGCAGCTTTCCCTCCTTTTCGATGGCCACGATGATCGCCGGTGAAATCCGCGGATAGCTGATGAATCGGCAGGCAGGGCACTGGAAACATCGTTCATCGGCTTTCAAGGCCAGGGGGGCGCCGCAGCGGCCGCAAAACCGGTTCTGGCTGGCCCAAACGAGAAGCTCCGCCGCCCGGCCGTAGATCTGAAACATCTCTTCGGAGAATTTGCCGTACCCCAGGCGCAGCGAAACCCACTCGCTATGGGGGATCTCTATGCCCTTTTCGGTCTCGTCGAAAAGGGCATAGCAGTCGATGCGGTCCAGTTCGCCGATGTGCAGCGCCTTTTCGATATTCAGCTGCGGCAGCTCCCGGGTCCTGATGAGCAGGGGCTTGGTGGCGGTGCCTTCGGTCAAGGTCAGAATCTTCCCGTTCCTGAAGATAAACCAGTAGGCCGGCTCTTCAGGGGGAATGGTTTCCTGGAAACGATAACGGAAATTGAAATTCATTGAGCAGCCCTCGGCGATTTTTTTCCCTCTTAGGAAAGTCCGGTAAAAAAAGCAAAGGGTATTTGCAAGTCGTCCTGTCGTAGATGAACGAGACGATTTTTGATGATTCGGTTTCGGTGGGTCAGCAGAAGTCGATGGGAACTTGCTTTTGCGGTGATTTGAGGATACGAAAAGACGGCTTACAGTAAATTGATTCAGGAGTGAGTATGGAAAGCAAAAATGTGGCGGTATTGGGGGCCGGGACCATGGGCCATGGCATAGCGGAGCTGGCGGCGCGCGCCTCCTGGAATGTCGTATTGTGCGATGTCTCCGCTGAAGCGCTGGAACGGGCCCGGAAGGCGATCAAAGAGAGCCTCGCGGCGACCGAACGGCTCGGGGAAGGCGGCAG
This sequence comes from Deltaproteobacteria bacterium, assembly GCA_021817825.1. GTDB lineage: Bacteria > Desulfobacterota > Syntrophia > Syntrophales > UBA5619 > JAKAFS01. The sequence continues at coordinate 48,944 of JAKAFS010000007.1, read as the reverse complement.
CGCCGCCGTGCTGGAGCGAATCAAGTGTACCGCATCCATCGGCGAGGCGGTTCGCTCGGCGGACCTGGTCGTCGAGTGCCTGCCGGAAAACCTGGAGTTCAAGCGGAGCATCTTTCGGATGCTCGATGAAACTTGTCCGCCCGAGGTCATCCTCGCCTCGAACACCTCCGGATTGAGTCCGACGGCGATCGCCGAAGGGCTGAACCATCCCGAGCGGGTCGTCGTGGCGCACTTCTGGAATCCGCCCCAGTTGATGCCGCTCGTGGAGGTGGTTCCCGGCGAAAAGACTTCCCCGGAGGTGGTGGAGCGGACCATGGACTGGGTGAAGGCCTTGGGCAAAGAACCGGTCCGGATGAAGAAAGAATGTCCCGGTTTTATCGGGAACCGGCTACAGTTCGCCCTTTTACGGGAAGCGCTGCACATCGTCGAAGCGGGTTATGCCGATGCGGAGGAGGTGGATAAGGCGATGATCTACGGACACGGCCGACGTCTTTGCGTCACCGGTCCCTTCTTAAGCGCCGATATGGGCGGCCTCGATGTCTTTCACGCCATCTCGTCTTATCTTTTTGCCGATCTGTCCAACGCCTCCGAGTCCTCCCGGTTGCTGCAAAAGAGTGTCGAGGAAGGCCATCTGGGGTTGAAGTCGGGCCGGGGATTTTATGACTGGACGCCGGAAATGAAAGAAAAAATAGTGCGTCTCCGGACCGAGACGTTGCGGGAATTTTTGGAAAAAGACCGGAAAGATCAGCAAGACGTTGATTCTTAACTGGCCGATTTGGGATGGTAAGCAATCGCTTATTTCTCGTCCCTACAGGAAAGATGACGGATATCGGGTTGGTTTTCCTGATAAATCCTTGCCAAACCCTCCGGAATGGCTATAATCAACATCATGAATCAAAACACATTTCCCCGCTCTTGAACAACCCCGCCGCAGCAGCCTAAGACGGCCCTCAAGAGACTGCTGCCCGGAAAGCCTGATAGGCGTTCAAACAGGGGGGTGGGCTGTCGGTTCCGATTCCTTCGGCGGCGGACAAGCGCCTCCGGCAGGAAATCCCGATCGCCATCCTTTTTCCTTGGAAATGGGGACAGGACCGATCATTTCACAGGAGCTTCACGAAGCTGTCATCAAATTGTAACAATCAAGCGCTAGGTTGTGGACAAGATTTTTGAAGGAGGAATTATGAGCAGCCTATTCAAACAAATCCTGTTGGCAACGGTTTGTCTGTTCATCGCCGCCGGAGGGGCCGGCGCGCAAAGCATCGTGATCAAGGGTTCCACGACGGTCCTGCCCATCGCCCAGGCGGCGCTGGAAGCTTACATGAAGGCCAATGCCGGCGCGAAGCTTTCCCTGTCCGGCGGCGGTTCGGGGGAGGGGATCAAGGCGATCATCGACGGGTCGGCGGACATCGCGACCTCCTCCCGGGAGATCAAGAAGGCGGAAGTGGAACGCGCCAAGTCCAAAGGCGTCACCCCGGTCGGAACGGCCATCGCGATCGACGCGATCGTCCCCATCGTCCATTCAAAAAATCCGGTGCAGAACCTCAGCCTCGACCAGTTGAGCCAGATCTACCAGGGAAAGATCACGAACTGGAAAGAGGTGGGCGGCGACAATCTCGAAATCGTCGTGATTTCCCGGGACAGCAGTTCCGGGACCTATGAAGCCTGGAACGAACTGGTCCTGAAGGGGGCGAAGGTATCGCCCCGGGCGCAGTTGCAGGCCTCCAACGGGGCCATCGTCCAGGCGGTTTCTAAAAATAAGTACGCCCTCGGCTACATCGGCCTGGGGTATCTGGACAAGTCGGTGAAGGCCCTGACGGTCAACGGCGTGACGGCCTCGGAGAAAACGGCCCTGACGAAGGAATACCCGGTCTCGCGCTTCCTCTATATGTATACCAACGGCGCGCCGAAGGGAGAGCCGGCGAAGTTCATCAACTTCATCCTCAGCCCGGCAGGTCAGGCCTTGGCGAAAAAGGAAGGTTTCGTCTCCCTGCCGAAGAAGAAGTAAGGGGAACGACCGACGACTATGGAGATGAAAAAGCACATTTTGACGACCCGGATCCGGGAGATCGTCATCAAGAATCTCTTCGCCCTCCTGGCGTTCCTGTCGGTCCTGCTTTTGGGACTGATCGTCCTGTTTCTCTTTCGGGAGGGACTGCCCCTGTTTCGGGAAATCTCGGTGAGGTCGTTTCTCTTCGGGTCGGCCTGGTATCCCACCTACGATCCTCCGGAGTACGGGATCTGGCCTCTCATCGTCGGGTCGCTGATCGTGACGGCCCTGGCCAGTCTCATCGCCGTGCCCCTCGGGCTGCTCTGCGCCGTCTATATCGCCGAGATCGCCCACTCGCGGATCAAGGAGATCCTCAAGTCGGTCATCGAACTTTTGGCCGGACTGCCTTCCGTCGTCCTGGGCTTCTTCGGGATGGTCATCATCGCCCCCTGGATGCAGGAGGCCTTCGACTTGCCCACGGGGCTCAACATCGTCAACGCCTCGGCCATGCTGGCCGTCATGGCGATCCCTACGATCGCCAGCATCTCCGAGGATGCCCTCTACGCCGTTCCCCGGGATTTCAAGGAGGCCGCCTACGCCCTGGGGGCGACGAAGTATGAGACCGTCACCCGCATCGTCTTTCCGGCGGCCCTCTCCGGCATTTCGACCGCCGTCATCCTGGGGATGGCCCGGGCGGTGGGCGAGACGATGGTGGTCCTCATGGTGGCCGGAGGGTCGGCGGCGCTGCCGCGGGGGCTCTTCGATTCCGTCCGTCCCATGACGGCGAGCATCGCCGCCGAGATGGGCGAAGCGCCTTTCGGGAGCGGTCACTACCACGCCCTTTTCGCTACGGGGATCGTGCTGTTTGTCGTCACACTGGGATTCAACCTGATCGCCGATTATATCTCCAACCGGTTCAAGGAAGAGGGGTCGGGAACATTGTGATTACGCAGAGTCTACCTACCGCGATGCGAGGGCGCTATTTCCGGCAAGGGCTGTTTTTCGCCGTCGTGCGCCTGGCGGCCTTCCTGATTGCGGCGGCCCTTCTGGGGATCATCGCCTTTCTGCTGGCCAACGGGATCGGCGCCGTCTCCTGGGAGTTTCTCACCGCGCCTCCCGCCGATTCGATGACCAAAGGCGGAATTTGGCCGGCCATCGTCGGGACCTTCTATCTGACCGTGGGGGCGATCAGCGTTGCCCTCCCCCTGGGGGTGGCCTCGGCCGTCTATCTGACCGAATACGCCCGGCAGGGCTTTTTTATCCGTCTGATCCGGATCGGCGTGAACTGTCTGGCCGGGGTGCCTTCCGTCGTCTTCGGTCTTTTCGGCCTCGGTTTCTTCGTCGTCTTTTTAAAGTTCGGCTCCAGCATCCTTGCCGGCTCTTTGACCCTGGGGATCATGATCCTGCCCACGATCATCGGGGCGGCGGAAGAGGCCCTGAAGGCCGTGCCTCAGACCTTCCGGGAGGCCTCGCTGGCCCTGGGCGTCTCCAAATGGCGCACCATCTCCCGGATCGTTCTCCCCTCGGCGTTGCCCGGCATCCTGACCGGTTCGATCCTCGGGATCGGCCGCGCCGCCGGCGAGACGGCGCCCATCATGTTCACGGCGGCGGCTTTTTTCACGGCGGCGCTGCCGAAGTCGCTCTTCGACGAGGTAATGGCGCTGCCCTATCACATCTATGTCCTGGCCACGGCGGGGACTCACATCGAACAGACGCGCCCCTTGCAGTACGGGACGGCGTTGGTCCTGATCGCCCTGGTCCTGGGGATCGACCTTGTCGCCATCGTTCTGCGCGGCATGGTCAGAAGAAAGAAAAGGTGGTAAAGGTGGAGCAAGAGATGATCATCAGGGTCAAGCATGTGGATTTCTTCTACGGCGCCTTTCAGGCGCTGACGGACGTGACGATGGATTTTGAAAAGAACCGCGTCACCGCCCTGATCGGCCCCTCGGGCTGCGGAAAATCGACATTGCTGCGGCTCCTCAACCGGATGAACGATCTGATCGACGGGACCCGGGTGGAAGGGGAGATCCTCTTCGAGGGGCAGAACATCTACGCCCCCGAGGTAGACCCCGTGCAGATTCGCCAACGGATCGGGATGGTCTTTCAGAAGCCGAATCCCTTTCCGAAATCGATTTACAACAACATCACCTTCGCGCCGCGCCTCGCGGGGGTCCGGGAGAGCGGCGAGCTTTCCGCCCTGGTGGAAGAGAGTCTCAGACAGGCGGTTCTCTGGGACGAGGTGAAGGACATCCTGGGGAAGTCCGCCATGACCCTTTCCGGCGGCCAGCAGCAGCGGCTCTGCATCGCCCGGGCCCTGGCGATGAAACCCGACGTGCTTTTGATGGACGAACCGACCTCGGCCCTCGACCCCATCTCCACGGCGAAGATCGAGGAACTGATCGACGAACTCAAGCGCCGTTACACGATCATCATCGTGACCCACAACATGCAGCAGGCGGCCAGGGTTTCGGAATACACGGGTTTCTTCTATATCGGAAAGTTGATCGAATTCAACGCCACGGAGAAGATCTTCACCAATCCCGACGTGAAGCAGACGGAAGACTACATCACCGGCCGCTTCGGGTAAAGAGAGGAAAAAGGAAGGAAAATCATGGAAGAAAGACGCCATACCAGCGCCGAATACGAGCGGGAACTCCAGGAGATCAAGGACGGTCTTCTCTATCTGGGGGCTATGACCGAAAAGGCCATTGAGCGGGGGGTTGTCGCGCTTTTGGAGAGGGACTCCGCTTTGGCGAAGCAGATCGTCTGCGACGACGACCAGATCGACCGGCTCGATGTGGAGATCGAGGAAAAATGCGTCCGCCTCCTGGCCCTCCGGCAGCCGGCGGCCCGGGATTTGCGCTTTATCACCACGGCGATCAAGATTACCGGCCATCTGGAGCGGATCGGAGACATGGCCTCCAACATCGCCGAGAAGATCGTCACGCTCAACGAGATTCCGCAAATCAAGCCCTATATCGATCTGCCCCGGATGGTGGAGATCGTCCGGGGAATGATCCACAAGAGCCTCGATGCCCTGGTGCGTGAAGACGTCGATCTGGCGCAGCAGGTCCGGACCGAAGACACGGTGATCGACCAGCTCAACGACCAGATCTTCCGGGAGCTGTTGACCTTCATGATCGAAGATCCGCATAAGATCCAGGTCTGTCTCTACATCATGCAGATCTCCAAGAGCCTGGAGCGGATTGCCGATCATGCCGAAGGAATCGCGTCCATGGTCATCTACATGGTGACGGGAAAGAGCGTCCGGCACCAGCCGACCTGCGAGCCTGTAGGATGAAAGTGCGATTGTCCCATAAAATGGTGGCGGCCTTTCTCGGGGTGGGAATCCTCGTGACGGTCGTCGCCGGCTTCCTGATCGAACGGCAGCTGCGCAGCGGCCTGGTCGGCTGGATCGAGGAAGAGATGACCGCCGAGGCGCAGATCATCTCCCTCATGCCGCCGGCCGAGATCGTCCGCCATGCAGACGCTTTGGCCGACCGTTCCCGTTCCCGGGTCACGCTGATCGACCGGTCGGGCCGGGTCCTGGCCGATTCGGGCCATCCGGATGCCGAGATGGACAGCCATCTGAACCGGACGGAGATCCAGGAGGCCCGTCTGAAGGGCACGGGTGTTGCCCTGCGGTACAGCCGCACCCTCAAGACGGAGATGATCTATGTGGCCGTTTCCCTTGGCGGCGGGGCGAAAAAAGAGGGGTATGTCCGCCTGGCCCGTCCCGTTCAGGAGGTGTCCGGCTCCATCGATCAGGTTCGGCGCTCCGCCTTCAAGGCCCTGCTTCTCATCGTCTTTTTTTCCCTGCTCATCGCCCTGGCCTTTTCCGTGCAGGTGACCTCTCCCATCCGCAAGCTGGCGGCCTTCACCGAGCGGGTGAGGAGGGGAGACGCCGCCGGGACCTTCCGGAGCGAGGCCCGGGACGAGATCGGCGAACTGGCCGAAAATATCAACGACATGGTGGCCGCCCTACAGGAGAAGATTCGCGTTGCCGATGAGGAGAAGCAAAAGCTGGAATCGGTCTTTGCCGGGATGGCCGAGGGGGTGGTGGTTCTGGATTCCGACCTGCGCATCGAGACTCTCAACCGGGGGATGGAGGCCATGATCCGCCGGCCTGCCGGCGAAGTGACCGGCCGGACGATCATCGAGGCCTTCCGGAACACGTCTCTCCATGACGGCCTGGAGGCTTTCCGAAAGACGGGGGAGACCCTTTCGCTGGAGATCGTCTTGGGCGAAGATCCGCCGCTGACCGCCGACGTGACCATCTCCGCCGTGCAGGGAGCGGCCGCAAAGGAACGAAAAACGGTCCTCGTCTTTCACGATGTGACGCGGCTGAAGAAACTCGAACGGGTGCGCACCGACTTTGTGGCGAACGTGACCCATGAGATAAGGACCCCGCTCACGGCGATCATCGGCTTTGTGGAGACCCTCCAGCGGGGCGCCATCGGCGATCGGGAACAGGCCCTGGCCTTTCTCCGGACCATCCAGACCAATGCCCAGCGGCTCAACCGCCTCGTGGACGATCTGCTCACCCTCTCGGGCATTGAACTGGGCGAGGCGAATCTCCTTTTCGAGAAACTGTCCGCAGAGGATGTCCTGGACCACGCCCTGGCCGTCGTCGCGGCACAGGCGGCGGAAAAGCATCTCCAGATCGTCAAGGAGATTCCGGCCGGGCTGCCGGCAATCCGGGGCGACCGCGACCGGCTGGCCCAGATCCTGCTGAACATCCTGGGCAATGCCGTCAAATTCACGCCCGACGGCGGGACGGTGTCCCTTGCCGCGGAAAAAAGCGAGGCTGGCCGGCTGAAGATCCGGATTGCCGATACGGGCGTGGGGATCCCGAAGGGGGAGATCCCGAGGCTGGGCGAACGGTTCTACCGGGCGGACAAGACCCGCTCCCGGGAACTGGGCGGCACGGGGCTGGGACTCTCGATCGTCAAGCACCTGATGAAGGCCCATGGAGGGCAAATGACGATCGACAGCGTCCTGGGCCACGGGACAACCGTATCCCTCGATTTTCCCGTTTATCAGGAGTCTTGAACGATGCAGAAAAAAATTCTCATTGCCGATGATGAAAAAGACATCGTCGCGCTGATCGCCTATAACCTCGAACAGGAAGGATTCGCCTGCCTGAAGGCCTATGACGGGAGGACCGCCTGGGAGATGGTGGCGACGCAGAAGCCGGACCTGGTGATCCTCGATTTGATGATGCCCGAGATTCCGGGGATGGAGGTCTGCCGGATGATCCGGAAGGAGGCCGCCACGGCCGCGCTGCCGGTCATCATGCTGACCGCCAAATCCGATCCGGTGGACAAGATCCTGGGGCTCGAGATCGGGGCCGACGACTACATTACCAAGCCCTTCCACGTCCGGGAACTGATTGCCCGGGTCCGCGCGGTTCTCCGGCGGACGGAGCGGCCGCCCGACGATGCCCCGCCCGAGTCGTTCACCTTCCGAGGGCTGCATGTGGACGGCGGCTCCTGCCGCGTGACCGTAGAGGGGCAGCCGAAAGAACTCAGCTCCCGGGAGTTCAAGCTGCTCCAATTTTTCATCGGCCACCCCGGACGGGTCTACAGCCGGGACCAACTCCTGGACCGCGTCTGGGGCGACGAGTCCTTTGTGGAGCCCCGCACCGTAGACGTCCATGTCAGCCGCCTGCGGGGGGCCATCGAACCGGACCCCGCCAATCCCCGCTACATCCTCACCGTCCGCGGCCTGGGCTACAAGTTCTCCGACCTGGACGACTAGCCCGGCGCCTGTCCGCTCCTTGTCTTCCATTCTTCATCATCTCTTCACGGGACCTTCATTCGTCCTTAACGATGCGCTTCTATGGTGCAGAGACCGGCGCCGGCGCAATCACCACAGAACCCCCGGCGCCATGACGCAGACGGTGTGAGGAGAAAAGAGCCAATGATGCAGGGAACAATGACACGCCAAATCGAGCCCCCACCGGAGATATTCCTCCCTTCGGGGATCATTCCGGGAAACAACGCCGGCGCTTTCGTCGCTGCGGTTCGGGTAGTCCCCCATTTTCATCCCATCATCGATCTTTTTTCGGCGTCGGTGACCGGCTTTGAAGTTCTCTCCCGGGGCGATCCTCCCTATGCCATGCCCCGTCAGATGTTTGCCGAGGCCAAAAGGCTGGGCGCCACTTGGGAGTTGGAGAAGGCCTGCCGGGTGGCCGCTCTGGAGAAGATCGCTTCCCTGCCGGAGCCCTTCCGGTCTTCCCTGTTTTTCATCAATGTGAGCCCGGACATCTTCAGCGATCCCCGCTTCCTGGAAAAATTCACCCAGGCGCGGCTCCAGGAATACGGCATCGATCAGAAACAGATCGTCATCGAAATCACGGAAGAAAAGACCTTCGAGGACTTCCAGCGCTTCGGAACGCTCGTCTCCCATTACGCCAACCAGGGCTTCAAGATCGCCATGGACGATTTCGGGTCAGGCTATTCGGGGCTGATCACGCTCATCGCCTCGACGCCGCATTATTTGAAACTGGATATGGCGATCGTCAGAGATGTTCACAAGCACGACTACCAGCAGAAGCTCGTCAAGGCCCTCGTAACCTTCGCCTCCAGCGTCAATGCCCGGGTGATCGCCGAAGGGGTGGAATGCGGGGAAGAGTTGGATGTGCTCGTCCGGCACGGCGTTCGCTATGCCCAGGGGTTTTTCTTCGGCAGGCCCGAGAAGAACCCCTATCTCCTCTCCGAAGAGATGCGGACACGGCTGGGGGAGCTGATGGAAAAATATGACCGGGCAACGATCGACGTCGATGAAAAGGTGGCCGGTCTCGTCATCCGTCCCATGACGATCGCCGCCCGCACCATGTGCTGCAAGGAGTTGGACAGGGTCTTCAAGAAACAGACCCATCTGGACCATGTGATCATTCTCGCCGGAGAGGGCATTGCCGGCATGATCACCCGGCAGCATTTTTACGCCGAAACGGGGGGCGCCTTCGGCTATCAGCTTCTCCAGAAGAAACCGATCGAGGTCGTCTGCAAGTCGAACCCGCTGGTCGTCCAGGACCGGATGACGGTGACGATGATGGCGAAACTGGCGATGGATCGTCTGTCCGAAGATCTCTATGACCCCGTTCTGGTCGTGGACAGGGCAGGGACATTCATGGGAACCGTGACCATGAAACAGGTCATGACCAAGTCTCTGGAGTTGGAGATCCGCTCCGCCATGGGGGTCAATCCGCTGACGGGCCTTCCGGGGAACAACGCGATCCACCGCTGGATTCACGATGCCTTGAGCTGGCAGGAGTATTCCATGGTCTATATCGATCTGGACCAGTTCAAAGGGTACAACGATACCTATGGTTTTCTCATGGGCGACGAGATGCTGTGCCTGACGGCGCGCGTCCTGACCGACTGGCTCATGGACCTGCCCGAGGGGGCGCGTCTGGGGCACATCGGCGGCGACGATTTTGTCGTCGTCGCCCGGGGACTCGTTCCGGAAGCGACCCTCGGCTCCCTGTGCCGGCGCTTTGATGCTGAGAAGCTCAGTCTCTTCAAGAACGATGACATCAAGCGGGGGCATATTATCGGCGCGGCCGATCGTCAGGGACAACCGATCCGGCTGCCCCTCGTGACGATGAGCCTGTCCGTCGTCGACAGCCGCAAGATCTGGACGGACCCTCATCCGGCCCTCTTTTCCGAGGTGGCCGCATCGCTGAAAAAGAAGGTCAAAGGTCTGACGGCCGAAACGGGGAAAAGCGAGTTTCTGTTCGAGCAGAGACTGCACGTATAGAAGGGAGGGTTCGGCCGTCCGTCCGAAAAAGACGCGAGACGCCTGCAACCGGGGCGCTGTGCGGCATCGCGATAGAAAGGGCTCCGGCCTTGAAGGGTGTGAGGGATCATGAAAAAATACAGACTCATCGTGACGACAGGCCTGGTGATCGTCTCTGCCCTTGTCTTTGTCTATCAACGATCCGGTGAGTCACCTGCCCTTGGCGGACCGCCTCCCGCCGTCGCCGAGGTCAGCGCGCAACACTCCGCCCGCTGGCACCATAAAAGCCTTTTCAAGCGGTTGCGGGGCGTGGCCGTGGTCGTTCATGGATTGAATCTGAAACCCGAAAGGATGACGTCCCTGATCCGCCTGCTGAATCGCGCGGGAATCGAAGCGGTCAATGTATCGCTTTACGGACATGGAGACAATTATCTGCCTGGCGGCAATCCGGAGGAGGCCCGGCTCGAATCGTTCCGCTCCGTCACCTACGCTCTCTGGTCCTCGGAGGTCTATGAGGCCTACCGGAAGGCGCATCTGCTGGCGAAGCGCAAAAAGGTGCCTGTTTTCTTCATCGGCTATTCCTTAGGCGGGCTGCTCGGCTGCGAACTGATCGTTTCCCGCACCGACGTCCGTTTCGACCGGATGGTCCTGCTCGCCCCGGCCCTCAAGATCCAGTTGCAGCCTTATCTTTTGAAAGTCCTCCTGCCTTTTCCGGATTACGTGCTCGACAGTCTGTCGCCCATAGCTTATCGGGCCAACAAGGGAACGCCCATGTCCGGCTACAAGGCCCTCTTTGCCGCCCTGGAACGCTTCGAGAAGAACCTCAACGCCCGCTTGAACCTGCCGACCGTCGTTTTCCTGGACCCCGAGGACGAATTCATCTCCTATGAAGATACGCAGGCCCTGATCGAAGAAAAACAGCTCGACCGCTGGACCCTCAGGGCGGTGCAAAAAACCCTTCCCGTTGCCGTTTCCCATGCCCATCATCTGCTCATCGACGAAGCGGTCCTTGGGAAGGCGGCCTGGACGCCGATGGGAGAAGCGCTGGTCCGCCATCTCCTCTCTCCCGCCCAGCGCCTTCTCAACCGGCCTTGAGTTTTTGACCCCCATCGGGATCCGCCGCCGAATCGTCATTGGCCAGAAGGGAACGGATTTTTTCCGATAGTTTGTTGATCTCGTAGGGCTTTTGGATGAAGCCTCCGCATCCCTGGGAGAGCATCTCCCGGGCCTGGCCGTTGAGGCTGTAGCCGCTGGAGAGCAGAATTTTCAGGCTCGGATTGAGCTGTTTCAGGATATCGAAGGTTTCCCGGCCCGTCATGCCGGGCATGATCATGTCCAGGATGACGAGCGAGACTTCGTCCCGGTGGTCCTTGAAAAGGGCGATGCCCTCCGGGCCGCTGTGGGCCGCAAGGACCCGATAGCCGATGATCCCGAGCAATTCGGCGGTGATCTTGGCCAGGGACTCCTCGTCGTCGATCAAGAGAATGGTTTCCGAGCCCCGCTTCATCCGCACCCGGGGCGGCTTGACCTCCTGAATGACGGCTTTGCTCGAAGCCGGCAGATAGAAGGTGACGGTCGTTCCCCGGCCGACCCGGCTGTGGACCTTGATCACCCCGCCGTGGCTCTTGACGATGCCGTAGGCCGAGGCGAGGCCGAGGCCCGTACCCCGGCCCCGTTCCTTGGTCGTGAAGAAAGGTTCGAAGACCCGATGGGCCGTGGCTTCGTCCATGCCGATGCCGTCGTCTCCGACGGACACCTTGACGTAAGGCCCGGGTTTGGCCGGCGGGTAGGCCTTCAAGAAAAGGTCATCGAGAAAGATGTTCTCCGTGGCGAGATGCAAATTCCCCCCTTCGGGCATGGCCTGCCAAGCGTTGATATAGAGGTTCAGAAGGACGTGTTCGATCTGGCTTGCGTCCACCTCGGCGCTCCAGAGCGGTTCGGCGTAATGGCCGTGGACCTTGACCTCCTTGCGGGTGCGGCCGAAGAATTTGGCGCTTTTCTTGACCAGATCGTTCATGTCCGTGGGTTTGACCTCGTATTTGCCGCCCTTGGCAAAACCCAGCAGTTTCTTCGTCAGGTCCGCGCCGCTTTGGACATGGTGCTCGATATTTCTCAGTGCCTCGCGATGCGGATGGCGGGGCGGCATGTCAAAAAGCATCAGGGAGACGTAACCCTGGATGCCGGTCAGGAGATTGTTGAAGTCATGGGCGATGCCTCCGGCCAGGGTGCCGACGGCCTCCATCTTCTGGGCGTGGCGCAACTGATTTTCCAATTTCTTTTTTTCGGTAATATCCCGGAGCAGAAAAATAAAGCCGATCCCCTGACCGGCCGGGTTGGAAAGTTGGGAAGCCGAGAGGTTGACGTGCAGGTGATCCCCGCTTTTGCGGTTCAGGACCATTTCCAGGTTTTCCAGCTCCCCTTCCTCCGCCAACCGTTCCATCAGGTTGCCGGCGTGGTTTTTCCTTTCCTCGAAGAGGGTGCGGATGTGCATGTCCTGCAACTCCGAGGCCTTACAGTCCAAAAGAAATTCGACGTTGGGCGATGCCAGGCGGATCATGCCCCAGGGATCGGTGGCGATGAAAAAATCGACGGTATTCCTGCGGAGTCCCCGGAAAAGCTGGGTCAAAGTGACATCAAATTCCGCTTCCGCTTTGTCTGTCCAGTCGAACATTTATTAACAACCCTTTCTTAGTGGAATTTCACTCATCCCGGACATCATAAGGGCGGTTTTTTGCGGACGTTCCGCTGATCGTCCGTTCAGCCCTGTGCGCAAGGGCGCTATGCCCGGGCTCGCTTCCGGGGAGGACGGTTCGCCGCCGTCAAGGACGGCTGTTCCGCTTGCCGCCGGTCGAAGGCGACGGTTGCGATCAGCAGGGAGATCAATATCTGAAGAAGCGCCGGCGGGGCCTTTTCATCGACGATCAACTCCCCCATCTCCCGGACCAGTTCCGCGGCCGGAAGATCTTCTACTGCCGATTTCATGATTCCGCGCAGGGCTTCCCTTTCGGGACAGGCCGTCGCGGCGATGCGTTGCAGGGCCTCTTCCAGATGACGGAGCCCTTCCCGCATATGGCTTTTCCGGAGTTCTTCCCGGTAATAATCTTCGGCGGCCTTGTTGAAGTCCCGGGCCTTCATCTGCATGGGAGATGCGACCTTCGCCTTTTTAAGAATGTCCCGGGTCAGCTTTCCCAGGGCGGCGCACCGCTCCGGCGCCTCGATCCGCTGTTCGAGATCGGCGACGATGTCCGCCATCCCCAGGGCGTCGATCAGATCGGCTGCGTCCTCCTTGATGATCCGAACGAGGCTCCGGCAGTATTCCCGGTGATAGACCCTCAGGTAGCCCGGGTAGCGCCGGCTGGGTCGGACTCGGTCGGACCTTTCGACGATCCGCTTGAGAAAACGGTTCTCCGAATCCTCGCGGATGAAGAAGGTGGGGATGCCCATGGCCCGCCCGAAGATGATCTGCCGGCGTTCGCTTTCGACGAAGGGATTGTCGGGGATATCGGCATGGGTGACGCGCTCTTCGGCGAGGTATTGAAAGGCGAGAGCCGTGAGCAGCGTTTGCAGATCCACTGCCTTGGCCATGTCTGCGAAACTGAAAAAGAGGCTGTAGGTCCGGCCCTCGAATCCGGAAAACCCCATAGCGCCGAACTCCCGCAGTTTGTTGAAGAGGTACAGCGACATCCGTTTGTCGAAGACGCCGAGCTCGGAAAGATCCTGTTTTAGCCGGTCGTGGTTGTGCAGCGTGCCGTCCAGGGCGGGACTCTCTTCGGTGCTCCGCAAGGCCACCAGGTAATCGATGAGCCGAAAGTCGGGGATGAAGTCGCCGCGGAGCCCAAACAGAGCACTCAGCATCCCGTCCAGCCAGGCGGGGCCGAAGGGGGTCACCGGCTGGCCGAAGACATTCATTTCGGCCTTCTTCCGCCAGCGCCGCCAGAGCATCCGCAGGTGGGTGAAATCCAGTTCGTGGGGCAAAAATCCCAGGACGCTTTCGGGATGGAATTCGGTGAAGTCGAGCCGATAGGGCGTGGCGGTATAGGTGCCCACGAAAAGGGGCAGGAAATGTTCGTTGATCTTCAAGACCAGGTCGCCCAGATATTTCTCGTGCCGGCGCGTGAATCCCGAAGCGGGATCCGCAAGCAGCGCCGTCAGCTTGCGGCTGCCGAGGCTGATGTGCGTTCCGTTGTTGGCGAGACTGATATTGGAGGTGTTCGGCAAAACGACGAGGTTCCGGGTGATGATCCCCGCCTCGCGCAATTTTCCCAGGGCATTGAGCTGGCTGCGGCTCAGGACCTGATGGCACAGGTGCATGTATTCCTGCTTCACTTCGCCCCGGTTCCATCCGGACAGACAGGGATTCATGAACAGCTCCCGGTAGAAGGCATCGGAGATGCAGCCGTTGAGGCGTTTCTGCCGGATCGGCGGATGGGGGGAATAGAAGACCATCGCCCGCTGGCCGCTTTCGGAAAGACCGTAGCGTTCGTTGGCGTACTGGATGAGGAGTTGGGTCAGGAGAAACCGCTTCGCCGTCTCGGCGGCCAAAGCCGCTCCTGTGCTTGGCGTTTCCGGGGAGCAAGAGGAGACGTGGAAGGAGAAGGTTTCCGGCGAGGTATTGTCGCTGAGGAAATGGTCCATCAGGCGCTTCCCCGTTTCGGCGACCAAAGGGGCCTGGCCGCCGCCGGCATCGGCCAGGGCGATTTTCAAAAGATAGCTGATCGGGATGCGGATATATTCCTGACCATTCTGCGCAAAGAGGAAGGTGGACAGGTCCGTCCGGTTGCCCTGGGACGGATCGGCCTTGTCGGCCAGCAGGTCGTTCTGGAAGACCTCCCGGGCGGAAGGCCCCAGCAGGGCCGCAGGGAAACGGACCCAACTGTTCTCCCAGACCCCGTCGCTATTCTCGTCGAGATACCGCTCCAGGTCGGTGACAGCCCTATTGGGCAGTTCGCCGGCCGCGGTCCTCTTGGTCATGTTGGCGAAATAATGGGACTGCCGGATGGTGATGGGGAGATCAACGTCCTCTTGCTTACCGACGACCACGGCTTGCAACTCCGCTTCCCCGCCGGCAGTGGTGTCATTCAGGGAAAAGGGCAGCTGTTCCGCTGCAATGCCGAAAAGCTCGTAGACATCCAGCTTTTCCATGATTTCCCGGAGCGGAGGGAGAGTTTCCTTCTCCTTCTGGACCGGGGCCAGGATTAAACGGGGGGCCGTTTCGGATCTGCTCATGAATGGACTCCTCTATTATGAAATGCGTCCTTAATCGCCGCGCCTATGCGGCGCAACCATTACTCCTACCGTCGCTTTATAGATGATCAATGTGACCGGGTGATGACGGTTGTATGAAGGCTCCGTGAAGCTTACGGAGCCGACAGGGATGGATTCCATCGGGATGCGCAGTTGCTGCGACAGAGACAGGAGGGCAGCCGATGCCGCCGCAACACTTCACCGTATTTTCAGCAAAACGTCATCACTGCGTAACAATAAAACGATCTACTCTCCTTGAAGCACCAAACACACCAATAAACGAACAGGAGGAGAGGAAAAGTATGTCTATTCGGTTAAGCAGGCAAAAGCGGCTGTGGACTTCGGGGTTATTGTTCTTCGCCTTGCTGGCGACGCAGCTATCCTTGCCGGCCATCGGCCGGTCGGCGTCGGCGGACGAGGGGATCACCCAATTTGTCTATACCTCCGATGCCCATTACGGAATTACGCGGTCCCGCTTTAAGGGCGGCGCCAATGTCGATGCCCGGACGGTCAATGCCGCCCTGGTCCAGGCCATAAACAGCCTGCCGGGGTTGTCCTTTCCCTGCGGCGACGGAGGCGTGAAGGCCTGTCAGCCGGTGGGTCCCATCGATTTCGTGATCGAGACCGGCGACATTGCGAACCGTTCCGAGGCCTTGCCTACAACGCCCGTGACCTATATTCAAAGCGCGGAGGCGTCCTGGAACCAGTTTGAAGCCGATTATATCAAGGGGCTCTCACTGAAGAACAAAAAAGGCGAAAAAGCGGATCTGCTGATCCTCCCGGGGAATCACGATGTGACCAACGCCATCGGATTTTACAAGGCCATGAGCCCGAAAACCGATGCCACGGTCATGACCCAGCTCTTCAACAGGTTTGTCCGGCCCGCAACCCCGCGCACAAAGGAGAACTACGACTATTCGACCGACAAGGTGAACTATTCCCGCGATATCGGGGGCGTGCACTGCCTCTTCGTCAATATGTGGCCCGACATCGCCGTCCGCAACTGGATGAGGGAGGATCTCAAGAACGTCGCCGCGACCACGCCGGTGATCCTCTTTACCCACGATCAGCCCGATGCGGAAGCCAAACACTTTATCAATCCCAACTTTCCCGCCGACATCAATGCTAAGGACAAATTCGAGAACCTGCTGACCGACACCTTTGCCGACGGCTTGAAGGTCGAGGACGGGGCGGGAAAGCCGGTGAAGACGATTCTTGAACAGCGCAGTTTCGTCAAGTTCCTGAAGGACTATAAAAATATCGTGGCCTATTTTCACGGGAACGACAATGCCAACGAGTTCTATATCTGGTCCGGCCCCGACAAGGACATCAGCTTGAACACCTTTCGGGTGGACTCGCCGATGAAGGGCAATCTGTCGGCCAAGGATGAAAGCAAGCTTTCCTTCCAGACGGTTTCCATCGA
The DNA here is from genome assembly GCA_021817825.1 of Deltaproteobacteria bacterium. GTDB lineage: Bacteria > Desulfobacterota > Syntrophia > Syntrophales > UBA5619 > JAKAFS01. Next base: position 32,547 of record JAKAFS010000007.1, on the reverse strand, counting down.
TCCTGCCGCCCAGACGATGACGGTCCGGGAATACCTCTGGAACGTCGGTCACTGGGGCGATGCCAAAACCGTGTCACTGGCTCCGAGAATCCAGTAAAGGGCCTGAATTGAAGAAGAACCGTGCAAGGAGCAATTGATGCAAAAAACCTATATCCTGGACACGAATATCCTGCTGCACAACCCGCAGGCCCTTTTTGCCTTCGAGGACAACGAGGTGGTGATTCCCCTGGCGGTCGTCGAGGAGATCGACCGCCAGAAAAGACGGCAGGACGAGATCGGGAGAAACGCCCGGGAGGTCTCGCGGTCCCTGGATCAACTGCGGGAAGAGGGAAGCCTTGCCGAAGGGGTGACCTCGCCGGGCAACGGCACGGTCCGGATCGAGGTGAACCACGGGTCCATCGACCAGCTGCCCGCCGGGCTCGATTGGAGCAAAAGCGACAACCGGATTCTGGCTGTGAGCTACCAGCTCCAAAGGGAGGGGCGGATCGTTCATCTGGTGACCAAGGATCTGAACCTCCGGATCAAGGCCGATGTGATCGGCATCCCCTCGGAGGATTTTTACAAGGACAAGGTGCAGTTCACATCGCTCTACACGGGGGTGAAAACCGAGGCCCTTACGGGTAAGCAGGTCGACAGTTTCCATCGGAACAAGAAGCTGATCCTGCCCGAGGGGTCGACGGGCCACCCGAATGAGTTCTTCATCCTGAAAAATCATGAAAATCCCTCCCAGTCGGCCCTTGGCCGCCACCCGGGCGACGGCACCCTGGTGCCGCTCGTCCACGGCGACGAGGAGTGTTTCGGCATCCGGGCCCGCAACAAGGAACAGCGCTTTGCCCTGGAACTGCTTCTCAACGACGAGATCAAGGCCGTGAGCCTCGTGGGCCGGGCGGGCACAGGCAAGACCCTGCTGGCCATCGCCGTGGGGTTGCAGAAGGTGCTCGACGAAAAGGTCTATTCGCGCCTCCTCATCACCCGGCCCATGGTGCCGGTCGGCAACGACATCGGCTTTCTGCCCGGCGACAAGGACGAGAAGCTGCGTCCCTGGATGCAGCCCATCTTCGACAATATCGAGCACATCTTCAGCAATGCCCAGGAAAACAAGGAGGGGAGAACGAAACTCACGGCCGTGGGAAAGCACAGCCGCGATCTGGATGAGGACCGCTTCAAGTCCGTGAAAATCGTCGAGCATCTGATCGAGCGCGGGGTCCTGGAAATGGAGCCCCTGACCTACATTCGCGGCCGGAGCATCCCCCGGCAATTCATCATTTGCGACGAGGCGCAGAACCTGAGTCCCCAGATGATCAAGACGATCGTCACCCGGATCGGCGAGGGGTCGAAGGTGGTCTTTACCGGCGATCCGGAACAGATCGACCATCCCTATCTGGATTCGTGCAGCAACGGCCTCACCTACTTCGTGGAACGGTTCAAGGGGGAAGCCCTCGGCGGCCATGTGACCCTCTGCAAGGGGGAACGATCGGCACTGGCCGAGTTGGGCTCACGGATCCTGTAGCCCCGGGCGGTACCTGCACAGAACGTCCAAAAGTCTTCCCCCCCCGCTCCGCGACCGGGGAGCGGGGGACGCCATTTATTCACCATTCTGCCAAACGTCTGCACGTGAAGATTCGTTAAGCCTTGTCCATCTGGCTCCCGGCCTGGGGCGGCCGTCCGGATAGGGTCCCAGAGGCTGGTAAGGGGGGCGGTAAGAGGCTGATGCAAGATGCCGGATGATCCATGATGACCTCTATTCCCGGGAAAAGAAGATTTCGCCGATATCCGCCTCGGCTTCGCCCTTGGTGTGATGGGTGTTGGTGAAAAGCAGAATTCCCCTGATCTGGTCGAGCGGCGCCTTTCTCGTAAGGTCGCCGAAGGCGCGCCGGCTGTCGATAAGGACGTTGCGCTTTTCCCGATGCCATTGTCCCTTGAGGTCCGCACCGCTTTGCACAACCAGGTAGCGGACGGCGCCCAGCCACCGGTGGGGGCTCTTAACCAGCAGCCCCCGGGGGGCCTCGCTGTCCCAGATATAGGCAAGCGTCGGCTCCCGAAAGGACGTGGAGCTTCCCGGCGTGCCGAAGATCAGGTAGATCTGTAGGGCCTGATCGTCCCGGTCGGCCCGGCGGATATCGCCCCCCTGCGGCAGCCGGTTGACCCGCCACTGCCAATTCAAGAAGGGCGTTTCCCGAAGATTCACCGCCAATTCCTTCTTGATGCCGAAGGCCCTGTCGCCTTGGCTGACCATACGCAGGTAGGGCGGGCCGTCCAGCACCTTCATCGCCATGGCCGGTTCCCCGCGGTAGCGCTGCAAGGCCCACCCTTCCGGCGCACTGTCCTGCATGGCCGGGGAGGGAAAAGCCACGGGCAATGTCTCCGGCGTCTTTCTCGCCTCCGAGGCCGACGCTTGTCCCGGCAGCGCGCAGCAGAGCCAGCCGCTGAGGCACCAAAAGACGATGAGCAGGCGATACCGGTTTATCCCCATGAATGCGATCCCAACGCGACCAGCGCTTCCTCTTTCAGCCCGAAGGGCGCCGGTAGAGAGGTCACCCTTCTTTCTTGCCCGATGCGCCGACGGCGACCCGCAGAAGCGGCGGCTTGATCGAAACCGGCGCTCCGGGGCGCTCCGTCCACGACCGTCAGCAGTTCCCCTGCATAGGCCTGCATCTGCTCCGCTTGCCGGTTCAACTCGTCGGCGGCCCCGGCCGATTCTTCAGCGTTGGCCGTCGTCCGCTGGACGACCTGGTCGATCTCCGCAACGGCTCGGCTGATCTGATCGATCCCTTGCGCCTGCTCCCGGGAAGCAGTCGCGATTTCGTCCACCAGGGACCCGACCTGCTCGGCGATCGTCATGTTCTCCCGGAAGGCTTCCTTGGTCTGGATGGTCAGGTCGCTGCTCCTTTTGACCGTCAGGATCGTGTCTGCGATCAGTCCGGCCGTCGTTTTTGCCGCCTCCGCCGCCCGCATGGCCAGGCCCCTTACCTCATCGGCCACGACGGAAAATCCCGCTCCCGCCTCACCGGCCCGGGCCGCTTCGACGGCGGCGTTGAGCGCCAGGAGGTTCGTCTGTAGGGCGATCTCGTCGATGGTCTTGACGATCTTCCCGGTCTGTTCGCTCGACAGGGTGACCGCCTGCACTGCTTCGGCCACCTGGTTGACCTGATCATTGACCGTGGCCACGATCCTTCTCGTTTCCGCCATGAGGCCCTGGGCTTGGGCGGCGTGATCGGCGTTTTGCCTGGTCATCGACGCCATCTCCTCCAGCGAGGAAACGGTCTCCTCGATCGAGGCGGCGGATTCGGAAGCGCCCTCCGCCAGGGATTGGCCCGACGCGGCGACCTGCTCCGACGCGGCCGCCACCTCGTCGGCCCCCGAATTCAGCCCGGTCGCGATCTTGTTGAGCGGACGGACGACGGAACGGACGGTCAGATAGAGGAGGCCCAGGATCAGGATGATTCCTGCGGTAAAGAGCCCCACCGTGATGGCCGAAATCCGGTGCGCCTTGGCAAGGATCTCTTCTGCGGGGACGGCGGTCGCCACCGACCAGCCGACCTTCTTGCACCCGGCGACTGTGGCCATCCGTTCCTTTCCCTGTAGTTCGTAGGTGACGAGACCCTGTTTGCCCTGAAGCAGTTTCTTCCCCCAGTCATGGTCGTTGAGGTTCATCTTCATGACCAGGCTCTGATCCTTGTGGGCAAAGATCAGCCCGGAAGCGTCCACGAGATAGAGGTATCCCGTGCGGCCGACGTCAACGGAGGTGACGAATTTCTCGTTGAACTTATCCAGATCCGGCACGGCCAGGATCACCCCGACCACCTTTTCCCCCTCCTTGATCGGCGCGGCAATGGCAAAGGCCGGTTTCTGGGTCGTCCGGGAGAGGTAGATGCCGGAAATATTGATCTCCCCTTGCAGGGCCTTCTGAAAATAATCGCGATCGGCGATCTTGACCTTGCCCACCGAGTCCGGCAGGGACGACGCCTTGACCTCCCCCTGGAGATCCGCTACATGCATGTAGGCAAAATCGGGCAATTGCTTTATCTGTTCGGCGAGATGGACGTTGGCCGTCGCCAGCGTTGCTTCGCTGCCTTTCATGAGAACGTCCTCATACTCGACCCGGTGTGCCGAGGTCCGGACCATGTCCAGGGCGTTTCCGATCCATTCGTCGATTACCTCTGCCTTGGCCTTTGAGGTCATCGCCAGGGCGCTCGCCGCATCGTCGCGGAAGGCGTTTTTAGAGAGGTAATAGTTGATTCCCATCGAAATCCCCATGACAAGGATCACCAGCGCCGTGACGGGCAGCAGGATCCTCTTTTCCAAATCCAGTTTCATTTGAACCTCCTTCGTAAACAGAACCGGTCGCATTACGCGACCCCTTGCTGAGGATCGATGAAACCATCTTTTTGTTGCAGGGGTTTTGCAGGGGCGTGAATAAATGGCGACCGACGGCTTAGGTTCCCTCGCCGTCAGAGGCGCCTGCGTCGGCCATACTGGGGACGAGGGCGCCCACCCTTTGCCATCTATTCACCGTTCTGTAAAACGCCTGCAACAAAGATCCGTTAAGATCCCGCTCACTGACAAGGCAATCTCCGGCGGCCGGAGTGATTGCGACGATTTTCCTTCAGACAGATATGAAAAGAGAGGTTCTATGCTGGAAATCAATACCGTGAGCGGGGTGGCCCATGCCATACAGATGGCCGTCGCCCCGGTATTTCTGCTCAGCGCCATTGCCATGATCCTGAATGTGCTGACCAACCGGCTGGGGCGCGTGACCGATCGCGTCCGGGTCCTGGAAGCCAAACTCGAGAGCGGTCCGACCGGAGGAGCTGTGGCGCTACAGGTCGAGATATCGACCCTGTCGAAGCGGGCCAAGCTGATCGACTGTGCCATCACCCTTTCGACGATTACTTCCATCTTGGTCTGCGCCGTCATTGCCATCCTCTTTCTCGGGGCATTTTTATGCTTCGATATCAACATCACCGTCATGGTGCTTTTCATCCTTGCGATGCTGTCCTTGGTTTCGGCATTGCTCTTCCTCCTGCGGGAGATCCTGATGGCCACTTTGAAACTGGTCGCCAAAACGTCCCGGGAAGCAAAGTGAGAAAACGATGAGAATGAGGGCGAAGATCAATTGGCTCAATGCGGGAGGATTGCTGATCCTGGGCCTCGCTTTTATGGCGGTGACCCTTTATTACGGGGAACGGAACAAAGGGAAGGAGATAGCCTACCTCCGGACCGTGCTGATCGAGGAGAAAAAGGGGCAATTGAACGATCTCATGGCCAATGCCTATTCGGTCGTGAAGAGCGCCAATTTCTGGACCGATGGCCAACGGGCTCTGAACAGCATGCGCTTCGGACCCGACGGCAAGAATTACTACTTCGTCTTCGATCGGGAAGGGGTCTGTTTCGTGGATCCGGAACACCCGGACCGGGTCGGGAAAAAACAGCTCGATCTGGAAGATGCCGACGGCCGGAAGATCGTCCGGGAGATCATCCGGATCGCCGATCAAAAGGGCGAGGGGCTGATCGAATATCGCTGGACCAAGTCCGGCGCGGTCAAGCCGGTTCGGAAGCTGACGACCGTCAAATTGTACAAGGAGTGGAACTGGATCATCTGCACCGGCGTCTATCTGGACGACATCGAAAAGGCGGTGGCCGCAAAGGAGTCGGAGCTGACGGCCAATACCTTCCGGTATCTGGCCTACCAGGCGGCGATCATGGTCGTTATCCTGATGGGGGTCCTGCTGATCAGCCTCTGGCTGAGCCGGCGGATTTCCGTTCCCATCGGCGACTCCTTGAAAGGGATCAGCGATATTTCGCGGCATGTCGCCGTGGCATCCGAGCAGGTGTTGGCTTCCAGCAAGGATGTGGCGGCCAACGCCGCCGCTCAATCCGTGATGATCAAAAAGTCGCTCGATTCCCTGGATAAAATTGTATCGGGCGCCAAAAGCAATGCGAAAAACACGGGGGAGATCGACAGGCTTCTACAGAAGACCGATCATGTCCTGGTGCGGACGGACAGTTCGATGAAATCCCTGAACGAATCGATGCTCAACATTTCCCAGTCGAGCGAGCATGTTTCCCGGATCGTGGGGTTCATCAACGACCTGGCCTTCAAGATCCGTCTGATTGCCCTGAATGCCTCCGTCGAAGCGTCCCGGGCCGGAGAGGCGGGCAATGGGTTTACCGTCATTGCCGATGAGATCCGCGCCATGGCCGACCAATCCGCCGAGGCCGGGAAGACGACCTCGACGCTCATCGCCGCGGCCCTGGAGAAGATCGGCGAGGGGGCGAATCAGGTCGTCATGAGCAGCCGAGAGTTTGCCGAGGCGAAGGGCGCCGTGGAGGAAATCGCCGCTCTGCTACAGGTCATTGCCGTCTCCGGTGAGCAGCAGGACAGGGAGCTGGCGCGCATCCATGAAGCCATCGCCGTTCTGGAGAAGGCCACGGACAAAAATACCCACCTTGCCGAAGAGTCGGCCCTGACGGCCGACGCCATGTCCACGTCCGCCGAGCAGATGAATCAGGTCGTCGCCGGGCTGGTCGGTGTCATCGGCGACCGGCGAAGGGCGGAAGACGGCCGTGCGCCGGATCGCCATGCCTTGTCTTTGACCGTTCCCCAGGTCCTGCCGGGCAATGGGTGATGAAGACATTTCTATTTCCGGACCCCGCTTTCGCGGAGGTGACATTTTGAAGCGATAAATCAGCAAGCAGGGCAAGACAAAGGGCATGCAGAGAAGGGAAAAGGAGGGGGAAAATGTCCGGGGCAGAGGAGGGCGGAGCCTCAGACTTTTCCCCCTCCGGGGGATCTACTTCCCGACGGCCGGGAGAGCCGTCTTGACGCCCTTGATGGCCTGGACGGCTTGCAGCGGCAGATAGGCCCTGTCCGTTTCGGCGATGTAGACGACCACGCCCTCCAACTCCCTATCGGCGCCGTCGAGTCTCAGGATATTCTTGTTGATCGGCAGCTCGGCGTTCCGGTTTCCATAGGAGATCTTGAGGATGGGGTTTTCGGCATCCTGCTTGTCCATCGTGACGCGCCCCTCCGGGAAGGCCTTTTGGGCTTCCACGAAGAGTCTTCCGTTGAGCCTGTCGAGATCGAGTCCCAAGGCGTCGGCGGTGACCCTGCCGATCTCCGGCCCGTCCAGGAGACCCTTGGGGCTCTGCGGCCCGTAGGCAAACAGCGGAACATCGCCGCCGGTGTGGCCGTGGGTGGACCAGCCGATGGCCGTGTATTTCGGGCTCAGGACCTCGCCGAAGCCGTTCTGGGGATCTTCCGGGTCCCGCTTCGCGATGGCGAGGATGGCCGCCGCTTCGTCATCGGAAATCGTCATGGCCCAGTAGTTCTTCACCGCTTCTTTGACCTTTTCGGGGGTTTTGTCGTTCCCGACTTTCCGCAGGAGGCCCGGGGCGGACAGCTTCATCTTCCGGATAGGGTCGAGCAGCTGATCCGGCTTCATCTGCGAGTAGGTCTTGCTCGTGCCGTAGTTGCCGATCGACATCCCGCCCGTGTTGTGGTCCGAAAGGGCAAGGACCAGCGTCTTTCCGTCCTGCTTTGCGAAATCGAGGGCCGCCTTGACCGCACCGTCGTATTGCAGCATGTCGCTTATCAGGTGGGCCGGGTCGTTGGCGTGATTGGCCCAGTCGATCTGGCTTCCCTCCACCATCAGAAAGAATCCATTGTTGCCGGGCTTGCGGGAGAGGATATCGATCGCCTTGCGGGTCATCTCCTCAAGGCTCGGCTGTTGCGGGGCAAATTCCAGCCGGTCGATCTCCGGCTCCATGTGGCTTCCGGAGAACATGCCGAAGAGCCGTCCGGTCTTGAACGCGGCCATGGCGTCGCGGGTTTGGGCCAGAACATAGCCTTTGCTGCGCAGTACGGACCGCAGGTCCTCGCCGTCGGTCCGTTTGCCGTCGGCGGCTTTCGGCAGCAGGTACTGGCCGCCGCCGCCCATGATGACGTCGATGTCCTGGTAGACGGCCTGTTCCATGATCAGGTCTTCCTGGCTGCGCGACGCGACGTGGGAGATATAAGCGGCCGGGGTCGCATGGGTGATCCGCGAGGTGGCCACGATCCCCGTCGCCATCCCCTTGAGTTTCGCCCCTTCCAAGACCGTGGCCAGCGGCTTGAACTGCATCTCCGTCGCCGGTTCGGACACGCCGGCGATCGTTCCGGGCTTGGGCCCCAGACCGATCAGCTTGTCGCTCGTCCGGTAGCCGGTCGCGTAAGCCGTGCCCGTGGGAGCCGAATCGGCAATGACGGAATCGGCGATGAAGGTTCTCACCCCGCCGACGAGGAGCGCGTCGAGGGTCAGGGGCGTCCCCTTGAACCAGCGAGCCAGGGTGTAATGCTCGCTGCCGCAGCCGTCGGCAATGAGCACGATCACGTTGCGGGGGTTGGCCTTGAGGGCCGGTTTGGCCGCCGCAAGACCCGCCAAAGGCGGCAGGGCCAGACATGTCAACGCCAGGATAAAGAGCACTCTTGTTTGAAACGATTTGACCATGGTATCCTCCTTAGTGGTTTGATTTGCTGGAGGCAGCCTATGGTCTTTTTGCTACCGTAGGATGTATGGATCGTTAAAATTCGGTTAAATGTCACCGATGCACGCAGAATCAGCAGGTTGGACGTGAGGGCGTCCTGCGGCGGCCCATCGGGCTCTGACGCTGGATATAATTCATGGAAGGTTCACGAATCCGTCATTATCCTGCAACAATCCTTTTCTATACTCCCTCAAAAATCATGAGGAGGAACAAATGAACAAAATATTCAAACAGCTCACGGTAGTCGTGGCGGCCCTGCTGGTCTCCGCCGGTGCGGCCTTTGCGGAAAATGTCATCATCAAGGGATCGACGACGGTGTTGCCCATCGCCCAGGTCACCCTGGAGGCCTACATGAAGGCCAATCCCGGCGTAAACATCTCCCTGTCCGGCGGCGGATCGGGAGAGGGGATCAAGGCGCTCATCGACAAGTCGACCGACATCGCCAATTCGTCCCGAGAGATCAAGAAAGCGGAAGTGGAATTGGCCAAGGCCAAGGGGATCAACCCCGTCGAGACGGTAGTGGCCATCGACGCGATCGAGCCGATCGTCAACACAAAAAATCCCGTCAAGAACCTGACCGTGGAGCAGCTGGCGCAGATCTACTCAGGCAAGATCACGAACTGGAAGGAAGTGGGTGGAGAGGATCTGGAGATCGTGGTGATCTCCCGCGACAGCAGCTCCGGGACCTTCGAGGCCTGGGGTGAACTGGTCCTCAAAGGGGCAAAGGTCTCCCCCCGGGCGCAGCTCCAGGCCTCCAATGGCGCGATCGTCCAGGCGGTCTCGAAAAACCGCTACGCCATCGGCTACATCGGCATGGGTTATCAGGACGAGTCGATCAAGGCCCTGACCGTCAATGGCGTAAAGGCCACGGAGAAGACGGCCCTCTCCAAGGAGTACCCCATCTCCCGTTTCCTCTACATGTACACGAACGGCGAACCGAAGGGTGAAACGGCCAAATACATCAAGTTCGTTTTGAGCTCCGCCGGCCAAAAGCTGGTCAAGGCGGAAGGCTTCGTTCCCCTGCCTAAGAAGTAGAAGGGGTCTATCGGGCTGCGGGGCGAGCCGCCCAGCATGACGGGGCGGGGGCGGTCGGAACGGCTGTCCCTGCCTTTCCATGATTGAGAAGGAAAAAGGATTCGGGTGAGAAAATGAAGAAGCAAAAGGTTCTATTTGTCTGTATCCACAACAGCGCCCGGAGCCAGATGGCGGAAGCCTTCCTGAACCATTTTTATGGAGACCGCTTCGCGGCGAAAAGCGCCGGTCTGGAGCCGGGAACGTTGAATCCCCTTGTCGTGCAGGTCATGGCGGAAGCGGGGATCGATATCTCGAAAAACCGGACCAAGAGCGTCTTTGCAATGGTCCAATCGGGGGAACTCTTCTCCTGGGTGATTACCGTTTGCGATCAGGCGAGCGCGGAGCGTTGCCCGGTCTTCCCCGGTGCGACCCGCCGTCTCCACTGGAGCTTTCCCGACCCCGCGGCGGTCTCCGGCTCGCCGGAGGAACGTCTGGCGGAGGTCCGGAAGATCCGGGACGCTGTCGAGGCCGCCGTCCGGCAATGGGGCGCATCTCAAGTTCAACCATAGCTCCTCCCAGGGCGGTTCGCCGGACAAGGCCGCCGGATTTCGCGAAAACTTCATAAATCGGTCATCTCCGCTTCACAATCCCCTGTTAAGATTCCCGCAACCAACAAGGGGGAACAGCATGCAACACCAGTACATCGATCGTGAAAATCGTCGGATTCAGACGGAAAGATTGTTCGGCGATGCGGCCATCCGCTTTCTCTACTCGGGGGTCAGGGAACAGACGCCTTGGCTTTTCCGGAAACTGATCAGCGCCCGGGCTTCCCGGATTCTGGGAGAGCTGAACTACGGCGGCCTGTTTTCCGAAAAGGTGGCCGGCCGTCTCGGCCTCTGCGCCGCCTGGGGCATCGACCTGCGGGAATGCCTCGATCCGCCGGCCAGGCTCGATACGCTACAGCGGGTCTTCGAACGCAAGATCCGCTACTGGGAGTGCCGCCCGATGCCGAACGATCCGCATGCCGTCGTCGCTCCCGCCGATGCGCGGATGCTCTGCGGCTCCTTTTGCGAGACTTCCAGCCTCTTCATCAAAGGGAAATTTTTCGACTACCAGGAGTTGTTCGGCGTCAACAAGAAAAACTGGCTCCGGACCTTTCGCAACGGCGACTTTGCCGTCTTCCGGCTGACGCCGGACAAATACCACTACAACCATACGCCCGTGGCCGGAAAAGTCATTGATTTTTATCCGATCCCCGGTCTCTATCATGCATGCAATCCCAACGCCGTCGTCTCCGTGGCCACCCCCTACTCGAAGAACAAACGGGTCGTCACGATCATCGATACCGATGTTCCCGAGGGAACCCAGGTGGGGCTGGTGGCCATGATCGAGGTCGTGGCTCTCATGATCGGCGACATCGTCCAGTGCTACAGCGAAAAGAAATACGACAACCCCCTGCCGGTCGGCTCGGGGATGTTTATCCGGCGGGGCGTGCCCAAGAGCCTCTTTCGTCCCGGCAGCAGCACCGTGGTCCTTGTTTTTCAAAAAAACCGCGTCCGCTTTGCCGACGATATCTCCGCCAATATGTCCTACCACGGGGTGGAAAGCATCTTCAGCCGGAAGTTCGGTCAGCCCCTGGTGGAATCGGATGTCAAGGTGCGGTCGCTGATCGCAAACAGAAACGGCATGTCTATGGCATCCTGAGCCGAAGGCCGAAAGAAGGAGGACAGATGGACCACCGAAAGATTTTGACGCAGGTAAGGGGCGAACTCGTCCGGAAGCGGGAGGAATTGCAGGGTACGCTCGACCGGACCGTGGTGCGCATCAAGGACGGGTCGGACCGGATGGCGGATGTGCTCGACCGGGCAACGGTCGAGCACGACCGGACCGTCGAGTTGATGATCCGGGGCCGGGAAAGCGATCAGATCCGGGAGATTCAAGAGGCGATCCGGCGCATCGACGAGGGGCAATTCGGGGTCTGTCACCGGTGCGGCAAGGCCATCTCCCCCAGGCGGCTCCGGTTGGCGCCGCTGAGCCGCCTCTGCACGGCCTGCAAAGAAAAGACGGAACTGATTTCCAGAGGCGGCGCTCATGCCGCCCATTTAGGGGTCGAACAGCATGCTTATTGAGCTTTTTCTCGTTGCGCTTGTCCTTTGTTTGGCGGTTCTTTTTTACTGGGGATTCCGGGCCCTGCCGGCGGAGAGGTGGCAGGTGATCGGCTGCCTTTTGGGCGACAAGGGGCAGGACGGCGCCTGGCAGGGGCTGAATCTGACCTATTACGGGTTTTTCAATGCCACCGCCTATCTCTTCGCGGCAGTCCTCTTCTTCATCCTCATGGGCTCTTTGTCCCTTTCGATGACGGGGGTGCTGGCCATTCTGGCGGCCATCCTTACGATCTGCATGCCGGCATCGCGGCTGATCGCTCTCTGGGTCGAGGGGAAGGCGAACACCTTTACGGTCGGCGGCGCCTCCTTTGCCGGTTTGCTGGCGGCGCCCTGGGTCATCCAGTTCATCAATGGAACTCTGGGCGTCCGGATGGGTTTCCAGACGCCGGTGCTGAGCGTCCTTGCGGCCATTGCCGTCGCCTATGCCGTGGGCGAAGGGATCGGCCGGCTCGCCTGCATCAGCTTCGGCTGCTGTTATGGAAAGCCCTTGGCAGACTGCCATCCCTGGCTCCGGCGGCTCTTCCGCGGCCGGGCCTTCATCTTTTCCGGAAAGACGAAAAAAATCGCCTATGCCCATCACCTCGACGGACAGGAGGTCGTCCCGGTCCAGGCCCTGACGACGCTGCTCCTGACCGGGGCGGGGCTTTGGGGTTGCTACGGTTTTTTAAAGGGATACCATGCGGCGACCTTTGTCGGCCTGCTGGCCCTGACGCAGTCCTGGCGGGTTCTCTCCGAATTTCTGCGGGCCGACTATCGGGGAACGGGCAGGATCACGGCCTACCAGGTCATGGCCCTCCTCTCCATTGCCTATGCCTTGCTCCTGCTCTTCCTTTTCCCGGCGGCCGGGGACGCCTTGCCGGATCTCGCGACCGGTCTGCGCGCCCTCTGGGACCCGGGGGTTATCCTGTTTTTCCAGGTCCTCTGGGTCGCCGCCTTCCTCTATACAGGGAGGAGTCGGGTCACGGGCGCCACGGTTCGTCTCCATGTGGTCAAGGAACAGGTTTGACAGACGACCGGAGTCTTCCCCTCATGACCGTCTGCGGCCTCGGTTGACGGTTCGCCGATCGGGACGGTTAACCCACGCTGTTCAGGATCTTGATGACTTCGTCGTGCAGGGGCCCGGCGGTGGCCACGATGCTGTCCCCCTTGACCGGATCGTGGCCCCGGTAATCGGTGATCTGCCCGCCGGCGCCGCGGATGATCGGGATCAGGGCCATCAGATCCCAGAGGTTCATGACCGGGTCGATCATGATGTCGGCAAAGCCGGCGGCGACGAGCGAGTACCCGTAGCAGTCGCCCCAGGTCCGGTAATAGGCGACTTTCCGGATCAGCGCCTCGAATCCCGCCTGGGTGCGGTACTTCCCGAAATCCAGATGGTCGGTGGAAAGCAGGATCGCCGACGAGAGGTCCCGACAATCCCGCACGCCGATTGGGTTGCCGTTCAATTCGGCGGTCACGTTGTCGCCGATCAGCCGTTCGTTGAGGATCGGTTGATGGATGAGCCCGAGGAGGGGTTGTCCCTTTTTCGCCAGGGCAATCAGGGTGCCGAACAAGGGGACGCCGCAGACAAAGCTCTTCGTGCCGTCGATGGGGTCGAGGACCCACTGGTATTCGGCTTCGGGGTTGGAGGCGCCGAACTCCTCGCCCATGATGCCGTGGTCCGGGAATTCCTTTTCGATCAATTCCCGCATCCGTTCCTCGGCCGCCCTGTCGGCGATCGTGACCGGCGAGGCATCGCTCTTGGTCTCGACCGCCAGCGGGGTTCGGTAATATTTTCGGATGATCCGGCCGCTTTCGTCGGCCAGCAACCGGCAAAAATTCTTGAACGCGCTCAATTCGCTCATCGCTTTGTTCCTTCAATTATTTTCTAAGAATCATGCCCCGTCATGTTTCGTTGCAGATGCCGCACTGTAGCATACTTGCCCGTCGGTTCGAAACAGGATTGTTGCACCTGCCCGGACAGCAGGTGTCGGGAAAAGATTTGCTTGCCATGGGGAAAAATCATGTATAAGGGTAGCCGTTGTCATCACGGTCTCCGGAAAGATGACCCAGCCGTTAACTACTGTAGATGGATTGCAGAAGCTATGACCGACACCGTATTGAGAACGATCAACCTGACGAAGCGCTATCAAAGCCGGGTGGCGGTGGATCATCTCAATATCGAGGTTCAGCGGGGCGATATCTTCGGCTTTCTGGGACCCAACGGCGCGGGCAAGAGCACGACCATCCGGATGATCCTCCACCTGGTGTTCCCCACCGAGGGGGACGTGGAGCTCTTCGGGGTGTCGCTCAACAGGGCCCGCCACAAGGCGCTGGCCAAGGTGGGGGCGGTGGTCGAAAAACCGGCCTTCTACGGTCACCTCTCGGCCCTGCGCAACCTGGAGATCCTGGGAGGGCTGCAAAAACCGGTCACCCGCCGCCGGATCATGGAGGAGTTGGCGCTGGTGGGGCTCGCCGACAGGGCCCAGGACCCGGTCCGAACCTACTCTCACGGCATGAACCAGCGTCTCGGCCTGGCGCTCACCCTCCTCAACGACCCGGAGCTGGTGATCCTCGACGAGCCCACGACCGGCCTCGATCCCCAGGGGATGAAAGAGGTGCGGGAGCTGATCCTGAAACTCTCCCGGGAACGGGGGGTGACGATCCTGCTTTCCTCCCATCTGCTTTCCGAGGTGGAGATGATTGCAACCCGAATGGCGATCATCCATCAGGGGCAGCTCCGGGTCGAGGGAAGCGTCCGGGACCTCCTGGAAAAGGGGCCGGCCGAGGTCTTGGTGAAGACCGACCGGCCGGAGGAGCTCCTCCGGTTCCTCACCACATTCGAGGTCACCCGGACGGCCTCCCAGCAGGGCGACGGTGTCCGGGTAGAACTCGCTCCGGCGCGCATTCCGGAACTCAACCGGAAACTGGTCGAGGCAGGGTTCGACGTCCTGGCCCTCGTCCCCCGGCGGTCGCTGGAAACCTATTTTCTTGACCTGATCTCAGGAGCGTAAGCCCGATGGAACTTAGGATGGAAGGGATGATGACGCGTCTCGTCCGGTTCGAACTGGTCAAGACCTTCACCCGCTGGCGCACCTACATCGGGTTTATCGCCTTCGGCTTGATCGTGCCCTTGATCGTGGCCGGCCTCAAGATGGGCGGACAGCAGTCCTTCGAACAGCTCATGCTGGCGCAACTTCGGAACGATTTCGTCATCGGCGGGAACGTCTTCAATGGCTGGTTTTTCGGTTTCTTCTTCATGGCGGCCCTCTGGGTGCATATCCCGATCGTACTGACCATCGTGGCCGGGGACCAGATTGCCGGGGAGGGGAACGCGGGCACCTTCCGCTTCCTTTTGACCCACGCGGTCTCCCGGACCCGGATCATCACGGCCAAATTCATCGTCAACCTGATCTATACGGCGGCCATGGTCCTCTTCATCGGCGGCCTGACGGTCGGCCTTTCCCTGTGGGCGCTGGGGGGCGGCGACCTTTTGGTCCTCCGCCGGGGGATCCTGATCATTCCGGAAGAAGAGCTGGCCTTTCGCTTCCTCGTCGCCTATGGCCTGGCCACCCTGGCGATGTTCGTCGTTTCGTCGCTCTGCTTTTTCTTCTCCGCCTTGACCGACAACTCGATCGGGCCGATCATCGCCACGATGGCGGTCATCATCGTAAGCATCCTCATCATCACGCTGCCCTTCGCGATGTTTCAGGCCCTTCGCCCTTTTCTGTTCGTCAACTATTTCGACGCCTGGCAACTGGTCTTCGACGATCCCATTCCCTGGACGGCCATTGGGGTCCATGTGACGATCCTGTCCGGATTCATCGCGGCCTTCTTTATCATGACCCTGGCCTATTTCTCCCGAAAGGACATTCTTTCGTAAATGAAAACGATTCTGATCCACGGTATTGTGAACCTTCTCACGGCGATTCTCCTTTTATCGGCAGCGCCGCTTGCCGCTCAGGAGCGGCCCGTCGCCCCGGCCCCGCACGATGCCAGGGAGGTCTTCACCGAACTGATGCGGCCTTACCGGGGACTGAACGACTATACGGCGCAGATTCGGGTGAAGGTCGATATGCCGAACCTGAGGGTCCCGGAGGTGATCGCCACCATCTACTTCAAGAAGCCCGACAAGTTCCATGTCGAAACGCGGCGTTTTGCGCCGATCCCCCGCAATAGCGGCGTCTTCAACCCCTTCCAGTTCGATCCCGAAAAGAACCGGATCGAGTGGATGCGAACCGAACCGCTCGAAGGGGTGGCGGCCGACCTCTACCGCGTCGAGCCCTTGGACGCCAAGAGCGCGATTCGCTATTTCCAGGTCTGGGTCGGGGGAAGCCCGAAGCGGATTCTCCAGGTCGAAAGCCTGGCCTTCAAGGGAGCGCGCGGGCTGATGAAGTTCACGCAGCAATGGGTCGAACAGAGCGACGGGAAATGGCTCCTGCCGGCAAAGGTCACCGTCCACCTTGCCTTTCCCGAGGGGGCGCCGGCCCCCGAAGGTTCGACACCAAGGGACAATCCCCTGACCGGAGGGATGCGCCAGATCGACGAGCTGTCCGGCGAGGGGGATATCTTCATCAGCTACTCGGACTGGCGGGTCAATAGGGGGCTCGCCGACAGCCTCTTCAAACCCTAGCGGCTTTTGGTGAATATGCAGACCAAACTGACCAAACTGTTCGTGGAATTTTTTGAAAGCGAGAAGGCATCCGGCATTCTCCTGATTTTCTGCACCGTTGCCTCCATCATTATTGCCAATTCCTCTTTTGGGAAGGATTATTCCGCCTTTTGGCATGCCAAGGCGGGTTTTGCGATCGGCGACGCGCTTTACTTGAAATACAGCCTGGAACACTGGATCAATGACGGATTGATGGCGATTTTCTTTCTGCTGATCGGGCTGGAAATTGAAAGGGAACTTTATGTGGGCGAACTGTCCAGCCTGAAAAATGCGTCACTGCCGATCATTGCCGCCATCGGCGGGATGATCGTCCCGACGCTGCTCCACTTTCTTTTCAACCGGGGCACCGAAACCGCAAGCGGCGCCGCCATTCCCATGGCCACGGACATCGCTTTTGCCCTGGGAGTGGTTGCGCTTTTGGGACAGCGCGTTCCCGCATCAATCAGGATCTTTCTGGCTTCCCTGGCCATCATCGACGATCTGGGCGCCGTTCTGGTCATTGCCCTCTTTTATGTCGGCGACTTCTCGCTGCTCTACCTGATCTTGGCCTTAGGGATCTTTGCCGGGCTGCTGATCCTGAATCGTCTCGGCGTCAATGGTCTTTCCTTTTACCTCATTCCGGGCTGCATCATGTGGTATTTTATGCTCCGCTCGGGCGTCCATGCCACGATCGCCGGCGTTCTGCTGGCCTTTGCCGTTCCCTTCAGACTCGGCGATCACGAATCGCCGTCCTACAAGCTGCAACATTTCCTGCACAAGCCGGTGGCCTTTATCATCGTGCCCCTTTTCGTGCTGGCCAATACGGGTATCGTTCTGACCGGAAACTGGCTTGACGGGCTGGCCACATTAAACTGCCTGGGCATCTTTGCGGGCCTCTTCGTCGGCAAGCCCCTGGGCATCGTCCTGTTCAGTTTTTTGGCCATTCAGGCGGGCCTCTCCCGGTTGCCGGGCAATGTGCTTTGGAGGCATATCATCGGCGCCGGCTTTCTGGGAGGCATCGGGTTTACGATGTCCATATTCATCACCCTGTTGGCCTTTGCCAACCCCGAAGTCGTGCAAAGTTCCAAGATCGGCATTCTGCTCAGTTCCCTTTTGGCAGGTGCAGTCGGTTTTCTGATTCTGAACCGGAGATCGAGCACCGCCACCCACGGGGACGGCTAATGCCACTTTGACAAGAATTAGGGCTTAAAACCCTCTCCCCTGGGCAGGAATATTCATCGTGAATAATATCTATCCACTGGATACTGTTAAGCGTCTACCGACACGGTCGGTCATTTTGACAGCGCTGTTTTCCTCTTTGGGCGGAGGCGGAGGCTAGAATTTAAACCCGATACCCCCGCCGGCCTGGACGTCGGAGGCGGAAAAGCTGGCGCCGATGTTGACGCGGATCTTTGCCCCAAAGGCATGCTGGAAGGACAGGGCGATGGCGGTTTCCCCCCTGGAGACGCCGAATCCCGCGCCGATTCCCGATTCCCCGGCATTGAGAGGAACTGTGGCATTGGCGAGGGCGATGGCCCCGGCAATCCCCCGACGGGCTTCCCTGCTCACATCATCCACCCTGGCGTCCGTATAGGCCTTGGCCGATGCCAGTGTGCCGTCGAGCTGCGAAACGTTTACCGCATCGGCGGCATCGACGCCGGCCGCCACGTTGGTGACCCTCCGCTCGTTTCCGGCCGAGCCCACGGAAACGACGTTGCTTTGCCCCCCGTCGGAAGAATTGGAACCGATAGCGACTGAGTTCGCCCCGGTCGCGGTCGCCCCCTGGCCTAAAGCTGCGCCGGCTGTTCCGGTCGCCGTGCTGTTATCGCCGAAGGCCGACCCGCCGCTCCCCGCCGAGGCATTCGTCCCCACAGCCACGGACCCTGTGGCGACGGCGCCCGAGCCGATGGCGATGGCATTGGTCCCGGTCGCCCGGGCATTGCTGCCGACGGCAACGGTACTTGCCGCCGAGGCTACGGCGCCGCCGCCCACGGCCACGGAATTCGTCCCCGTGGCCGCAGGGTTGGCATACCCGGAGTTGTTGTTCACGGCGATGCTGCCGGCCGCATTGCCGCTGACGGCGGCAATGCGGGTATCGGTATAGCTTTTGGCTGACGTCAATGTCGTGGCGGCGGTGTCGTTGACCTGTTTGACATTGGCCGCGTCCGTGTCATTTGTGCCGGCCGCTACGTTGATGACCCGCCGCTCGCTGCCCGAGGCTCCCACGGAAATGACATTGCTCACTCCACCGTCGGTGGAATTGGCGCCGATCGCCACCGAGTTTGTCCCGGACGATGATGCTTTGTAGCCGAGAGCGACGCTGCTTTCGCCCGAGGCGGTGCTGTAATAACCGTAGGCGCTGCTGTTCGTGTTGGCAGCGCTGCTGCGATAACCGGTCGCGGTACTATAATTACCGGAGGCGGTGCTGGAACCGCCGGTCGCGGTGCTGTACTGACCGGTGGCTTTGCTGTATGCGCCGGTCGCGGTACTGTAATTGAGGTCGGCGAGGCTGTAATAACCGATCGCGGTGCTGTTATAATAGTTGGCTTTGCTGTATGAACCGATCGCGGTGGTGTACCAACCGACGGCTTCGCTGTATGCGCCGATAGCGGTGGCTTGATCACCATGTGCGGCGCTGGATACGCCGACAGCGGTACCATATTCTATAGCGTCTACGGTGCTGTATGCACCGATGGCGGTTGCGTACATATAGAGGGCACTGCTGTTATAGCCGTAGGCGCTGGCTTGGCTGCCGGTGGCACTGCTGCCATCGCCGTATGCGGTATAGCTAGCACCCAGGCATACATCAGGAACAAGGCCGGCGCAGAGGAGAACAAGGCAGGCCGCGCCGATCGTCAGATGGCTCCTGTAATAGGTTCTTATGCTCTTCTTCATGGTTCCTCCTTATGACCGCCACCCTTCGCCAAGAACAGACATCGGGATCCAGGTCGGATGGTAGGGAGGCCTTTGCCGTGCATGGATCCGGTGGGAAGGGAGAGCCCGTTCAGGATTTTTCCCAGTTCGTCGATATCGGCAAAGGCCTCTTGCCGGTCCGAACCGTCCGTGGCCTCTACCAGCCCGACGATCTTGCGGCGATCGTCCCGATCCACCCGATAAACGCGGACAATAAAGCTCTCCAAGGTCGTACATTCCGTCATAATGGAGTTCTTATGGCACAGAGGCACCCACAGATTGCCTACAGATCGGAAAAAATCAGGAAAAAGCGCAGAGGTGGGGTGATTTTGTCGCAACCCGGCTGTGACCGCCGGTGTCAGGGCTTTTGCAGGAGGGAGGAATAGATCCGATGGGTTTTGACGGACGGTTCCGTGCCCAGATGATGCCGGAGCTGACTGCGGCAGCGGGCGTAGGTCCTGGCCACGTCCGCGTTGCTGCCGAGCTGCTGATAACAGACCATGAGGCGCTGATAGAAGATCTCAGCGAGAGAATCCAGGTCCAATCCCTTGAGGTAGTATTTCGCCGCCCGGTCCCAGTCTCCCGCCGCTTCATAATGCCGGCCGTTGGTGATCATCAGGTGGAGCAGGCTGCTTTTCAGCCTTTCGCGGCGGTGCACGGTCCAGGGCAGGGCGGTGTCCGCAGGGAGGAACGGCCCCTGATAGAGGAGGATGGCCTTCTCGCCGAGTGCGAACGTCTGATGCTCAGGCAATTTCCCCATTGCGTCGAGAAGGTGCGCAAGGGTAAGACTGTCCACCCGGCAGCGGAGCAGGTCGAGGCTCACCTGGCCTGCGCTGTAGCGCACCAGGTCGTCTCCGCCGAGGAGCCGCCGCAGCCGTCCCAGGGTGGTCTCGAAGGATTTGTGCGCCAGGTCGCCGTCGGCATCGGGCCAGAGGGCCTCGGTCAGCGGTTGGGCCGGCACGTTCACGCCGCCGGCGGCAATGAGGGCCTTGACCATTTCCAGCGGTTTCTTCTGCGCTTTTCCGGAAGCAAGAAGGGACTTGTCGTTCTTGAGGATGTCAAACCTGCCCAGGGTGAATATTTTGATCGGATAGGGCCAATCCTCGAGAAGGTATCCTGCCGCCGTTGCGTTCGGGAGCGACGGAGGCGTCAGCCCCAGTTTGCGGATCTGTGCCTTGACATATTCCGGCTCGATCCCTTCTGCCAGCGCCTGGGCGTAAAGAAATTGCATCACCGCCGGCTGATAGAATTCAAGATGGGCATAGCCGTTTTTCCTGCCCAGCAGCAAGGCGCCGCGCAGCGACTCAAGCCCTTCCTGGGTCCTGCTCTCCTGCAAGAGGATCCAGGCGGTCGTCAACAAACTGTACCACTCGATGACCCGGCTCTCCATATCCCGGCTGATGCGATGCGCCTTGGAAATATAGGTCTTGGCCTCTTTCGTGCGCCCTTGCAGAAATGCCACCTGGGCCATGCCGATGTCCCATAAAGCCCGGTAATAGGGGGTGCCCATTTTTTCCACGGCAGCGGAGATCGCTTCCATATGCTCGGCAGCAAGAGAAGTGTCTCCATCGAGGAGGGCCAGCCAGGCGGTGTTGACGCGGTAGTAAAAAAGGTCCAGGGTCCTGTCTTTGCCCAGGGCCGTTGTCAGCTGTTTTTTCAGCGACCGCCGGGCCGCCTCCCTGTCGCCCGAGGCCATCTCCGTCGCTGCCTGGAAGCCCCACAACTGGGATTCAAAAACCCTCACGCCGCTCTGCCGGGTGGTTTCAAGCCCCTCGGACAGCATCTTTTTCGCGGCATCATATTGCGCCGTAGCCCAGTAATGGATTCCCTGCATCATCTTGATATGAATGGCCACAAAAGGAGAAGATTTGTTTTGCAGGATTTCGGCCTCCGCCTTTTCCAGCAGGATGACGCTCTTGTGATAATCGCCCTTCCAGATATGGTAGAGGCTCACAAAAAAGAGGATGTCCATCCGGATACCCATGGAGGGATTGCTCTGTAGGAGTAGGGAGACGCGGTCAAGCCACTGCGAAACCCATTTCGGCTGGTCCATCTCCCTCAGGATCAGGCAAATCAGCATCCGGGATGAGGCAACGAGGTCGATTTCCTCAGAGGGGAAAGAGGGATGGGTCCTTCTCAGGAATTCGAAATCGGCGATGCAGTTATCCAGATGGTTCCATTCATCCAATTCGAAGGCATAGGTATCCACAATGCCCGCCCAGGAAAGATACAGGCCCGACGGGTCATCGAGGTCATTGAACAATGCCGAGGCTTTTCCCAGATATTGTCTGGCATTGGGCATGTCGAACGGAAACGCGCACAGGCCGGACCAGTATAGGAGCCAGGGATGATGAGCGGCGATGGCGCCGGGGATAGCGGCGATCCATTCGGAAAGGGTCTGGTTTCTCCCCTGTCCCAGGAGTTCGCGGGCATGGCCGATGACCATCCGGGCCAGAGCGTGTCCCTCTCCGGCCTCGGCGTAGAGCTTTGCCGCCTCCTCGGTCTGGCCGGATTGCTCAAGGAGCCCTCCCGCCTTTCTCCGCAGGGCCGCCAACCGATCGGGAGGCAACGTGGCCCTTACCCGGTTCAGGAGGAAATCGCGAAACAAGGGGTGATACCGGTATCGCTCGCCGCTTCCGGAAAGCCGTTCGGTAAAATAATTATGGCGGGTCAAGGTGGAAAGGATGCGCCCTGCCTGTCTGACCCCTGTCAGGCGCTCCGCCGCCGAAACGCTGAACATGGGCAGAAAAGCGGTCCGGAGCAGGAAGTCCTGAACCTCTTGCGGGTTCTTGGCGAAGATCTCGCCGGCGAAATAATCGAAGACGCTGTCACAGGCAAAGTCCTGCTCCGGCTTTGGTCCCGTCTCCGGATGTCTTGCCCGCTCGATCATCAGGATGATCCCTGCCGCCCATCCCTCCGTCTTTTCGTGCATGCTTTGCAGCGCCGCATCATCGAGCCTGGGCATGCGGCTTTGCAAAAGCGCCCGGGCTTCGGAAAGGGAAAAACGGATGTCGCCATACTGCAGCAGACTGATCCGGTCGTTGGCCATAAGCCGGGCAAAGGCGGCGGGCGGATCGCTGCGGCTGATTACCACGATGCGAATGCCTTCGGGAATCATGTTCAATCCGCCGGCCAGCATCTCGTGAAACAGGGCCGCCGGCACATCCTGATAGTTGTCCAAGACGATGAAATAGTCGCGCCCTACAGGAGGCGAAACGGCCCGGGAAAGGAGCAGGGTGTAGAGGCTCTCGAAGTATTTCCGCGCAAAGGCGGGGATGCCTCGGGCATATTCCGCAGTCAGGAGCGGCAGGACACGGCGCCGCCTCGGGGCCGCATTCCTGGCGGCAAGGCCCATGTAGTAAAAAAAGGTGGCCAGGTCGGCGTCGCCGGCGTCGCACTGGTACCAGAGGCAGGGAAGCCCACGGGCGTCCAGGTAGCTGGTCACCAGCTTCGTCTTGCCGGCACCGGCCGGGGCCGATATCCAGAGGACCGGCCGATCCTTTTTCGCGTCCAGGAGGCCAAAGAGCCGCTTGCGCTGTACCACCCCGGAAAGGGTGGGGCGGGTAATTTTAACGGGAACGGCTTTTCCCATGGTCTGATCCGCAAGTCACTGAAATTCGGGTTCCCAATGCCAATGCCCTTCCATGAAACCACGAGGGGCTCTTCTCGGGCATGGTCGGAGGTTGGCTTGCCGTTGCAACTTCTCTTTAATGTCCAATAGAAAGATCGTATTCGGAAGTCAATATCATTTTTCTTTCCCTTTGCGCCGCTGATTTTTGCGAAGGCATGTGAACCTGATGGCTTCCGACGTATCCATTTTATCCAGGTGGATACTTATTGGATAGTTTGTATCCATGTAACCTGCGCAGCGGTCGTCCCGCTGGCTCGTTCGGAATGGGTTCTCCGGTCCCTTCCGATTTTGTAAATGTCTTTGCAGAACAATATATTACAATCATCGGCCCATGACGATCCGCAGCCGGCGGAAGGGAGGTATGTTTTTTGCTGCTTGGGGAGTATCTCGGAAGGAAAAGGAGGCAAGGATGTTCTCAAAGGCGTCCATATCCATCGGCAAACTCGTTCTCGACATCATCATGACCGTTAGTTTTCTCCTGCTCATGGAGCCCAGGGCAACGGGCCTGCCCCTCCACGAGTGGGGCGGCCTCGGGGTCGTGGCCTTCTACCTGATTCACAATTTCGTCAATTGGCCCTGGATCAAATTCGTCAGCGCGAATCTCTTCACCGCAGACCTGAACGCTGCAAACCGTCTGAAATACGGCTTGGATATTCTTCTTTTGATCGGCTTTGTCTTGATTATCGTCAGCGGGATGGCCATTGCCAAGACGATCGACTTTTCCTGGCTCTTCGGCACTTCCTGGGGCGGCCCCTGGCGGGGGATCCACCTCCTGGCCTCCCTGGTGACCCTGATCGCCGTGGGTATCCATGTGGGCTTGCAGTGGGATTGGATCGTGGCCCGCTTCCCCTCGCGGTCCCAATCGCTGAAGAAGGAGGCCAATCATGCATAACATTCCGGGAAAAGCGAAGTGGAGTGCCGCGCAGGTCATTGCCTTTGCCCTCCTGGCCCTGGTCATCCTGGGCGTCGGAGTCTTGGGATTCAGCCAGACCGACTTTTTCAACAAGTTCAGCCGCAGCGTGACCATGATCGCCGGTTCGGAAAGCCGGGCGGCAGAGGGTGGCCGCCTGTACGGGCAGAGGAATGGCAATGGCGGTTATTCCCATGGTGGTCGCGGCGGGTTTCGCGGCGATGGCCAGCGCAACCGCGGCTTCCGCGGCGGCGGCCTTCAGGAGCATGCCGACGGGGCCCTGCCGGAAGGCCTGTCCGGCGGTTCCTCCCAGAGAAACGGCCGGCCCGACCGGACCGCCTACGGCTATGGCCAGGTGGCAGGGTATGCGGGAATACTGATCCTGGTCATCGCCATCACCGCCCTGATCTGCCGGCTGCTGGGGCGGCGCTGCAAAACGGACCCGGTTTGATTATTTTTTGAGTGTGCTCACGGCCTGGTCCAGGGTGATCTTCTGGTCGGGCCGCAGTTTCATCGCCTTGGCGAGCAGCGGGCGGTCGATATTGGAGCGCACCCGCACGGCCAGGCCCGCCGAAGCGCCGAAGAGATAGACGTTCTGGGCGGCCAATGCGGCGCCGGTCGTGGCATTGATCAGCATGGTCTCTTCGGTTCCCTTGGTCATCCGGGCGTAATCGGACACATAGATGAGGACAACGGCCGCATCCTTGAGATAGGCCTGGCTTCCTGCCTGGCTGCGGATATCTTCCTTAAGAACGGGCAGCAGGGCATGGGCCTTGGGCTCATAGAGGAACAGGCCCTCGGCCATGGCGACATAGATGTCCAACTCCTGCTTGTTCGAGGCCGTGGCCGACGTGCGCTTGCCGTCAGGGCGGTTGATCCCCGCTGCCGCCCAAAGCAGATTGGAAAGGCCCTGGGGTGAGAGTTTCTCGGGGCTGAAGGCCTGGGCCGATTGCCTGGCCTGCAAGGCTTCCATGAGGGGCTTTCCGCCCTCCTTTTGCGGCGGCGGGAGGGGCAGCGGCTTCATCTCCTGGGCAAAGGACAGGCCCGTGCTTCCCATCGCCAATGCGGCGCCCGCAACGGCCGTGACCTGCAAAAACTCCCGGCGATTCATTCCTTCCGACATGGCGTTATCCTCCCTGTTCTGATTTTCCCTATAAAGGGACGCGTACATGCGCATCACCTAGGTCTGGTATCAATCCGGTAACCATCAGCGGCTATACTGTCATGACTACGAAAATAGCGGCCCTTTTTTGTCATTCCCTCACCTGTTTTTGTCATTCCCTCGCGAAAGCGGGAATCCAGGACAGGACTCGATTTCCGAATCGGGCCTGCCCTGTACTTGATACGAGGTCCGGGATGACAACCTTTGATATGTTACCGCCCTCATCTTGCAGTCGTATGCACGCAGGAATACGACTTATCTTTCTGATACTATTAAGCGTCTACCGACACCCTTGATCATTTTGCCTTCCCTTTGCGTCGCTGATTTTAGCGAACTCATGCCGGCTTTTTCTTGTTCTTCACCGCCCGGGTCGGGAGCTAACCGGCACGCTGCTTTACGTTTCCGGCAGCCTGCTTTATTGAACCTGTTTTGGGCCTAAATTTGATTTCCAGATCACAGCCAACCGCTTGGGCATATTTTTTCAGTGTCGTCAGGGACGGTGCATGCTTTCCGGCAGATTCCAGGCGCGAAACAGCGCTTTTCGTCGTCCCCATTAGTTCCGCAACCGCCTCTTGGGTGAGCCCGGACTTTGATCGCGCCGACAACATCTCGCGGACAAGAGAATATTCTTCTTTCAGATCATCGTATGCCTTGCTGAATCCTTCCCGTTTCTGAGCATTCTTGAGAAATGCCTTATGGTCGTGGGGAACAGGTTTATATTTTAATTCAGCCATTTCGTACCTCCTTCATCCTTTTTCGGGCTATCTTCAGTTCCGGTTCCGGCGTGTCCATCGTTTTCTTGACAAAGGCATGAAGAATTACGGCTTGTTGACCGATGACAAAGCAGTAAAATACCCGTCCGATGCCTTCGCGACCTCGGGGCCTCAATTCAAAAAGACCGTCGCCCATTGCCCGGAAATGCGGCATTCGCAAATTTGGCCCAAACTCCATCAGCAACTCCACAATCCTCGCATAATCAGCCAATATCCCATCAGGCCAGCTTTCGATCCCAGCTTTGACCGTGAATGGAAGTAGGTGATGGAATAACTCATGGACCTCCTGGTTAGCATATATGCTAACATTTGTCAACGGCAATTTTTCAGCTACATTGAAGAATATTGAGTACTTTCGATCCAAATTCAGTGATCTGAACCTGCCGGTCAAGCCGAACAGCGGTTCCACATTTTATCGTTCCAGCGCCTCATTGTTGTTCTCCGCATACTAGGGTTAGTAGAGGAAGGCATCTCGTTAAGAGGTGTGCGCTCGAATTCTATCCAAATAAATGGCTCCGCTCCGA
The DNA here is from genome assembly GCA_021817825.1 of Deltaproteobacteria bacterium. Lineage (GTDB taxonomy): Bacteria > Desulfobacterota > Syntrophia > Syntrophales > UBA5619 > JAKAFS01. Next base: position 6,299 of record JAKAFS010000007.1, on the reverse strand, counting down.
TCGCAGGAGCCGCCGGTGGGAGGCGGATGCGTCCACGGCGCGGGAGGTTTAGTGCATAGCGACGACGGCCCCGAGTCAAATGCCGGGGGACGAACGGCAAAACACAAGGAACGTGGATCGGTAAAAGCAGGGGAAGGGTGGAAAGCAAAAGCGCAGGTGATGGGTGAAGATACCGCTAAGGCAGAGGAAGATCAAGAAAAAAATGAGGGAAGCGCCGGTCTGTCTGCCGATCGTTAGCGATTTTTGAACCAAAAATCGCTCAAAAAGGACAATATTGTCCCGAACCTCCTTTTTTAACCAATCCTGCGTAGAGATAACTTGCTAATAATATCCCGTTTAATTAATCACCATTCATAAGGGATTGTGGCATGGCTCTTGTATTTCGGGAGGCAAAACCATTTCGGAGTTGGATGACCATGACGCGATTATTCGATAAGAAGCATTGGCCGCTTGCGCGGCCCGTTCCTTCCGCAGGGGAGGGGCGTGCGGCGCTGCCCGGCAGGGTGCAAGTTGGGGCGAATAAACCTGAATCTCAAAAGACACGCGGCCAATTTGATCTCATTGCCCGGGCATCGGTTTGGCTTGCGGCTCTGGGGCCGCGGCTCGTCGGGCTCGCGGTGGAGATGGAGCAGAAGGCCCAGGCCCAGGCAGCGCAGGCGACTGGAATCGCCGCCGTCATGGAGGGGCTCGCGGCCGATCTCGATCGGGCTGTAAAGGAATTGCGCGCCTCGTCCGGCCAGGTCGAGAACGCCCTGGCCACCGTTTCCCGCATCGCCGAGCACACGCGCATGATCTCGATCAATGCCAGCATCGAAGCCGCGCGGGCCGGCGAGCACGGCGTCGCCTTCGGCGTCGTGGTCGACGAAGTTAGGCGGCTTGCGGACCGGACCGGAGAGACGACCGGCTTGATCGAGCAGAGCATCCAGGATATGCGGCAGAGCATCGTGCAGGTCCGGGAAGTCTCGGGGAGCGAAAAAACGGCTGCCGATCGGACAGGCACCGTCGCGGCGGTCAGCACGCAGGTCAGCGGGATGGCGCATTTGGCGGATCAGCAGATGGGAGTGGTCGAATCCCTGCGCGGCATGTGCGGGCAGATCAATGGGTACACCGAGCAGTTGCTCATGGGCCTCGGGACCTTTCGCTTCGAAGCCCACAAGCGGGCGGAGGAGGAGATCGCCGAGGTGCTGCCGAGGCTCAGCCGCGTCTTCGGAAACCGGAAGAGCTGCGAGGCGATGCTCGATGAATGGCTTGCCGACCATCCGAGCTTCGAGCTGGCATACCTGACCGACGAAAGGGGACGGCAATGCGTGGACAATATCGGCCGGCAGGAAAAGGCGATCGTTCACGATCCTGACAGCTTCGGGCGGGACTGGTCAAAACGGCCCTGGTATCTGGAAGCGATCCGGCAAAAAGGGCTGCACTCCACGGACATCTACCGTTCCACCGCCACCGGAGACTTCTGTTTCACCGTAGCGGCCGGCCTGAGCGGGCCGGAGGGAAACACCCTGGGCGTCCTGGGCGCAGATGTGAACTTCCAGCGTCTGCTTGAGGATAGCGGCCCCCGGTATAAACCACTTGCCGCCGCGATAACGCCTGTGGGCCCCTAAGGGATCGCCTGGGAATGTCAATCCTCCCGAAAAAGGGATGCGGAGCGAAGCCCGGTGCCCTGGCGTATCCTAAAATTGAGCCATATCAGCGAATAAGCGACCAATATGCCCCATGCGTGCGAATACCGCACTTACGTCCGGTAAAGGAATTTGCTTGTAGTATTGAATGGTTAATTCTAATAGTGCGTAATCGGCACGGGTTAATCATTGAGCGGTGCGTTTATCGCACGTAGCGCTCCGTTTTTCTCCAAATTTCTGTTGTTTACTGGTGCCGATGGAAAAAAAAGGATAGAGCCTGCCGGCGATTAAAACGTTTATTGAACTAATTTCTATAATGAATCATCTAGGTTATCCATTCGGCAGACGATGCGCCAGAGAGAATCGTCAACTTTGGCATCATAAATGCTATAAGGAAGCTGAGGGCGATAAACGGCACCCCTCCGAAGCGTGGATCAGAGTGATTACGTTCCTGAAAAATCCTGGCGGTGGATGATTGTAACCCCCCTCCAGAGGATTGAATAACTTTATCGGCAGATGCTGAACTGCAATTAGTAAAAGAAAGAAGGTAACAAGAAATGACAAGAGAACAAAAGATTAAAGTACAGGACAAGAACAAAGAGAGGACCTTTCTACAGAAGATACTTCACACCTCAAAGTTGCTGGGTGAAGCATTCATCGAGGCCAGAACCATGTCCGCCAAAGAAGCGGTGCGCCGCAATGTCTTTTATTATTAACCAGCGAAGGATAGTCACCGGCGCCAAGTAGAAAATTTTTGTTTGTATGGGGTAAAAGCCGCAGCAGATGCGCGAAGAAGTTGCATTTGTTGCGGCTTTTTTTATTTCCCGCGCGGCGGGCAAGAGTTCACGGAAGCTTCATGAAACCGTTATTGTTTTGCAATAAAGCGCTCCTATGCTTCAAATAGGAAGAAGAAATGGGCAAGATCTTCAGTTGACGGAAGCCGTAGCGGCCCTGCCTGCCCTTTGGCGCTTTTCAGACCCTGCGGCGTCCGACAAGGGGATTCTCCACCGCCGTTGAACCGCCAAGTTTTATTGCCCGCTTGACGACCGGTTGTGGTAAACTCTTCTTCCGAACAGGAAGAGAAGTGAAACGCTGCCCGCTTTTTTGCGGGGTCTCATGGGAACCGATATCAGAGGAAAAGTCATCATGAAAGCGGAATTGAGAAAAAAAACGAAGATCGTCGCCACCATCTCCGACCGGCGCTGCGATGTGCCGTTCTTGCGGTCCCTCCATGAAGCCGGGATGGATGTGGTGAGGATCAATACGGCCCATCAGGCGCCGGAGGGATCGTTGCAGATGATCCGCAATATCCGGGAGGTCTCCGGCCATATCGCCATTATGATCGACACCAAGGGACCGGAGGTGCGCACCACCAGGGCCGCCGAAGAGATCGTCCTGGCCAAGGGCGACCGCATCGCCTTTCGGGGCGATCCGGACCGGGAATCGACCAAAGAAGGGGTCTATGTGAGTTACCGGGGCTTTGTGGACGAGGTGCCGGAGGGCAGCCACATCCTCATCGACGACGGCTACCTGGACCTCCTGGTCCGGGAAAAGAGCGGCGAGGCCCTGATCTGCGAGGCCCTGAACGACGGCCGGATCGAGAGCCGCAAGAGCGTCAACGTCCCGAAGGTGAGTTTCCGGCTGCCGTCGCTCAGTGAGAAGGACAAGGCCTACGTCCGGTTGTCCATCGACCAGGATGTGGATTTCATCGCCCATTCCTTTGTCCGGAACAAGGAGGACGTCCTGGCCATTCAGGCGATCCTGGACGAGCAGAAGAGCACGATCAGGATCATCGCCAAGATCGAGAATCAGGAGGGGGTGGACCATATCGACGAGATTCTCGATCATGCCTACGGGGTAATGGTGGCCCGGGGGGATCTGGCCATCGAGATCCCCTACGAGCGGATCCCGGGGATTCAGAAGATGCTGATCGAAAAGTGCATCGCCCGCCGCAAGCCCGTCATCATCGCCACCCAGATGCTCCATTCGATGATTCACAATCCCCGGCCCACCCGGGCCGAGGTGAGCGATATCGCCAACGCCATCTACAGCCAGACCGACGCGATCATGCTCAGCGGCGAAACCGCCAACGGTCAGTACCCCCTGGAGGCGGTGCAGACCATGGCCACCGTGGCGGTCGAGGTCGAAAAGTCGCGGAGCGACATCCACGACGCGCCCACGGTAGTCCTGACCAACGAGCGGTCGGCCTTTCTGACCAAGATGGCCGTCGAGGGCTCCCTGGAACTCAACGCCCGGGCCATTATCGCCGATACGTCGTCGGGCGCCTCGATCCGCAACATGGCGGGCTTTCGGGGCCGCAAGCCCATCTTCGCCCACTGCTACGACCGGCATGTGGTGCGGCAACTGGCCCTCTCCTTCGGCGTCTTTCCCGAATACCTCGAAAAGACGGCCAGCAGCCAAGATTTTATCCGTAAGGCGCTGACGGGCCATCTGCAAAGCAGGAACCTTGAGGAAGAGGATCTGGTCATCGTCATTGCCGGGAACTATGGCGACCGCTTCGGCACCTCCTTCATCGAGATCAGCCCGGTCCGGCTGTTCCTGGAACAGAAGTGAAAAGGAAGGCGAAAAAATGGATTTTCTGGAGAAGTTGCGGAAAACCAACAACCGGGTCTGCCCCTGGTGGCTCTGCCGGTCTTTCGACAACCCCCTGCGGCGACTGATCCACGATCCGGAGCGGATGCTTTCCCCTTTTATTCGGCCGGGCCTGACCGTGGTCGATATCGGCTGCGGGATGGGGTATTTCACCATCGGCCTGGCCCGGCTCGTCGGCCCCGAGGGCCGAGTGATCGCCGTCGATCTCCAGCCGCAGATGCTGGCGGCACTGGGCCGGCGGGCGGACCAAGCGGGCCTCGCCGACCGGATCGTTCCCCGCCTGGCCCGGCCGGACAGTCTAGAGGTTGCCGCACGGGCCGATTTCGCCCTCGCCTTCTGGATGGCCCACGAGGTGCCGGACAAGCGCCGCTTCTTCGGCGAGATCTTCCGGTTCCTGAAGCTCGGGGGCAGCCTGTTGCTCTGCGAACCGAAATTCCATGTGACGGGTAAAGCCTTTGCAGAAACGGCCGCCCTGTGCCGAGAGGCCGGTTTTCTGCCCGAAACCGAACCCTCTATTGCCCTGAGCCGGGCGTCCCTGATGCGGAAGGACAGCGCCGCCGCTTGAAAGAGGGGCACGGGCAATCCCGCTCCCGCTTTGTCATTCCTGCGCAAGCGCAAATCCAGGGTAGGGCTGTGTCCCGCAGCCAATACGGGTCCGCTATGACCACCGCGAGAGGTTCATTGGGCGGAGCACGAAAGGGTAGGCCATGAAGATCGGATCCTTTGCCTTCAATCTGCGGGAACTGTCCGGTTCGCTGGGGGATTTCGGAACCCTCTTCCCTCTGGCGATCGGCTATATCGCCGTCTGCGGACTCGATCCGGCGGGGTTTCTGGTCATGATGGGGCTGGCGAACATCGTGACGGGCCTCGTCTACAAGCTCCCCATGCCCATCGAGCCGATGAAGGTCCTGGCCGTGGTCGCCATCGCCCAGCACTGGACCCCTTCGCTCATCTATGCCTCGGGCTTTGCCATGGGGATCGTTTGGATCTTCTTTGCCGCCACCGGGCTCATCGGCCGGCTGGCCCGGATCACCCCCCGTTCCGTCGTCCGCGGGATCCAGGCGACGCTGGGAATCCTGCTCGCCAGCGAGGCCTTAAAAATGCTGGCTACGGGCTGGCTCCTGGGAATCGTTGCCATCGTGATCGTCCTTGGGCTGCGGGAGAGCCGCTATGCCCCGGCGGCCGTCGTCTTGATGCTCCTCGGGATCGCCATCGTCGCCTGGGAGGGGCGGCTTCCGGAAGCTTCGCTGATCCATTTTACACTGCCGCCGCTCACGGGCTTTTCCCTGCAAGAGGTTTGGGATTCTCTCGTCCGGGCCGGGTTCGCCCAGATTCCCCTGACGATCACCAACGCCACGATCGCGACTTCCGCCCTGATCGGCGCCTATTTTCCCGACCGGCCCGTCGGCGTCGGGAAACTTTCCTGGAACCAGGGGATCATGAACCTTGTCGTTCCTTTCTTTGGCGGGATGCCGATGTGTCACGGCTCGGGCGGCCTGGCCGGCCAGTACTATTTCGGCGCGCGGACCGGGGGGACGAACCTCATCGAAGGGGGGATCGAGATCGGCCTCGGCCTCTTCTTTGCCGCGGCGATCGCCGGCCTTTTTGCCGCCTTTCCCGGGGCGATCATCGGGGCGATGATGCTGCTGGTCGGAATCGAACTCACCAAATTTGCCCGGGAGATCCGACCGGGCCGGGAGCTGATTCCGCTTCTCGCGACGGTCATTGTGGCTCTGGCCGCCGACATGGCCGTGGGCTTTCTGGCCGGCCTTGCAGTCCATTACGGACAGGAACGGTGGCTGCCGGCGAGCCGGCAACCTTCTTGACAGAAGAGCCGATCCGGCATAACAGAGATTCCCGACCGATGGCGCAGCGGCATCCTGACCCTGGGGCGATAGCCGCTTTCTAGATGCCCATTCTATCATTTCCCGCGAAAGCGGGAATCCGATATGGTTGACAGTTGTCAATAAAAAAATAGTTCTCCCGTCCCTTTTTAAAAGGGTTTATGTTCTTTTCACTTATTCATCCAGGGCATCGTCAGAGGCGGGACCTCTTTTGCGA